>CAYYYI010000006.1:22855-47241 GCA_964475735.1 uncultured Anaerolineaceae bacterium
GGCGTGGGCATCGGCGTAGGAGGCACGAGCGTCGCGGTTGGAGACGGCGTCGGGCTGGGCGTGTGAGTCGGAGTCGCCGCGGGCTTCGGCGGGGTCGCGGTTGGCGGCGGCGTGGGCGTCGCGGGGGTACCCGTGGGAGAAGGCGAGCCGGGCGTGCCACCGGGCGAAGGGCTGGCGCTGACCGTGGGGCTCGGGCTGGCGGTCGCCGAGGGTGTAGCCGAACCCACGGGGATAACCGTTCCTGCGACACGGGTAGGAGTTGGGGTCTCGGTTTCGCCAGCGGCGGGGCTGGAATCGTCGTCGCCTCCCCCGCCAGTAAGCGAAAGAATTGCTATCGCACCCACAAGGATGACGATGAGGGCGACGCCGGCCAGGGCGAGCATGCGCACGGTGTTTCCGCCGTCGCGCTCGTAGGGGTCCCTTTCAGAAAGCACGCCAGCAACGCGGCGGGGCCGGAAGACAGCCTCCTCGGGCGGGTAGGCGGGCTCAGGCCCGGGCCCGGAAGCGAATGGCTCGGAGGGCAGATCTTCGGGACTCCCGGAAGGCGGCTCCGGCGACCACTCCTCTTCCGGGGTCGCGGACTCGCCGGCAAACACCGGTGGAACCGGGGTGGGCGCGAGGCGCGGAGCGGGCCGGAAGGGGTCCGGCCGCGCCTGGGGTGCGCCCGGGCCGGGGGGGCGCGGCCCGCCAACAAAAGCGTCCGGGCCAGCCACAGGCGAGCCGCCATCCTGGAGCCGGGCCAGCAATGGAGTCGCGTCAAGGCGCAGGTAGTTGGCGTAGGAGCGGAGAAAGCCGCGGACGTAGACGGGTGCGGGGAGTGCCTCGAACTGCTCTTCTTCGAGCGCTTCCAGGAAGCGCGGCGAGATACGGGTGTCCTGGGCTGCCTGCTCGATAGTCAGCCCGCGCCCGACGCGCGCGTTGCGGAGTGTCTCGCCGATGCCGTCCACATACACCCCGATGGGAGAGGTTGAACATAAGGTATGCGGTAATTGTGAAACGGGCGAGAGTGGCTGCTTTGGCGTGTCGCCGGTGGCGGGGCTACCATCAGGGTGTGTGGAGAGGGAGAGCGCGCGAATGGGGCCTGAGCGCCGGGGCGGCCATGGCGGGCGCCGGGCTCGCGATCGCCATGGCGCCTGGCGCGGCCGCCCAACCGCAGGTTCCCTCGACGTTCTATGGCTCTGCCGCGATCGACGGAGAGCCGGTACCCGATGGAACTGAGGTGCGGGGGTATGTCGCCGGCCTTGACTGCACGCAGCTCGGGCCGTCGTACAGGGGGAGCATGACCGAGGGCGGGGTGAGCGTGTACATCATCAACGTGATGCACGAATCGCAGAAAGCGGGCTGCGGAACGCCCGGGAAGACGGTCACCTTCACCGTTGGGGGAAGACCGGCGGCGCAGACAGCCGAGTGGAAGCAGGGGCCGCAGCAGGCGAACCTGAACGCCGGGAGCGGCCAGGCGCCGGAGCTTCCAACGGCCACACGCACGATGGCGCTGTCGCCTTCGGAGGTGGCTGCCACCGCCACGGAGCAGGCGAAGTACACACCGAAGCCCGCGACTACGCTGCCCACCGACGAGATTGTGATTGCTGCCCACACGCGCACCGCGGCCGGGGGGGTGGAGGGCCAGGGCGGGGCGAACGGCCCGGAGGCCGCAGAGGGCGATGGGCTGGCTGTGGGGTACGTGCTGCTGGCGGCGCTGGGGGCAATCGTCCTGACCGGGGCGGCCATCGGGCTGGCGTTGAGCCGTCGCGCAGCGAACCGTCCGCCGCCTTCGGGAGACGATGGGAAGGGGCCTTAATCCCGTCTTGCCGGGTTGTTGTGTAAGCTGTTGAGAGGCTTGCAAAGCTACATTCCCAGCCAGGTGCGACCGGCTTCGACAGTATGAAGATCCTTCGTTATTTCGCGATCGCCACGTTCTGCGCTGGCGCAATGCTTCTTGCCGCCGGGTTCTTACTCACGCGCGGAGGCGAAGGCGAGCCGGCCGAAGAAGAGCCGTTCGTCGCCGAGACGGCAACGCCAACGAACACACCGACCGAAACACCCACGAACGCGCCTTCGCCCACGGCAACGCCCACGCCGTTTGATGGCAAGGTTTCGATGCTGAAGATCCCGCGATTCAGTGTTGAGTCCCAGATCGAGGAGATCGGGCTGCTGCCCACCAACCAGCTCGACACGCCGCACGACCCGCTCAAGACGGGCTGGTACTACATCTACGATAAGCCCGGCTTCCTCGGGAACGCCGTGTTCTCCGCGCACGTCGACTACTACCCGAACATCATCGGGCCGTTCAACAAGCTGAAGAACTCGGAGATTGGCGACGACATTGTCGTCATGATGGAGAACGGGCTCGAATACAAGTACCGCATCATCCGGAAGCAGCGCTACGAGGTGGCGACCATTCCGATGGGCGACCTCATCTGGCCGACGGACAAGCCCGCGGGGGCCGAGTGGGTCACGCTCATCACGTGCGGCGGGGAGTTCCGTTCGGCGGCGCCAGGGGGTCCGGGGGAGTACCTCCACCGCGACGTGGTGGTCGCAGAGCGATACCAGTGAAGGGCGTCACGCGGACTTAGGCGGCGGAGCGCGCGCCTATCAAGTTTCTCCCCGCTCGATCTCAGGGTCTGACGGAAGCGGATAGGGGTCGCCGCCGCGGCCACATCGGGCTTCCGCCCATTAAGGCCCCGCACCGGCGGGCCATACCATTTCCCCAGGAGCCGCCCGCGCAGCCGGCATCAGCGGGCGACAGGGAGAAGCCCGATGAAGCCCTCGCGCGCGTTTTTCGCGGCCGCTGCCCTGGTGATTGTAGGGGTCGGCGCTGCCCTCGCGGCCGGCGACAAGCACGCCCGGGCCGGCGAGACCCTGCTCCAGGGCTGGAACAACATCGCCTACTCCGGCGGGGCCCTTTCGCCTTCCGCGGCGTTCGCGAGCATCGAAGGGAAGTACGATTCAGTGTACCGCTGGAACGCGGCCACACAGTCGTACGAGGTCTACTCGCCGGGCGGTCCCGCCTTCGGAAACACGCTCACGCAGATGGCCGACGGCGATGCGGTATGGATCAGCGTGACGGCGGCGAGCGCGACGCTGGCTTCGACAACGAAGACCGGGAACGTTTCGATGGCGGCAAGCACCTTCCTTCCCACAAACGACCTGGCGATCTACGAGAAGTCGTTTAATCAGCTCAACCCGGTGGGCGCGGATGCGGCTTCGGTGCGGTACTACGCCCCGGTCGTTCTGCCGGACGGCGCCACTGTGACGAGCATGACCGTGGCGTTTGAGGCGGGCAGCGGCACGTCGGTGCAGGCGCGGCTGGACTTCACGCCCATTGGCAATGGGACGAACACGGGCCAGATCTACAAGCTGGCGGAAGTGCTTTCGAGCACCGGAGCCAGCCCGCAGACGGCAAGTGCCTTCAGCCACACGGTCGACAACCAGGCGAACGTCTACTTCGTCGTGGTGGACCTGACGGGCGGCGCGGGGGCGAAGCTCAGAGGCATCTCAATCGCCTACACGGGCGGCTAACGGTGAGCATCGTCACCTTCCGGCGAACAGGTGGGCGACGCCGCGCGGCTGCTGCCGCGTTCCTGGTGATGCTTGCAGGGCTGGCTGCGGCGGTCACCATGTGGGACCGCCCGGCGAAGGCGATCTCGCCTCCTCAGGTGTTCACGGTAGACCAATCGCCGGCGGGTCCGGTTGCGGTGAGCCCGGGCGACGCGGTGACGTACACGATCAACTTCAAATCCTCTGCCACGGTCCCGGTCACGAACCTGATCATCAAGGGGAGCCTGGGCGCCAGCCTTGCAATCGACGGCTTTACGGGCGGGCTTGGGCCGACGGTCTGCGTGGCGAGCGGCACGAACAACCGGGATTTCACGTGCAGCATCGGCTCCCTGGGAGCGGACTCGCAGATCGCGCCGATCACGGTGAACGCCACCGTTCGGAACGTCGCCGACGGCGCGGTGATCGATCAGACCGCGGTCACGGACTGCTTCGACTCGACCTTCTGCGCGCAGGATGGGGGCGGCGACGCGGGCAGGGCGCCGACGACGGACCCGGCTTCGCTTACCGTTGAAAACGAGAGCATCGCGGTCACCAATGTGGCATCGGCGGCGCAGGTTTTCGAGGGCGAAAGTGTGACGTTCACCGTTGACCTGACCAACAACGGCGCAGCGGATTCGGGGAGCTACACGGCCGCGCTCACGCTCGCCAACGGGAGTGTGACTGGCGGAACCTGCCCCGGTGGCGGTGCGCCTGCGGGCGCGGGGACGGGCGTCGCCACATGCGCAGATCAGCCGGGGCTCGCCCCTGCAGGGGCATCAACGATGACGGTGACCGCCACAGCGAACAACCTGGCGAGTGCCGGAGCCATGACCGGCGCCGTTACGCTTTCTCCGGGGACGGGGAACACGACCGGTTCGCCCGCGGGGATCCAGGTGTCGGTCACGCCACCGGTGGCCAGCGTGACCATCGGCGAAGTGGGACTCGACAACACAGGCACGAGCCTGACGCTCGGGAGCACAATCAACGTCTGCACGGCGGCCGTGGGCGCGGATGCCGCGAACGACACCGCCGCGGGCGCGGCCCAGCCTCCGGGCGGCATCTCCGGGATCATGTTCCTGGTTTCAGGCCCGGCTGCGGGCGCCACCACTGGCGCAACAGGCTGCG
The DNA here is from genome assembly GCA_964475735.1 of uncultured Anaerolineaceae bacterium. Lineage (GTDB taxonomy): Bacteria > Chloroflexota > Dehalococcoidia > Tepidiformales > Tepidiformaceae > UCB2. The sequence goes on from CAYYYI010000006.1 coordinate 27,518, forward strand.
CAGCGGATCAATCGGGCGTGCGCTTCACGCCCACACTCGCCGGGGATTACTTCGTGACCGCGGTCTACTACGGGAGCGGCGACAACACGCTGTCGCTGACAATAACGAGCCCCCCGCCGTCGCCCACACCGAGCCCGTCGCCTTCGCCCTCACCCTCACCCTCGCCTTCGCCTTCACCCTCCCCCTCGCCTTCGCCCTCACCATCGCCATCGCCAGGCCCGTCGCCGTCACCGTCACCGAACCCGAGCCCGTCCGCAAGCCCGACGCCAGGTTCGTCGGCGGAACTGGTGGTGGCCGCCCCGGGCGCGGGCGTGAAGACGCCACGGAGCCGCCTGACGTTCACTGCGACCGATGGCACGCTCACGCCGGCGTCCGTTTCGTTCGTCATCCGGCGGACGAGTGACAGCAAGTATTGGAATGGCGCAACGGGCGCCTGGGGCACGTCGCCGGTTGAGAACACGGCGACGCAACAGGGCACATCGGGCACGTGGACGTACGCGGTGACCGGCGAGTCCCGGCGCGCCTTCGCGGGCACCGCCGTCGTGGTGGAGGCGCGTGCGGTCGCCGGGGCGCAGCAATACGTGAGCGCCGTCACTCCGCAGATCGAGATCCGCTGACGGCGAGACCGCTCCGTTCTCCTCCGTTCTCCTCCCTCCTGACCCACCCCGGGCCTTCCCCTACGGACGAAGAGAGGCAACGATCGGCGTCCGCCCGATGGGCGGGCCGAGGGGGCGGGACTACGCTGGGCCAATGAGTGGGGTGAACCGCCGCCTGGCGCGCCTGGCAGGCCTGACTGCGCTGCTTCTTGCGGCAGGCATCCTGTTCGCAGGGTGCCTGGGCTACCCGGCCGAAGGGGCAGTCGCCACGCCTCCGCCGCCGGGGCAGCAGGGCGAGTCGCGGCTGCCAAGCCTGCTATCGCAGCTGCAGGGGGGCGGCGCCTCGATGGAGCTGTTCGAAGGGACGCCCACTTCGCAGGTACTGGCCGCGCAGGATGCCCAGGGCAAGTCGGGAGACGGTTCCACACCCTTGGCCACGCAGACAGTTGCAGGCGCGAAGACGCCCGGCCCGACGGTGGTTCCAGCGACACCGACGCCTCGCAACACGCGCGGCACACCGACCCGCACGCCCGAAGGGGGCCAGGGCTCGACGCCAACAGCATCACCGACAGCAACGGCAACGCCGACCGGCACCCCAACGGCTACGCCAACTACAACACCGACGGCAACGCCCACAATTCCCAGCGAGGGCGGCGGGGCAAGCCCGACCCCGCAGCCGCCGCCGACGGAAGGGTAGAGGAGGAGCCCGGAGTTGGAGGACACTCTTGCGCGCACCCGGTGTTCCACCTGCGGAGGCCGACTTGCGTTTGAGGAGTGGTCGCGCGGGACGGAATCGTGCGGGCGCTGCCGTCGCGGAGGTAGCGGGGGAGCACCTGCCGCGGTCTTCGTGCGCGGCCCGGGGATAGCTGCGCCGCCGCCATCGCGGCCGGGGGTGCAGCCGCGCCCGCCAGTTCGACGTAGCGCTCCGGGAGGGACACGCCCGGAAGAGTATCGGCGCCTCCTGGATGAGGTTCCCGACGGGCTGATCGATGAGATTGTAGCGGCACTCGAAACCGAGGCGCAGCGGATGGAAGCGGAGGAGCCGGGCGCCACTTCGCCCGTTCGCGAGGTGCTCGATGAGCTTGGGATTGGGCGCTCGCCGTTCGAATTGCAGGCGGCAGCGTGGGGGTTTGCGGTTGGCTTCGCCGCAAACGTGGCGCTGGCGAAGTATGCACAGATACAGTCCGGCGCACCAATGTCGCAGTTTGTGGTTCCGCTGCTTGTGGGCGGATTGGCGGCGGGAGCGGCCTGCGCGGCCATCGGCTGGGGCCTGGCGAAGCTTCGCGAACGTTAGCGGCTTCGCTGGCTCAGGACCGCGTGCGCACATACCATCGCTCTTATGTCCCCGGCTGCCGCCCCGGATCCCCTGCGCGTAACCCTTGCCGGGCCGCTTCCGGGCGAGCGCTGGGTGAGCATCGATCGCTACGCCCGGGCTATCGCCGCGCTTTCGGGCGAAGGCGGCCTGGAGGTGGTTGAGGCGGCGGTCCCGGCCGAACCGCGTTTCTCCCGGTTCGGGGGCTATGTAGCACGATACCGGCGCGCCCCCGCGATGGTCGCAGCCAGTGACCGTGGGGATGTGGTTCACATCGCCGACCAGGCGCTGGGGCACTTCGTGGATGCGGTCCAGGGCACGGCCACGGTCACGACCTGCCACGACCTCATGCCACTCTTGCTGGAGGGGCACTACGAGAGCCGCTTCGAGGCGTGGTTCGACAGCACGCTGCTGAGGCGCAGCATCGAGGGCATGTGCCGTTCTGACCGGATCATCGCGGTCTCGAAGAACACGGCGCGCGACATCACAACGCACCTTGAGGTGGACCCCGCACGCGTGTCCGTGGCGCCGAACATGGTGGCAGGGGAATACCGGGTGCGCTCTGACCCGGAACGGTGGCTGGCGCGCCAGGGGGTGCGGCTGCCCGCGGGCCCGCGCATCCTCAGCGTTGGGCATACACGCCCGTACAAGAACCTGGAACTGCTGCTGGCGGCGCTCGTCGAGCCCGACCTTGCAGGCGCCAACCTCGTGCGCTGTGGCAGCCCCCTGACCGGTGAGCAGCGGGCGCTCGCAAACCGGCTGGGGCTCGGAGACCGGATACTCGAACTGGGGCACCAGGAGCCCGAGACGCTGGCGCACGTCTACAACGCCTGCGACGCGTTTGCCCAGCCGAGCCGCTATGAGGGGTTCGGCGTGCCCGTGGTGGAGGCGATGGCCTGCGGCCTGCCGGTCGTGGCCAGCGACGGCGGCGCCCTGCCCGAAATCGTGGGAGAGGCGGGCCTCGTAGTCGAACTTGGGAGCGGTGGCCCTCCCGACGCGCGCGCATTCGCCGAAGCGCTGGGGCGCGTGCTCTGCGACCCCCTGGCTGCCCGCGAGCTGCGGGCGCGCGGGCTCGAGCGGGCGGAGATGTTCCGTCCGCGGGCGGTCCTTCCGAGGCTTGTGGCGGTCTACCGCGCCGCCATCGAAGAGCAGCTCTCGTGAGGATCCTGGTGACCGGCGGCGCGGGCTTTATCGGCTCGCATGTGGTGGACGCCTATGTGGCGGCCGGCCACGAGGTGAGGGTGATCGACAACCTCGCCACCGGCAGGCGGGCGAACGTGAACGCGAAGGCGCGACTGCACGAAACCGACATCCACTCCATCGAGACGGAGAAGGTTTTCGCGGAGTTCGAGCCTGAGATAGTGAACCATCACGCCGCCCAGGCGAGCGTGAAACTGAGCGCCGCCGACCCCCAGCACGACCTGGAGGTGAACGGCGGCGGCACCGCGCGTATCGCCTTCCTGGCGGCGAAGCACGGCGCACGGAAGGTAGTCTACTCGTCGACGGGCGGCGCGCTCTACGGCGACCCGGAGCGTGTGCCGGTCGATGAGGAGCACCCCATCCGGCCGCTTTCGGCCTATGGGCTTTCGAAGCGCGTGGGGGAGCTCTACCTCGACCTTGCGGGCCGGACGCAGGGGCTGGCCTACACCATCCTGCGCTACGCGAACGCCTACGGGCCGCGGCAGGACCCGCACGGCGAGGCGGGGGTGGTGGCGATTTTCACCGGGAAGATGTTGAGGGGTGAGCCCTGCACCATCGATGGCGACGGCGAGCAGGAGAAGGACTACGTTTACGTCGCGGATATCGCGCGGGCGAACGTCATCGCGCTTGAGAAGGGCGAAGGCGAAGCGCTCAACATCGGAACCGGGCGGGGGACTTCAGTAAACGCCATCTTCGCGGCGTTGCAGCGGGCCACGAGCGACACGACACCGCCCCTGCACGGGCCGCCCCGGCCGGGCGATGTGCGCCGCATCTGGCTCGATAGCTCGCGCGCGGCGAGGGTGCTCGGCTGGGCGCCGGAGGTGGGGCTCGACGAGGGAATAGCGCAGACCGTGGAGTGGTTCCGGGCGAACAGGTAGGGAGCTACTTCTTCAGCCTGAGCTCCCCGGGCTGCGGCAGGCCGCCGGCCATCTCGCGCGGCTCCAGCGCACGCTCGCACCAGCGGTCGATAGTGTCGCGGTCTTCAAGGAAGTCCATGCGCGGGACTCCATAGCCGCAGGAGCGCACGGCCTTCTCCACGTCAACGAAGAAGGCCTGGCGGACGTAGGGATGGAAGTCGCCGGCGAAGGCCTCGCGATGGCGTTCGAGCTCGGGATCGCCGACGGGGACGACGCGGCCCCGGCCGAAAAGGCGGACGACGCCGGTCTCGCGTTCGAAGCTGCAGAACATCAGCGTGACGGGGCTGCCGTGGCCTATGTGGCGCGCTGTCTCGTTCCCGCTGCCGGGATAGTCGAGGTAACCAACGAGGTTTGGTCCGAGGATGCGCAGGAGCGCGCGGCCCTTCGGCGAGACGTTGGGATAGCCGCCTTCGTCGCCGACCGGGGCGGTCGAGACGAAAAAGATGTGCTGGCGCTCGATGAAGGCGCGAAGCTCGTCGCAGATTTCCTGGTGCCACGTTGCCATTTGTCCCCCCGGGCGCCTGATGCGGAATTCATGCAACCTTACGGCAGCAGGAAGCGGACAGTCACCCGGGGGAGCGCAGTTGTGTGCCCTGCGCCCGGACATCGCTCTTTAGAGGAACGGATTGGGCGCGGCGGGCAGGCCGAACGTCTCGGCGACGGGACCGCGGACGAGCGTGCCCTGCCAGGTGCTGAGCGACTGCGCGAGGGCGAGATCGGCCCGGAGGGCTCCTTCGAGGCCGCTGTTAGCGATGGCCTCCACGTAGGGGAGGGTGGCGCTCGTGAGGGCCTGGGTGCTGGTCTGAGGCACGGCGCCGGGCATGTTGCTGACGCAGTAGTGCACGACCCCTTCCTCGACGTAGATGGGATCGCTGTGGGTGGTGAGGCGGCTGGTCTCGGCGGCCCCGCCCTGGTCGATGGAGACGTCGACGATGACCGCCCCGGGCCCCATGGACCGGACCATGGCCCGCGAAAGAACTTTGGGGGCGGCGGCGCCGGGAACGAGCACGCCGAGGATGGCGAGATCGGCCCCGGCAATCTCATCGGCGACGGCGCCCGGGGTGGAGACGCGCGTGGCGATGAGGCCGCCGAACGACTCCTGCAGGAAGCCCAGGCGAGCGAGGTCGCGCGACATGACGGTGACGCGCGCACCCAGGGCGGTGAGCACGCGCGCGGCCGCCGTCCCAACGGTGCCCGAGCCGATGACGACCGCGCGTCCCGGGGGAACGCCCGCGATTCCGCCGAGCAGCTTGCCCCGGCCGGGGCCAGGGTGCTTCAGAAGCTGGGCGCCGATCTCGGCCGCCATGCGGCCGGCAACTTGCGACATGGGCGCCAGCAGCGGCAGGGCGCCATCAGGCCTGCGGACAAGCTCGTAGGCAAGCGAGGGGCAGCCCGATTCGAGCAGCCGCTCCGTCAGCGGCCTATCGGCTGCGAGGTGAAGGTAGGTGAAGAGCGCGCAGCCCGGGCGGAGGAAGCCGTACTCGCCCGGCAGCGGTTCCTTGACCTTGACGACCAGATCGCAGGTCCCCCAGACCTCCGCGGAACTGGCGGCGACGGTCGCGCCGGCCGCGCGATACGCCTCATCTGAGTGTCCGGCGCCCTCACCGGCGCCTCCTTCGACAACGACTTCGTGGCCTGTGCCGGCCAGCGCGAGGGCGCCTTCGGGGGTAAGCCCCACGCGGAACTCGCCATCCTTCATCTCACGCACCGTTCCGACACGCATGGCACGCTCCTTCCCGGCAATTGTCCGTCGAGGGTGGTTCCACCGGTATTTAACCCCATCGCAGCCCCACGTGCGCAAACAGCCGCTATTGGAAGGGCGTGTTTGCGTCGACGCTAATTGCAGAATGGTTTGCCGCGCGCGCCGCCCGGGCGACGCCGCTGGCCGGAGGGTGTCGTACCGGTGACGACCATGAGGAAGAAGCAGGGAGGGCGTGTCCCCCGGGTAGCGTTGGCGCTCGCGGCGCTCGCGCTCCTGGTGTGGGGCGCGGCTGTGGTTGCCATGGCCGGCGGCGGGGGCGAAGCGCGGGCTGAGGGCCAGATCGAATTCGTAGATGAGCACCTCGTGATCGCAGTGGAGTGGAACGGCGAGTGGTACTACGTGCAGTTCCAGATGCTGATCAAGAACGACGGGCCGGCTGCCCTTGCTGCGGCAGTGGCGGCGGCCAGGGCCGACTTCATCGGGCGCTTCCCCGGCGCAGTGGAGGTTGTCGAAAGCGAGGTCTCGGCGCAGTACGTGCTGAACGGATACTGGTGGGCCGAGCGCACCGCGAGCTGGGGCTACAACCCCGCAGGCAAGCCAGAAACGCTGAGCGGCGACCAGCAGGCAGCCGGATCCGGCGCGAGCGCCTGGAACACGACCGGCGCGAACTTCGCCTTTGCCGGTGGGGGCGGCTCCGGGAACGGCACGGGCGCGTGCGGTGGGGGGCTCGACGGCGCAAACACGGCCGGCTGGGCGCCTCAGAGCGGCTCAGTGTTGGCGGTGACCTGCACCTGGTTCAACCAGAGCGGCAACCCGAAACCGGCAATCGAGTTCGACATGCAGTTCGACCCGGAATGGAACTGGACGACGGGATCGCCGGTGCAGGTGGACTTCGCGAGCGTGGCCGCACACGAATTCGGACACGCACTGGGGTTGGGCCATTCGGCGAGCGGCTCAGCGGTGATGTACGCGAGCTACTCGCAGGGGAGCATCAAGCAGTCTCCCACAGGCGATGACGTGGCGGGCATTCTCGCGATCTATGGCCCGGTTGGCGGAGAGCCGACCCCCACCAGTACACCTACAAACACACCCACTGCCACCCCGAGCGGAACACCAGGCGGCACCCCGAGCGCCACGCCCAGCGGGACCCCAAGCGGCACCCCAAGCGCCACACCCAGCGGGACGCCGAGCGCCACCGCAACGCCCACGAAGACTCCGACGAAGACACCGACTCCCACGAGCACCATCCCGGGCGGGTCGACGCCACCTGGTGGGTCACCGCCAACCTGGCCGCCAACTTCGCCGCCGGCATCGACGCCAACGCCTCCGCTCCCACCCACGGCCACGAAGACCGCAACGCCGTCGCCAACCCCGACCGGGACGCCGAAGCCAATCCTTCCGCTGCTACCGGGCGCAAACCTGATGGCCTGGCCGGGCGCCGATGCTCCGCCAGCGGTCGCGCTTGCCGGCCAGGCAGGAATCCAGGCGGTGTACAGCTACAACCCGGCGACGAAGGCATGGTCGCGATACATCCCTTCCACCCCGGCGTTCGTAAACAACCTTGCCGTGCTCAAGCAGGGACAAGCCTACTGGTTCATTTCGAGCTCGGCCCTGCAGATTCCGTACGTCCCCTGACGGGGCGGGACGGGCTCGCGCCGATGATTGAGACGCCTCTCCAGTCGCTGAAGGCCACCCGGCGGGTGGCCTTCAGCGTGTCTGGGCGGGGCGGGGAGATGGTGCGGCCGGTATCATGCAGTATCGTTTGAACTACCCGCCAATGCGCCGAATGCTCGTTGCGCTCGCTGTTGTTGCGCTGGCCCTGCCGGCGTGGGTCGCGCTTGCGCCGGGAAAGGGGCAAGCCTCCGGCAGCATCGCCGCACTCGAGTTCCGCGTTATCACCGCGGAGGGGCGCGTCCTGAACCTTCACTTCTCCGTGCGGGCGGTGAACGAAGCGGAAGCGCAGGCGGCCGCCGCAGTGGCGCTTCGCTCAATCCTGCCGGGGGCGGAGCTGCTGGCCAGCGGGGAGGGAAGCGTGGCGGCCCAGCATGCACCCTGGGGCTGGCCCTGGGCCGCGAGCGAGATGCCGGTGAAGGTCTCCTACAATCCGGAGGGGCCGGCTCCGGGTGTGGGCCCCGACGCGATCGTTGGCGCGCTGCAAACGTGGAGCGACGCCCCGGGATCGTCGTTCGCGTTCCAGTACGCCGGGTTCACCGACAGGGCCTCTTCGCTGCATCTGACCAGCCGGCCCGATGGCGAGAACACCATTGCCTGGATACGGATGGACTGCTCGCTCGGCTGCGTGCTCGGGGTGACGGCGAGGGACGAGCTGGTGCACGAGGCGGACATCGCGCTGAACAGCAACCCCCAGGCCGGACTGGGCGACGGCACAGGGGGCATGGTGGACGCGCACTCGGTCACGCTGCACGAGCTGGGCCATGTGGCGGGGCTGGAGCACAGCTGCCCGGACATCCTCCGTTGCACGAAGGCGGAGGAAGAGGCAGTGATGTACTACCGCTACGGGGGGAAGAAGCGAACCCTGCGCGACGACGATGTCGCCGGGATCGCCGCGCGCTACCCGCAGGGCGCGAAACCCACTCCCACGCCACCGGTACTGCCCGAAGCGCCTGCGCCGCCGGTGGAAATCACCGTCGCCCTGGGGCCGGGGTGGAACCTGGTGACGCTGCCCGCCGGGCCGGTTGGCTCGTTCATGGACCGGCTGCCGTGCGGCGCCGCAGTGTATGGCTGGGCGAAGGATGGATGGGCTGTTTGGGTGCGGGGCGCATCTCCGCTGTTGAGGCCGACTTCGGCCGGGCAGGGGGGCATGGGGTACTGGGTATTCGCTGACGGCGCCTGCTCGGCGACGTTCCGGTAGCGGGAATCACATCAGGCGCTGCGGCAGGGCGCCTTCCAGTTCGAGCAACGCCTGTTTCATGACCAATCCGCCCCCAAACCCGTGGAGCGTACCGTCGCTGGCCACGAGCCGGTGGCAGGGGAGCCAGAGGGGCACGGGGTTCGCTCCCGCGGCGGCGCCGACGGCCCGCGCGGCGCCGGGGTGCCCCAGGCGGCGGGCGAGCCAGCCGTAGCTGCGCGTTTCGCCGCGAGGGATTTCGCGCAGGGCCAGCCAGGCTGCGCGCTGGAAACCGCTGCACGGGGGCAGGTCGACGGGGTAGTCGTCAAGGCTGACCGGCTGGCCGGCAGCGTATGCCTGGAGCAGAGACACAATTTCGGGCGCGCGGGGATCATCCGCCGATTCGGCGCCAAAGGCGCGCAGTTCGCCCAAGGCGGCCTCGGGCGTGCGGTGGAAGAGCGTCGCGTGGCGGATGCCCGCCGGGGAGAGCGCTACGCCGGCCGCGCCGAGCGCGGTTTCGGCCACCACTGCTACGAGAGGAGACGCGGTGCGCACCATATCAGCGCTTCTTCGGCGGGTCGTAGCGGCCGTAGCGGAGGACGCGTTTGAGCAGCGTATTCCGGAGGCGGGCGTAGGCGGTGCGCGCCTCGTCTTCCGGGGGCTTCTTCCCGGGGCGTGCGTAACGCGCGGCCTCATAGGCGCTCGCCAGCGTGCTGGCGTTCTCCTCCTCGCGAACTCTCTCGCCGACGCGGCGCGACCATTCGCGGGGCGTCTCGGTGCGGGGGCCGGAAAGGCCCGCCCAACCGGCGAGGCGGTGCGCCTGGGCCCAAAGGCGAACCGGCCCTTCGAGCCCGCGAAGCCCCCAGTTCCAGGCGATGCGCGCCGAGAGGGCCGTCAGCGCGACGACGGCGAGGATGACGGCCAGCCCCCAGAGGAGGAACCACGGCGGGTCGCTCGACTGCACGGGCGGCTCGTTGAGGGCGTTTGTGACGTCGTCGGGGATCGGATTCACAAAGTCGTCTTCGAATGGGAAGAGGTCTTCGAGCGATGGAATCTCAATCGTGTCATCGCCGGAGGCGCCGGTCCCGATGCCGCCGGCGCCTCCCGCGGGGCGGTCCTGGGTGGGGTTGAAGTTCACCCAGCCGTAGCCCGGGAAGAAGACCTCGACCCACGTGTAGGCGTCGTTCTTGCGGACGGTGTACCTGGTTTCGACGACTTCGCCGGGGTCGAGCGCGAAGCCGACGGCGATGCGGGCCGGCACGCCGAGGGTGCGGAGCATCACCGCCATGGCGGAGGCCTGGTAGTCGAAGTAACCGGCCTTGAGGTCGAACAGGAAGTAATCCACTGCATCGCGCTTTGGCGGAGTGGCGGGGACACCGGTGTTGAAGGGGAATGTGCGAAGGTAGCCTTCAATGGCGGTGGCGATGTCGTACGGGGTTCCGGCGTCCCCGGCCACGCGGCGCGCTTCGTCCGCCACCCGCGTGGGCAGGTCGTCCGGGAGTTGCAGGTAGCGATCGGTGACCCAGGCGGGGTAGTCAGCGCCGGCCGCGCGCAGCTCCGCGGCGGAGGCCGAGCTTTCGGAGCCGATGGCGTTGTAAGTATCGCCGTCCTGGAGGCCGCGACGGCTACGCATGCGTTCGATGTCGCCCTCGGCGCTCCTCGGCGTGTCGACGTAGCTGTCGACGTTGGTGCCCACCGGTGTCCCGGCAGTGAGGATGGTGTTCGATTCGTCGCGCACGGTGACGTTGAGGATAGTGACGGAGCGGAGCTTGTAGACGGCGTCCTGGGGGATCTCGGCAATGTCGCTGCCATCGACGCGCTTCGAAAGGCGGCCGGTCGACTTCCAGCCGGCGCCGGTGTATTCGTCGTAGCTGGTGGCGCGAATGAGACCGGCCTGGGGGCTGTTAACCTCGAACAGCACGCGCGTTCCGAGCTTCACATTGCCCTTGATGGGGAGCGTGGAGCCGAAGCTGTGCAGGGGCGCGCCGCGGCCCGAGTTGACGTTGTGGAAGAGGCGGACGAGGTCCTCGGTGCGGCTGTCGAGGGGATCGGAAAACGTGCTGAGCACGCGGTCGACGGTGCCCTGGCGGACGCCCAGCGGCGCCACCCAGGCGGCCACGATGAGCACAACGGCTGCGACGAGCGTCATCTGGAGCGCGTTCAGGCTCATGAAGTCGGGGTAGTCGACCTGTTCGCGGCGCCAGCGGGCCTGGCTTTTCTGGAGATAGGTCCGGGCGACGAGCACGATGGCGCCGAAAACGAACACCACCACCGCCCCCCCGGGCTCTCCTTTCTGGAGGCTGACATTGGCGAACAGCACAACCCCCCCGGGGATCACGGCGAGCCAGGCATTTCGCCAGCGGTAGACAGACCAGGAAGCGAGATAGGAGGTCAGGAACGTGGCCGAGTGAACCAGGGTGACGAAGGGGAGGTTGTCGTTGCTGATGTCTCCCGAGCGGACAACGTGGTACCACTCGACCATGCGGAAGCGGAAGTCGGCGATGCGGTCCTGCACGGAGACGCCGTCGGCGTAGGACTGGACAACGAGCAGCACCAGGAGGGAGCCGATGGCCAGCGATATCGGGTGGAGGATGGCCGCATGGAGGCGAATCCGCGCGGCGAAGAGGCCAATGAGCAGCCCGCCGAGGGCCGTGGGGACGACCGGGGGCATGCCAGATACCCAGTGGGCCTGCTGGATGGACACGGCCACGCTGACGAAGACGACAACAGCGGCCGCGAAGGTGAGGAGGTCCTCCCAGTTCATGGCGGCAGGAGGAGGGCCGACCTGGCGCAGGTTCGCCCCCTGCCCCGCCGGGCGTCGCAGGGGCAGGTTCAGCTCGGCCACTTCGACACTCCTTCGGGGGCCTGCGAAGGGCTGAGCGCCAGGCTCAGGTCGTCGCCGTTGCGCACCACGTAGGTCAGGATATCGGCTGCGGTAAGCGCGCCATAGATCATCAAGGGCGCCTGGCTGCCGCCGAAGGAGCTCGGGTCGACGAGCACCACCGCGGCCTTCACGCCTCGCTGCGTGAGGGAGAGGAGGCTGCTCAGCCAGAGGTCATCGGTGGAGGCTGTGACCAGGACGACGGTGGTATGGCGGCCGAAGCGGCGCTGCTCCTCCACGAGGATGTTGCCAACGGGGGCCTCGCCGACGGCACGCACAGTGGCAAGCGTTTCGAGGATGCGAGTTAGCTGCTGCGTGCCGCGCTCGGCTTCGACAACCTGCAAATCGCGGCCGAAGGTGATGAGCCCTACGGAGCGGTTCTGGATGAGGAAGTGGCGCGCGATGCTGGCGGCAACGCGTACGCCGTATTCCTCGGTCGAGGCGTCGCCGGCGCCGGCGTTGACGCGCTTCTCCATGTCGAGGATGACCCAGATGTCGCTGGCGGGGTCAAGCTCGAAGGTCTTCACCATGAGATGGCCGGTACGCACCGTGCTTGGCCAGTGGATGCGGTTGAAAGCGTCGCCCGGGGCGTAGTCGCGGATGCCGGAGGCGTTGGGAGTGACGTAGTGCGTGCGGCGGCGAAAGCGGCCTTCGCCGGGGAGGTTGGCCGGGGGCGCGTGGAAGTGGGGCAGATCAAACACGGGGGGATAGACAAGGATTTGCCCCTGCCCGCCAAAGAACTTCCGGCGCCGGAAGAGGCCGAACGGGTCGGTGCCAACGGCGCGGACGGGCCCCCAATCGTAGAGGCCGCGGCGGACCAGGCGGGTATCGACCAGCCAGCTACGCGAGCCCCGGGCCGGCACGACCACCACGCGACGGGAGTGGTGGCCCGGCATGTCGCTGGGGTCGTCGATTTCGAGCCAGAGGCGGGGGAGCAGGCTGCGGTTGTAGACCTCGATGACTTCCTGCGCTTCCTGGCCGACCTGGGCGCGGCCTGTTCGCCGCTGGGCGGTGACTTCGAGACCGCGCGTGCTCGACCAGGCGACAAACCAGGAGAGCGGGATGATGAGCCCAACCACCCAGGCCAGCCGGAAGAGGAGCTCGAAACCCGTCCCGAAGGCGAGGAAGAGCGCGCCCAGCAGGATGACGATGACCAGCAGGAGCGTCCTGTGGTCGCGGTCGAGTGCCTTCCGGACGAGCCGTCGCATGGCGCGGCTTCAGGCGCGCGCGCGCGCGCCGGGCACGGGCACGCGGTTGAGGCAGGCGTGCACAACGTCGGCCGCGGTGGTGCCCTTCACCTTGGCCCCGGGGCTGAGGATGATGCGGTGCCCGAGCGTCACCAGCGCCAGGTCTTTCACGTCGTCGGGCGTCACGAAGTCGCGGCCATCGAGGAGCGCGCGCGCCTGGCTGGTACGGAAGAGCGCGAGCGAGCCGCGGGGGCTCGCGCCGAGGTAGGCGGCCTCGTGCTCCCTCGTGGCGTTGGCGAGAGCCACGATGTACTGCTTGATGAGCGGGTCGACGTAGATCTCCTTTACGGCGCTCTGCAGCTGGAGGATCTCGGTGGCGTCGGTCACCTGGCTGACGGACTCGACCGGGTGGCGGTGCTGCTGCTGGTCGAGCACCAGCACTTCGTCGGTGGGGTGCGGGTACCCGAGGTGCACGCGGATGAGAAAGCGGTCGAGTTGGGCCTCGGGGAGGGGGAACGTGCCCTCGTATTCGATGGGGTTCTGGGTGGCCATGACCATGAACGGCAGGGGGAGCTTGTGAGTCACGCCGTCGACGGTGACCTGGCGCTCCTCCATCGCTTCGAGGAGGGCCGACTGGGTCTTGGGCGTGGCGCGGTTCACCTCATCAGCGAGGACCACCTGGGCGATGATGGGGCCGGCCCGGAACTCGAAGTCGCCGCTCTTCTGGTTGTAGATGGAGACGCCGGAAATGTCGCTGGGGAGGAGGTCGGGCGTGAACTGGATGCGCCGGAAGGAGCAGCCGGTGGAGGCGGCGAGGGCCCGCGCCAGCATGGTCTTGCCAACGCCGGGGACGTCTTCGATGAGCATGTGCCCACCGCAGATGAGCGCGGTCACCGCGAGGCGAAGCTCACGGCGCTTGCCCACAATGACTGTCTCAACGTTCTCGATGATTCGCTCGGCTACCAGTCTTGGGTCTTCCACGAAACGTCAACTCCCCGCTTGATGGCGCGCAGCGGCTGCGCACGCCTTGCCCTGAGTCCGCAAAGGGCGGGCCAGGAGGGCCCGCCGTGGCTACATGGATTATATCAACCGATGAGATGGCTCTGGTTAAGGGAAGGGTGCTTCGCCCGTGACCATTGGAGGCATCAGACCGCGTCTACCCGCCGGGCACCTTGAAGTCGCGGCCGATGACGATGATGACGTCGGGCAGGGTGGCGTCCGTGCGCGGTTGCACCACGATGGCCGAAGGGGGGACACCGATCCACTTTGCGATATCCTCGGCCATGGTCCGGCGCTCTTCGCCGTAAAGGGTGATTGTGGTCTGGGGCTGCGGCTGTGGCGAATCCGGCCCGATGGCCACGGCGGGCAGTCCCTTGATATATGCGAGGAAGCGTCCGAGGGCGGCAGCCCTGACCTCGCCACCATCGCCGTAGGCGTTCTGGATTTCGACGTGCGAATCGGCGTAGGCAGCCTTGCTGAAGACCTGGCCCAGGATGTACTGGACGTTCTCCGGATCGTACAGCTGGACGGCGGCGCCGAAGTCATCGATGTACGGTGTGAGCGTGGCGACGCCATCAACGGGGTCTCCGAGGGAGAAGGTCTTCATGCGCCCCTGCGTCTGCATCACAAGGGGGGCGAGCCCGGCCATCTTGGCCTTGGACATATCGGTCTTGACGGTGCTGCTGTAGGCGTCCCAGAGATCGAAGGGGTTGTTTAGGAGGCCCCTGGCAAAGAGCTTCTGGACCGCGGCCTGCACCACCAGCTGCTGGCGCTTTACGCGCATGAAGTCGCTGTCGTATTCGCGATGGCGGCCAAAGGCGACGGCGTGGTAGCCATCGAGGTGCTGCATCCCGGACGGGAAGACGAGCCAAACGCCGTTGATGTCATCGTCGCTGTAAAACCATTCGCCGACAGAGAGCTCGTACGGGATGTCGACGTCGACGCCGCCGACAGCATTGATGAGCTTTTCGACGCCCTTGAAGTCGAGCAGGACCCAATTGTCGATTTCGATGCCGAAGTTCTGCTTCAGATCGTATTCGAGCTGGCGCGCGCCGGCGTCGAAGCTGCCGCCGGTGGTGACGCCGACGCCGTAGGATTCGTTGATGCGCCTTTCGTACTTGCGCCCATCCGGGTGGTGGATGGTGATGTAGGTGTCGCGGGGAATGCTCAGGATGTTGACCGTCTTCCCGACGGGATCGAGCGTGGCGATCATGATCGTGTCAGTCAGGTAGGCGTCGAGGTCGCGGTAGGCGGGGCGCTTGTCGACGCCGATGATGAGCAGGTTTATGCGCTGGTTGACCTGGCTGTTGACGCCGGGCGCGGTGATGCCAATACGGCCGAGGTTGGGCAACGCGCCGCCAAGGGTGAAGTTCTGACCGGGGAAGAGCTGTGGCGTAACGCGCGTAAGGAGCGCCAGGCCCGTGTAGATCGAGGCCAGGCCAAAGGTGAGGAGAGCCAGCACGAAGAGCAGGCGCTGGCCGAGGGTGTGGGTGTGGGAGGCGGCGGCTGCCCGTCTCGCTCGCGCGGGCCGAAGCGGTAAGGACGCCTCATCTGCACGGCCGGCCATGTGCTCCAAACTAGCGATGGGCCGGGATTGGGTCAACGAGCCCTGTACTTATTCTTGACGGGCGGGAGCGCCCGCGGCCGGGCCTAGCCGAGCCCCAACTCCTCGAGGCGGTCGTCGCCGATGCCGAAGTAGTGGGCCAGCTCGTGCAGCACGGTCTTGCGAACCTGATCGCGCACTTCGTCATCGGTTTCGCAGATGGCCTCGATGGGTTCCTGGTAGATGGAGATCTTGTCGGGCGGGACGAGGTTGTAGTACTCGCCGCGCCGGGTTAGGGGCACGCCGTGGTAGAGGCCGAGAAGGGTGCGGCCGGGGCCGATCCCGGCAAGCTTGCGGTCACGCGCTGAAGGCCGGCGTTCGATGACGATATCGACGTTGTGGACGCGGCTCAGCAGTTCCGGAGGGAGGGAGGCGACCGCTTCGCGAACGAGCTGGCGGAAGTGTGAGCGTTCCAGATCCTTAGCCTAACGCGGCGCGGTGGAGGCGCTCCACAGCGTGCGGAAGCCCATGCCCTGGACGGCAGCGCGCTGCTGGGCTTCCTCCATTGCAACGAGCTCGCGGAAGGTCTCTTCGGCCTCGCGGACGGCGCCGGGGTGGCCCGTTTCGCTGACTCGTTCGAGCACCAGGTTCCAGACGCCGGTGGTGGCCAGCGAGCGCGCGAACCGCGGCCACCAGAGGGCGACGATCTTTTCCGGAGAGGCGAAACGCGGGCGGAGCTGCTTGAGGCTGGCGTAGCGCTCTTCGACGGACTTCACGGGCGCGACGACCTTGACCAGCGGGGGATCGATCTCCGTGGCCCGGAAATCGAGGAGGAGCCGTTGGCCCACCACCACGAAGCGGATGGCTATCACATCGTTGGTGCGGATGGCCGCGGCGACGTCGTCGAGGTCAACGCTGAAGTCGTTGTCCATCGTGGCGAGTGTACGCTCGGGCGGGTGATTGGGCGAATGGGACAGGGTCTCCCCCGGGTGGGAACCGAACTGCAACCAAGTTCAACCGCGAGTGGCCGACAACTTAGACGAGATGAGATTGCCGTTCTATCGCAGGGGCGCCGCTGAGCGCCGGATCGCCGAGGCCATCAGGCAGGGAGTGGGGGTGACCGAGTTCAGCTGGGAGGCCCCGGCAGCGGGCGACGCCCGGGCGCGCCATGGCGCCATCGAAGCGATCCTGCGGTCCATCAGGGAAGCGATGGGCTCGATGAGGCGCCCCTACGGGATCAACCACGTCGCGCTCGCTCTCGCCTGCCGCGACCGCGACGGGCGAGTGGTGTTCTCGAACACGCTGGGCGTACTGCGGCCGGAGTCGTTCTACGGAGATGAGAGCGAGTCGCGCATCGCAGCCTTCCTGGATGACGTCGAAAGCGTCCCCGCGGAGCAGCGAGGGCGAATTGACGGCGCGCTGCTCAGCCTTGGAGATCTCGCCTTCGAGCTTTCCCTCCAGTCTGCCGCCTGAGCTGCTGCGATTTTCCCGTGCCGCGGGGGCGGATTATGATCGCGCCGTGGCAAACGTTGAGAATCCGGCCAGGGCGCGCGAACGGCTCGAAGAGCGGCTGAACACCATGGGCTGGTTGCGCGGGAGCGGCCCCAACCCCTTTGAATACAACCAGTGGTACGACCGCACCGTCGAAGTCGTCGAGGCGCTGTTCGGCGCGGGCTCGCCGGAAGCGGATCGGCTGGACGAGGCTGCGGGCACGCGGGGACGGCTTCCCGGCGTACGCGGGCAGGCCGAAGACATGACGCTCAACATCCACGGACAGTGGGGAATCCGCGCGCGGCTCGACCGGGCGGAAGTTGTGCTGCGCGAGTTGCTCTCCGGGCTCTGAGCGCCCACATCCGCGGCGGAAGGCTCAGGCTCGCTGGCGGATGGCGTAGATGGTTCGCCCCTTCGCGCAGAGGCGGCCCTGCTCATCGACGATGCTGACCTCCGTGACCGCCTGCTGGCGCCCCTTTTTCAGGACCGTGGCCTCAGCGTAGACGCGCTCGCCCAGGGCGGGGCGCATGTAGGTGATGTTCAGGTCGGCGGTTCCCGACGCCTGATCGTTGGGCCCGAAGAGGGGGAAGAGCGCCTGCAGCATGGCGATGTCGACCATGGCCGCCAGGACGCCACCGTGAACGCTGGCGCCGATCCCGCCGAGCGTGCGCTCGCTCGTATGCAGGCAGATGCGCGCGAAGCCGGGCCGGGCTTCTTCAATGGTGAGCCCGAGGTACTTGTGGAGGGGGAACTCAGCGAAGTGCCCCGGCATGTCCGGCGGTGGGGTCGCGTGCTCGCCTACCATGGCGCGGCCGCCGGGCGGGGCGTGGAAGCGGGCGCGCACCCATAGTCTTCAAAGGGGCCGTCACGCCAGTCGAGCGCGGCTTTCAGGCCCTTCTCGCGTCCCAGGCGGCCGAATTCGCCGCCGCCGGGGCGCACGCGGCTCAGCTCCTGGACGTCTCCGCCCACGGCCATGGCCGTGCGGATACCCATCACCTCATAAGTGCGGTTTACCTGGCGCTTGGTCATCAGGAGCATCCCGGGGTCGATGTTCGCCATGCGCTCGGCGAAGGCTTCGGTCACCTCACAGAGCCGTTCGATGGGGACGGCGCGGTTCGCCCAGCCGATCTCCACCGCCTCGCGGCCGGTGACGCTGTCTCCGGTGTAAAGCAGCTCGCGCACCTTCCGCTGGGGCATGTGCCAGGGGTGAAAGAGGATGTCCACGCTGGTGATGGCCCGGACAGCGGGGTAGCCGATGATCGCGTCTTCGGCCACAAACATCAGGTCGCACATGGATGCAAGCTCGGTGCCGCCGGCCAGGCAGTAGCCGTGAACCTGGGCGATGACGGGCTTCGCCAGCTCCCAGATCTGCCAATATCCGGAAAGCAGGTGCTGCGGCCACTGCCCCTGCCCGGGGTTGATGGGGCCAACGTTCGGCAGCCCGCTGCGGCGCTCTACGTAGTCGCGGTCGTCAGTCGCCTGGCGGATGCCGGAGAGGTCGTAGCCGGCGCTGAAGCCGCGCCCCGAGCCACGGACGATGATGGCGCGAACTTCGGGGTCGGCTTCGAAGTCTTTGAGGGCGTCGAAGAACTCGGCGCGCAGATTGTGGCTGAGGGCGTTCATCTTCTCCGGCCGGTTCAGCTGGACGATGCCGGTGCGCCCTTTCCTTGTGGTGAGGATGTCGGAGTAGTCAGGCATGGCCGGATTGTCCGGGTTGGAGCGGGGGCTTGTCGATCGCGGGGCGACTGCCGGGGGCTCAGCCTTCCAGCCCGGCGAACAGATCGGTGACAGTCAGAGAGAAGCCGGGGAGGGCGGCGCTGGTGAGCATCTCACCCGGTTCGAGGGTCCGGTGCAGCTGGCCTTCGAAGACCTCGACGGCGCGGGCTTCGGCATCGATCAGCCAGGCGACGTCGACACCGTGGGCGCGGTAGTAACGGCACTTCTCGCGCTGGCCTTCCAGCGACTGGCCGGGGGAGCGGATTTCGACTACAAGCGTGGGCGGGGCCATGGCACTCCCGGCCCGCTGCGGGCGTCCGGGAGCGTAGTACGCGACGTCGGGCAGCAGGTAGCGGGGGTCGCGGCTGTCTTCGAAGTAGACGCGGCCCTCCACGCCAGAGCTGCCGCCGTGGGCGCTTTCGTACGCTGCAAGGGCGACGAGGATGCGCTTCGCGAGGTTGAAGTGAAGCCAGTCGGGCGCCATCTTTGGGACCGCCTCCCCGTGGATGTACTCCAGGTACGGCTTCTCCTCGGGCAGCGCCAGGTACTCGTCGATGCTGAGGCCGTGCTGGATAGCCATATGCTCATTCTACCACCGGCCCCGGGGCGGCCCCGGATGGTGCACAATACGCCGCACCAACCGCGGAGCGTGCCCTGATGCGACCGATGACCCCGGACGACCTCTACGCCATCACCTGGATTGGCGAGTGCGACATCTCGCCCGATGGGCGGCGCGTCGCCTTCGCTGCCGTTCGCATGGACCGCGAGACGGACTCCTACCGGGGCGCGATCTGGATGGTGGACACGGCCGGGGGCGAACCCCGGCAGTTCACCGCCGGGGCGAAGCGGGATAGCTCGCCGCGCTTTTCGCCCGATGGGCGCTGGCTCGCCTTCCTCTCGGAGCGGGGCGAGGAGAAGCCCCAGCTGTACGTTATGCCGGTGGACGGCGGTGAAGCCCGCCAGGTCACGAAGCTGCCCCTCGGCGCGGGTGTACCGGCCTGGTCGCCGGATAGCACGCAGATCGCCTTCGCGGCGAAGACGGGCGATGCACCGGACCCCGACCCGAAGAAGGCGAAGCCATACCGGCGCATCACCCACCTGAAGTACCGGCTGAACGGCCAGGGCTTCACCGCCGACCACCGCGGCCACCTCTTCGTGGTGGGAATCGAGCAGGGCGCCGAGACGAAGCAGATCACGGACGGCGACTGGGACGACACCCAGCCCGCATGGTCGCCCAATGGCCGCGAGATCGCCTTCGTTTCCGCGAGACACGCGGAAGCGGACTTCGACAACACGTCGGACATCTGGGCTGTGCCCGTGGAGGGCGGCGAG
>CAYYYI010000007.1:0-42943 GCA_964475735.1 uncultured Anaerolineaceae bacterium
ACTAGCCTTCTTATTGCCTGGTCCAACCGGATAGATGCCTAGCCCTAGCCTATGGGAAACGGATGGCGTATGGTCCCATCCATAGCCCTTCACTATGGCTATCAGGTGAGCTATCCGTGGAACTCGCTCAACTCGACGCCTTCCTCGCTGCCGCCGACAGCGGGAGCTTCAGCCGCGCGGCCGAGCTCCTCAACGTCGCCCAGCCCTCGCTCAGCAATCGCATCCAGTCACTCGAACGTGAGGTTGGCCAGCCCCTGTTCGAACGCATGGGCCGCGGGGTCAAGCTCACCGACGCCGGCCGTGCTTTCCTGCCCTACGCCCAGCGGGTTCTGCGTACCCTTCATGATGGGCTCATGGTGCTCGAAGGCACCCGCGAAGGCACCGCGGGGCGGCTCACCATCGGGACCGCGCCTGCTGTGGGCACCTATGTCCTGCCCCGGCTCCTCAAGGTCTTCTGCGATAACCATGAGGGCGTCGACGTCATGGTGCGCACTGGCCACTCCGACGAAGTGCTCCAAATGGTTCTCGACGACGACGTCCAGGTGGGCATCGGCCGCCCCATCAACCACCCCGACGTCCGCACCATCGTCCTCTACCACGACGAGCTCGTTCTCGTCGTCTCTTCGAATCACCGCTACGCCAAGCGCGGCAGCGTGAAGGTCGATGACCTCGCCGACGAGTCGCTGATTCTCTTCGACCGGGACTCCGGCTACTACGGCATGATCATGGGCCTGTTCCGCGAACTTGGCGTTGTGCCGCACCAGCAGATGCAGCTCGACAGCATAGAGGCGACCAAGAAGATGGTCGAAATGAACCTCGGAATCGCGCTGCTCCCTGAGGTGTCGGTTGACCGCGAGATCAAGCTCGGGACCCTGAAGAAGGTGCATATCGAGGCCGCGGAGACGGTGGAGCGCGAGATCGCCGTCATGTATCGCCGCAACAAGCCACAGTCCGGCCCAATGGCCGCCTTTCTCGACCTGCTCGGCGAAATCTACGGGGTGAAGCTACCCCGCTAGATGCTCATCGATCTTCACTGCCACACGCTGCCGCTCTCGCAGTGCAGCTCGCTCCAGCCCGAGGATCTGGCCGGCCTTGCCCGCGCGAACGGCCTCGACGGCATCTGCCTCACAGAGCACGACGCGCTGTGGGACCCCGATGCCCTCGCCGCCCTCCGGCGCCGTACGGGCTTTCTGGTTCTCGGCGGAGTCGAGTTGACCACCGACATGGGGCACGTCCTCGCATTTGGCCTCCAGGCCGGCTCCGCGACGTTTGCGGCAGCGCGTGCGGCTTTCGAAGCCGCCGGGGCCTGCGGCGCGTTGCTCTACCTGGCGCATCCGGCCCGCGACGGCCTCCTGCGCGTGAGCCGCGAAACCGTTGACTTCTTCGAATCCGTCGAAGCCATCAACGGGTCCGATTCGCGCCTCCAGAACCTGGCCGCCACGGGACTCGCGCACGGCTTCCGCCTCCCCGGGATTGGCGGATCCGACGCTCACACCCCCACCGAGGTGGGCCGTGCCGCGACGAGGTTCAGCGTCCCCGTAACGGACGAAGCCTCCCTTGTCGCGGCCCTACGAGCCGGTCAATACGAGGCCGTTCACCTTCGAGACTGACCATTCACGTGCGGCCAGCGTCGCTCAGGACTCGCCTTCCCAGCCCCACTGCACCGCGTGGAAGCACTCCAGGTCCTCGTGCACCCACAGGAGGGCTCGGAAGTGGTCCAGTGCATGCGCCACTGCCCGCTCGGCCACCCAGGCCACGTCGACCGGTCCCCGCCCGGGCCACGAACCGCGCCGCGCCCACTGGTCCGGTGTCAGCCCCTTGAAGAACTCGAACGTCTGCTCGCGCTCGCGCATGAACTCCTCGGCAAGCTCCGCCACGTCCTGCCCGGTCGCGTAGTGGACGCGCATGTGCTCGTCCTGGTCCCAGTCAGCGAACGACGGTTGGTCCTCGGCGATCATCTGCTGGGCGCGAGGACGGTGAACTGCCCGTTCGACCGCCAGCAGGTGGAACACGTGCTGGTGGGCCGACCACTCCCCGCCTGGCTGCTCGTGCTGGCGGTGAGCTGTGAGCGAAGCCGCCCAGTCGACCCCCTTCGCGCTCAACTGCAACCGAGCCATCAGCGTGGGGTCGGGGATTCGCTTTTCCTTCACCTGTCCACCTCGAAATGCGGGAAGCGGTGGGGGGGTATCCGGCATCCCGCGTATTTGGGAATGCGCCCTACCGTACTAGGCTTGAGGCGAAATGGCCACGGATCCGCTGCGGCCCGCAAGTGTCCCTGGTGGGCATGTCTCGCTGCATGAGGCGGGAAGGCTGGCGCGCGAGTTGCGCAATGCCGGCCCGGCCTTCACAGCCTCCGCGAACGGCCTGGCCCAACCAACCAGCGCACGTCCCGCGACGCCAGAAAGGCGGCCCATCGCCACGCGCAGGAGCGCGGAGAGCCCTGTGCCCCACACACCCGTCCAATCGGCCGGGGAACCGGCTGACCCGGACCAGTGGGACGGCATGCTCAACCGGCTCGGCCGCAAGCACAACGTGCCCCCGCTCTTCCTCAAGGCGGTCATGTTGTCCGAGAGCGGCGGGCGGCCCGATGCGATCGGCGATAGCGGGCACTCCGTGGGCCTCTTCCAGCTTCACGACCACGGCTACGGCGCCGGGATGGGCGACGCCCGCTTCGACCCCGAAGTCAACGCTGAGCGCGCCACCGTGGGCCTGGCCGAAGCCTGGCACGCGGGCGAAAGGGCTGGCTACACAGGCGAGTTCGCCGTCCGCGCCGCCTACAACTACTCCTTCAACCCGGGAGGCGGGTGGGCCTACCAGGGCGACAGCGTTGTCCGTCACTACAACGGCCTGCTCGCTCGCCAGGGGTTGCCCCCGCTCTCCTGAAGGCCGCCGCTCCGCCTTCCGCGGCCGCAACGGGCCGTCTCCGGTGCTATCATCGAACTCCCGGCTGTGCACGCGCGTGCGCCCGGGCAAGGCCAGTTACGGAGGTGCGCCGTTGGTCACAACCGGATATCTCGAACGCGACGTGGTCGTCGGGGGCCTGAAGCTCCATTACCAGGAGTGGGGCAACCCCTCGTCCCCGGCAATCGTCATGCTCCATGGCTTTGGCGTCTCCGGGCACATGTTCGATGAGTTCGCCGAGCGCATGCAGGACCGCTTCCACCTCATCGCCCTCGACCAGCGCGGCCACGGCGACAGCGATTGGTCAGAGGAAGGCGACTACTCCCGCGATGCCTTCGTCGCGGACCTCGAAGGCTTTCGCCAGGAGTTGGGCCTGGACGGATTCATCCTGATCGGGCACAGCATGGGAGGGCTCAATTCAGTCGCCTACACGGTCACGCACCCCCGGCACGTTCGCGCGCTGATCCTCGTTGACGTCGGCCCCGAGGCCGCAAAGGAGGGCGTCGACAACATCGTGCGCTTCACGCGCGGGCCCGATGAGCTTGACTTTGATGAGTTCGTGGAGATGGCTCACCGCTTCAACCCACGGCGCAGCATCGAAAACATCCGCGAACGCATGCGCCACCGCCTCAAGCCCACCGGAGATGGCAAGTGGACCTGGAAGTTCGACCGGCGCTTCCGCCAGCCCGACTCGGGCCTGACCATCGGCAGCGGCCTTTCCAACGACGAGATGTGGCAGATCTACCGCACCGTCCCGGCGCCAGTGCTGCTCGTGCGCGGCGCCGAGAGCGACGTCCTTTCGCAGGAGGTGGCCGAGCGGGCCGCGCGCGAGATGAGAAGCGCTCGCCTGGTCGTTGTCCCCGGTGCGGGCCATAGCGTCCCCGGCGACAACCCGGATGCTTTCACCGCGGCCGTTGTCGAGTTCATCGAGGACCTGATGGTCGGCCGCGTCCCGCCCCCGTCCGAGGAAGAACCGTCCCTCGAAGAGCTCGTGGAGTCCCGTCTTACGCGCCGGCGCCGGCCCAGCTACATGCTGCTCTTCCTGGCCGGATTGGGTGCGGCCCTTGCCGTCGGCGGCGCCGCCTACGCGGTGAAGCGGCGCTCGGCCAGCCGAGAGCGGGAACGCGAAGCGGCCCGCCAACGCGCCGCCGACAGGGAAGGGAAGAGGCTCCCCGGCGCGGAGATCCTGCGCAACGTTGACGTCGCTCAGGCACGGCGGCGGGCAATGGACCTTTCGCGCGAGCTCGCGGGCGCCGGCCGCAAAGGGATCTCCCAGGCGCGCGGCGCCGTTCAGGAGGTGGAGGTGGAGCGCGCGCGCGAAGCCGCCATCGACGTACTCCATGCGCTTGGCGAACGAGCCCGTATAGCCGAGGGCGCTGCGGCCGGGGCGCTCCAGCGGGTCGACCGCCAGAAGCTGAAGAAACGGGGACGAAAGGCGGCCACGCGCGGGAGCAGGCTTGGGCGCGCCGGGGGCCACCTCCTCCTTCTCGCCGCGCCGCGATTGCTCGCTCTCGGGTCAAGGGTCGCGAGTTCACGCCGGAACCGCCGATGATCCGCGTCGAAGTCCGCGGCGCAAGCTTCGCCTGCTACGACGAGGGTCACGGTGACCCGCCATTCGTCTTCATCCATGGCTGGTGCTGCGACCACACTTTCTGGCAGCCCCAGTTCGATGACATCAAGGGCGACCATCGCTGCCTGGCGATCAACCTGCGCGGCCTCGGCGGCTCCAGCACAGTGCCCCCCTATGACACGACCACCGCCGCCGATGACGTAGCGGCCGTCATGGAATCCCGCGGCATCGGGCCCTCCATCATCGTTGGGCACAGCCTCGGCGGTCTGGTTGCGCTGCTCCTAAACGACCGCCATCCCGGCCTGGTGCGCGGCATCGTGGTTGGCGATTCGCCGCTGACCGCTGCCGCGGGGGACGCTTTCCCCGGCGCAGCAAGTTCAGTGGCGGCCGCCGGCTCGATGGAGCCGATGCGGAGCATGATCGAGAGCTTCTTCGTGGAAAACACCCCTCACGACATCCGTACGCAAGCTCTCGACAGAATGCTCGCCTGTCCCCCGGATGTGGCTGCGGGCATGATTTCGAATGCCGAAGTGTTCGTGCAGCGCATGGATGATCTGCTCAAGAAGGCCGACCAGAAGCCGCTGATGGCAATTTGGGCTGCCAACCCCCTGGGCGACCCCGAGCACCTTCGCGCCATCACCATGTTCATTCGCCAGGAGCCTCTTGCCGCTGCTGGGCACTTCTTCCAGCTCGAACAGCCCCAGGTGACCAACGCCCTGCTCCGCGCCTTCGTCGACGATGTCCTGCGCGATCCCCGCTCCGACAGTGCCGGGCTCGTGGCGGGCGACCGGTAACGCACCCCGCGGTAGAGTAGCTTTCGTGGCCGACGCAGCGCGCAAACCCTCGCGACCTCGCACCCGCACCCGGCAGGGGAAGGGAGTCGCGAAGGCTCGCAAGGGGAGGCAGCGCGGGTCCTGGTACCCGGCGTTCATAGGTTCCCTGTTTGCCGCCGGGGCGAGCGTCGTGGTGCTCGTGCTCGTGCTCGTCAGCCGGCTGGGCGGCGATGGCCCGGCGCCAGCCGTGGTTGGCCCCACTGAGCAGGCGACATCCACCGCTTCAGCAACCCGGGCAGAGCCATCCGCCACCACGACGCCCATCCCCACTGTCTACGCCGAGATCCTCCCCTGCGGCGATATCCTCGCGCCGGTCGACAAGGACCACCGCCTGGCTTCCGACTGCGAACCGGCAGACCTGGAGGCCCTACCTGCGTCCATCTCGGCCGAAGGGAGCCAGCAGCTGCGCCGCGAAGCCGCGGCCGCCATCCGCGACCTCTTCGCCGCTGCTGAGCAAGAGGGGTTCCGGTTGTACGTGAACAGCTCTTTCCGCAGCTATGCCACACAGCAAGGGCTTTTCGAGTACTGGGTCCGCGTCAACGGGCTCGCCTATGCTGAGCGTACGAGCGCGCGTGCCGGCCATAGCGAGCACCAGCTCGGCACCACCGCCGACGTGGGCTTCCCCGGACACTTCCTGGAAGGCTTCGCCGGCACCGCCGAAGCCTCATGGCTCGCGGAGCACTCCTGGGAGTATGGCTTCATCATCAGCTACCCCGAGAGCAAGGAGGACACAACCGGCTACGCTTACGAGCCCTGGCACATCCGCTACGTGGGCGTCGGCGTGGCCAGCAAGGTGCGCGACAGCGGGCTGACGTTGCACGAGTACCTCCTGCAGCGCTGACCCGCCCCGTTGCAGTGACCTGCCGGCAATGACACACTCATCGTGCTCAAGAATTTGACTACCAGGGAAAGGAACACCGTGTACAACACCGGCACTGACGAGCTTCTGGCCGAGCTCAACGGCAACATCCTCACCGTCACGCTCAACCGCCCGGACCGCATGAACGCCATCAGCGGTCCCATGCTGAACGCCCTCGCGAAGACGCTCCAGCAGGCGAACACCGATCCCCAGGTCCGCGTCGTCGTCCTCACCGGCGCCGGACGCGGGTTCTGCTCGGGCCTCGACCTCAAGGCCGAATCTTCCGGCGACGGCCTCGGCGTCGGGGCGCGCGGGTACCAGCTATTCGACCTCCATAACTCCCCGCCAGTTGTCATCAACCGCATGGATAAGCCCCTGATCTGCGCCCTGAACGGCGCCGCGGCCGGCTACGGCATGGACCTTGCGCTTGGCTGCGACATCCGCATCGCCAGCGAAAACGCCAAGATGGGCGCCGTCTTCGCGCGCCGCGGCGTTCTGCCCGAATCCGGTGGCTGCTGGTACCTGCCCCGCCTTCTCGGCTGGGCGAAGGCCGCCGAGGTTGCCTTTCTCGGCGACGTTCTCGACGCCCAGAAATCGCTGGAGCTGGGGCTGGTGAACCGCGTCGTGAAGCACGACGACCTGATGGCCGAAACCATGAAGATGGCCACCCAGATCGCCAACAACGCGCCCCTGAGCGTCCAGTCCACCAAGCGCATGATGCGGCTGGGCATGGACGAAACGTTCGAGACCGCGGTGGACCACATCTTCCTGCAGCTTCTGCCGCTCTTCCAGAGCCAGGACTTCAAGGAGGGCCTGGCCGCCTTCGCAGAACGCCGCGAGCCCCAGTTCAAGGGGCGGTAGACTGGCTGATCGGGGCCGCGTTCACGCCGCCCCTGGTGTCCGTCTCCCAAATGCGTTCTCTACTGCCCTGCGAGCTCCTTCAGGTTGCCCGGCAGGTCTTCCGGGATCTCTGTCACGGGCCGGGTCGCCTGCGAGATCGTGATGTCGAAGACGTCTCCCCAGGCCGCCTCATAGTAGTCGCCGGGCCCCTCGTCCTCGGCTTCCCAGATGAGCACCACCTGCGGCAGGTCGGCGGGCGCGTTCACCCAGAACTCACCGAGCACATTCGCGTGGCGCGGGTGCTCGAACGTCTTGCGCCGCTCAAAGGCTGCAAGGCCCATCAGCGGGTTTACTTCGGGCTTGAACTTGAAATACGCCACGTATAGCTGCATGGCCAAGAGTATAGCCTGCCACCCCCCGTGCCGGTCCGGGGGCCTTCGGTCTGCTAGACTACGATTCCACGTGGCCGGTGGGCCGCGAGACTACCCGCCCGGGAGCGCCGATGTACCGCCGAATCCTCACCGGCATCGTGGAGCGCGGCAAGACAGCCGCCTTCCTCGAAGCGATGCGCGAATCCATCCAGCACCAGGAGGAACGCGGCATCCGCGCCCGCACCACTGTCTGGGGCGCCATGACGGGCCAGACCAACTCGGTCATCATCGCCAGCGACTTCAACACCCTCGATGACCTTGAACGCTTCACCGACCTTGCCACCGAAGACGCGCGCTTCGCCTCTGTCCGCAAGGCCGTGCGCTCTCAAATGATCTACGAGGCCACGCAGGTCTCCATCCACCGCCTCTCCTACCACTCAGAGGGTCTCATCTCGAGCGAAGAGGCGACCGCTCCCCGGAAGTACATGCGCACTCTGCTCGGTGAGCACCTGCCCGGCCGGCACCGCGAGTTCGTGATGTCCATCTCTGCGGCGCTGGACTACCAGAAGCGGCGCGGCATCGACGCCACCACCAGCGTTTGGTCATCGCTCACGGGCCAGACTTCGGGCGTGTCGATTGTGGCCGAGTTCGATAGCCTGGCCGAGCTCGAGAAGTTCGACGAGATGGCAATGCAGGACACCGAGTTCGCGCGCCTGCGCAAGGCCACCCGCGAGACAATGGTCTTCCTCACGAGCCACGTGGAACTGAGCCGGAATCTTCTGTAGCAGCGAGTTGACGAGCGCTGTGGTCCCGGCCGACGGACCGGCGCGGCGTTGGGGCCATGAAAGAACTCATGATCAGAACGAGGAGGAGGAGCGAATTGTGCCTCTCTCACGTCGTGGTATGAAGAGACGCTGAGTTGGCCCGGCATGCGAGGCGAAGAGGGATCGGCCTGCGTGCCGGGCGAAGTTTGGGCAACCTTTGGCAACTTGGCCCGTGCTTGTAAAGTAGCTAAGATAGCTATAAAGTGGACTGATGGACCCAGTTCGCAACCCGTTCGCACCCGGGGCCGGTGCGCCGCCACCCGAGCTCGCAGGCCGGGATGAGATCCTCGAGCAGGCGCGCGTCGCCATCGAACGCGTTCGGCTAAGGCGTTCGGCCCGCAGCCTGCTCTTGATAGGGCTTCGCGGAGTCGGCAAGACCGTTCTTCTGGACCGGATTCGCATCAACGCGGAGCAACGGGGCATTCTGGCGGTGCGTGTTGAGGCGCCGGAAGACCGATCGCTGCCCGCGCTGCTGGCCCCTCAGCTTCGCCTTGTGCTCCTGCGGCTCTCGCGAAACGACCGGGTTCGCGACGTGGCGCAGCGCGCCCTGCGTGGTCTGGCTGGTTTTGCGAAATCCCTCAAGGTGAAGTACGCCGACATTGAGGTCGGGATCGACTTCGAGCCCGAGCCCGGATTGGCTGACAACGGGGACCTTGAGCAGGATCTGCAGGCACTGCTCGGGGCTGTTGGGGAAGCGGCAGCTGCGGCTGACACAGCGCTGGTCCTCTTCATCGACGAGCTTCAGTACGTGAAGGAACCAGAGCTCGCCGCTCTGATCATGGCCCTTCACCGGACTGCCCAGGGGCAGCTCCCGATTCTGTTGCTTGGTGCGGGATTACCACAGCTGCGAGGGCGCATGGGCCGTGCCAAGTCGTATGCGGAGCGTTTGTTCGAGTTTCCCGAGGTCGGGCCGCTGAGCGAGTCGGCCGCCCGAGATGCAATCGTGAAGCCCGCTGCGGCCGAGGGGGTTGCAGTCGACGGTCGAGCGCTCGATCTCATCCTCCGGCAGACCCGCCGCTATCCGTACTTCCTGCAGGAGTGGGGCAAGCACGCCTGGGACGTAGCGGTGGACTCCCCGATCACCGCCGAAGATGTGGAAATTGCCACGCGAGAGGCCACGGCCGCTCTCGATGAGAGCTTCTTCCGTGTTCGCTTCGACCGGCTGACTCCGGTTGAGAAGAAGTACCTTCGAGCGATGTCTGAGCTTGGACCGGGACCGCACCGTTCCGGGGATATTGCCGCGAAGCTCGGGCGTCAGGTCACATCGCTGGGACCGACTCGCAGTCAGCTCATCGAAAAGGGGATGATTTGGAGTCCCAGTCACGGTGACACGGCGTTCACGGTGCCGCTCTTTGACGAATTTATGCGCCGAATCATGCCGGCCGAAGAGCTCTACTAGAGCCTTTGGTCACGCCGGGGACAGAACGAGGCGGCCCAGGATTGGGCCGCCTCGCCGTACGTCGTGGCGCTTCAGCCTAGCAGCAGGCGCGCGGCTGGCCGCTCCCCTCTGCCGTCTGGAAGCTCGAGCCGCACGCGCAACTCTTCGTCGCGTTCGGGTTGAAGATGCTGAAGCCGCTCTTCATGATGTCGTCGACATAATCGATTTCGGCGCCCTCAAGGTACTGGGCGCTCTCCGGGTCCACCACCAGCCGGACGCCGAACTGCTCCATCACGATGTCGTCCGCTTCGCTGGCGCGGGCAATTGCCATGCCGTACTGGTAACCGGAACAACCGCCACCGGCGACGAACACGCGCAGGGCCCCCTCGGGGATTTCGCGCGCCGCGAGCAGGGCCTTTGCCTTCTCGGCGGCTCGTTCGGTGATGTTGACCAGGGCGACCGGGGCTTCGGATTCGGTAGTCATGCTGCCTCCATGGGCTTTGTGAATGCGTCGCGCCCATCCCGGCGCCAACACTATTGAAAGTATAGCCGCCACCGCCGACGCCCGTCCACGCTCCTTAACCCTGCTCCTCCCCAGTTGCCGCTCACACGGTCGACAAATCCGCGAGGCGGCCGCGAAGTTGCCGCCTCGGCCTTCAGCATGATGGCAGCCCGCCATCTTCGGTCGAGACATGGGGACCAGGCCAGCAAGGCTGAGGAAGATCGCGGGGCAGGCGCGCGGTCGTGCGTGCCGCGCGCTATCAACCTGGAAGACGTTCCTGGTCCAGGCCCCACCGTCAGTCAGGTTGCGCTCCTTCCGGTTTCCCGCGCATGTGCCGCTGGTTTCGCTGTGGCTCAGGCCTCTGTCTGCATTCAGCACATCCGCAGATCATTTGTTGTGCGTTCTGTCGCAACTTTGAGTCTGGTATCTTTCATCGGTGGATATATTCGTTCGTAAGTTGGCCATATTACGGTCTTTTGGCAGCAATAACAACAAATGTAAGAACTTGCCCTGCCCTTCGCAGACCTGTAGCATTTTGGCACTGAGCAAACGGCCTTGAACGCATTTCTTCCCGGTGGACAGAGCCGGCCGTAGGGTGGAGAGCTCACCGGTTCCGTCTCGGCTCATCATCACACAGCGGCTCGGACGTTCTGGCCGAGCTCCCACGAGGTAAAGCATGGTGGTTGTCCGCGAGAAACGTCCGGCGCAAGTGAAGAAACCAGCAACGGTCTTGATCGACGAAAAGCACTGCAAGGGATGCGATCTTTGTGTCTACTACTGCCCGCAAGAGACTCTTGCGCTCTCAAAGACGCTGGGGGCTCACGGCTATCCGGTGGCCATCGTTGTTCAGGACAATTGCACCGGTTGCCAGGAATGCGCACGAGTCTGCCCCGATGTCTGCATCGAAATCTACCGGGACTGAGGAGGAAGCGAACCGATGAAAGACACGATGTTCATGCGCGCACCCGAAGCGCTGGTCGAAGCCTCGCTCCGTGCCGGTTGCCAGCTCTTCTGCGCCTATCCGATTACCCCCGTCGAAGACATGGCGGAGTACTGGATCAAGCGGTGCGATAATTTCCCCGGCGCCCTCAAGCACTTCACTGAGAGCGAGCTCGAAGGCGGCGCCTATCTCTTTGGGTTCGGCGCTGCTGGCGGACGTGTCGCATTCGCCTCCACCGGAACCGGCATCAGCCTCATCTCCGAAGCGCTTGGCTGGATCCTGGATTTCGAAGTCCCATGCGTGCTCTTCAACTTCCCGCGGGCAGGCGGCCTCAGCATCTCCCAGGCCGACTACAACCAGGCCACCAAGGCCCCCAGCCAGGGCGACGGGAAATGCCTCGTCCTTGCCCCCATGGGAACTCAGGAGGCCGTCGAACTCACAATGGAGGCCTTCTACCTGGCGGACCTTTACCGCAACCCCGTCATGATCATGGCCGACTACACTCTCGGCCTCACGATGGAGGTGGTGGAGTTCCCGGCCATGAAGAACGCTGGCCTGCCGCCCAAGGACTGGGCCCTGACCGGCGATCGGAACCGGCCGCACCGCCGCGGCCTTCCCGAACCGGCGGCGCCACTTGAAGCCCTGGCGGCTGGCGATGCGGCCGCGCTCCCGGCGACCATGATCCGGACCGAAGTGGCGGCTCGCCGGCGCTCGGAGAAATACCGGACCTTCCCGGTGCGATCGGAGGACTTCTTCATGGACGATGCCGAGGTCGCAGTCATCGCCTACGGCACGATGGCGCGGATGATCCTGCCCGTTCTCAAGAAATTGCGCGACGAGAATCACCGGATCGGCATGATCCGGCCAATCACTCTCTTCCCGTTCCCCGATACCCGGATCGCCGATGCCGCCGCCAATCTCCGCAGGATGACCGTGCTGGAATGCAACACCGGGCAGATGGTGGCCGACGTCGAACGTGCGGCAGCCGGCCGTTGTCCGGTCGAATTCTATGGTCGTCCAGGCGGTGGAGCTCCTTCGCCGCAGGAAATCGATGCGGAACTCAGGCAACTCCTGGCAAAGGTGGAGGTCTTGGCATGACAGCAACAACTGAGGCGCCCCGAGGCGGAAAGGCGGTCTTTGAACGGCCGCATGTCTTTGTCGAAGAAGGCACCCCCTGGTGCCAGGGCTGCGGGTACGGCGCCTGGTCGCGCGCCCTCATCGAGGAGATTGAGCGCGCCAATCCCGCCAAGCTCGTGGCCGCAGCCGATATCGCCTGCCTCGAGTACATGACCGAGATCACGCCTGGCGACACCACCTATGCGTTGCACGGGCGCGCAGTCTCGACCGTCCGCGGCATGAAGATGGCCCAACCGCAGGCCATGGCCATCGCTTTCCAGGGCGATGGCGGCATGCTCAACGAGGGACTGAACGAAGTCATCCACGCCGCCGCCTCGGGACAGAACATACTCGTCATCCTCGGGAACAACGGCGTGTTCGGCGATACGGGCGGCCAGTTCACGATGGGGACGCCCATGGGCCACAAGTCACCCACCTCACCGGGAGGGCGGAACGCGCAAACGCACGGGTCGCCCGTGCCCATTTGCGACATGCTGGCCCTGCTCCCCGGGACGGCATTCATCGGCCGCATTTCGACGCACGACCCGGCCTACGTCTACCGCGGACAGCGCGTATTGCGGCGGGCGATAGAAGTCGTCATGTCTGGCGGCGGATTCACCTTCGTCGAGTGCATGACCACCTGCCCGACAGGCTGGCGCATGACCCCGGTCGAAGCTGTTAAGTACCACGAAGAGGTCATGCTCAAGGACAGGCAGATGGGCATTCTGAAGGACTGGGACCCGGCAACGCAGCCCCCGGTGGAGTCCCCACTCCCCCGCCTCGGCGAGGTGAGCTAGCCATGCAGAAGGAATTCGTCTTTTCAGGGGTTGGCGGGCAGGGCATTCTTGTCGGGAGCCAGCTCCTGGGGCACACGGCCCTCGCCGAAGGCAAGCGCGCAATGTATTTCAGCATGTTCCAGGGCGCCCAGCGCGGCGGCATCTGCGAATGCCTGGTGGTTGTCGGTGATTCGCGCATCGAGGCCTCCCCGGTCATCATGCAGCCCCTCGATGGCTGTCTCGCCATGTACCCAAACTCCTTCCTGCGCTTCGAACCACTGATCGACGCCGGCGGGCTGATGGTCTACAACACGTCCATCAAGTACGGCACAAGCGACATGCAGCTCACTTCGGGCGAAGGCCTCGGTATGAAGGTCGATACCGAAATCGAGCTCACCCCGCAGCGCTCGGACATCGCCTATCTCGGCGTCCCGGCTACGGACCTTTCCGTCAGCGAGTTCGGGTCCGGCCTGCAGGCCACGCTCATCGGCGTGGGCGCCTTCATCGAGGTTTCGCGTATAGTATCGCTTCAGTCGGCGCTGGAAAGCCTCACAGAGGCGCTTCCCCCGCATCGCCACAAGCTCGTACCAATCAACCAGAAGGCGCTGGAGCTGGGCAGTCAGTGGGCTCGCGACAATGCCGGCCTCATGAAGAATTCCGATGCGCTCAAGTTGCTCGGCAGGGAGCTCGCCGGCGCAGAGACCGCCGGGCGGTAGCGGGTGACCGACGAGGAGATCCGGGCCCGGATCGCGCGAACCATCGATGAGACTCTGCAACGCCGGTGGGACGAAGTAGATGAGCTGTGGCTACGCGAGATCCGGCCGGTCTTTGGAGATGCGATCTCCGACCAGGACTTCATTGAGCGCTTGGCCACTCCCCTGAGCATGCGCCTGCTTTCGATAGGCATTCAGGCGGGGATCCAGGGCGTCGCCAGTGCCACGCCCATCTTCGAAAAGCCGTTCGACTTCGTGGTCGCCCCTTCGGGGGCCGTCTCGATCCGGTTCCTCTAGGCCTCTGCCTCCCCCCTCCGGGGGCATTGGAGCGTGGCGGCTGCAGGCCGCTCTCAGCGGCCTGCAGCTACCCCGTCGAGCATTGTTCGCTTCACCGCTTCCACGATCCGCTCTTCGGTCGGATAGACGAGCGACTCCAGCACCGGGCTGAACGGCGGGTGCACCATGAGTGAGGCCACGCGCTGCACCGGCGCTTTGAGAGACCAGAAGGCTTCCTGCGCCACGAGGGCGCACGCTTCGCTGGCGAAGCTGCAGGTCTTGTTCGCCGAGTCTACGGCCACGAAACGGCCCGTCTTGGCCACGGATGCCAGGATAGCGCCGGTATCGAGCGGGACCAACGAGCGCGGATCGAGAACCTCGGCCGAGATCCCTTCCGCCGCAAGACGCTCGGCCGCGGCCAGGCTGCGCGGAACCATGCCGCCGACCGCGAGAATGGTCACGTCGGTCCCTTCGCGTTTCACGTCAGCGACGCCGAGAGGGATCGTGTACTCCTCTTCGGGCACTTCGCCCCGGAGACGCATCAGAGGGCTCTCTTCAAAGAAGAAGACGGGGTCATCGTCGCGGATTGCGGTCTTCAGCAAGCCCTTCGCGTCGGCGGGCGTCGATGGCATCACGATCTTGATTCCCGGGATGTTCATGTAGATGGGATGCGGCCGGTCGGTGTGGTGCGCCGCCATGCTCTGCGCGTAGGTCACCCCTACTCGGAAGACGAGGGGAAGAGTCGCCTGGCCGCCAAACATGTACTTCATCTTGGCGATCTGGTTCACTATCTGGTCCATCGCCACCCACATGAAGGCGCAGGACGAAGAGACGATCGGGCGCATGCCCGCCGCCGCCGCGCCGGCCGCCGCGCCCATGTACGCCGTCTCCGAGGCCGGGCAGTCAAGAATCCGCTCGTCGCCGAACTCCTCGTGTAGCCCGCCCGTGACACCGTAGAGACCGCTCCGGATGCTGTCGCCCAGCATGAAGATGGATGGGTCAGCGCGCATCTCCTCCCGAAGCGTCTGGGTAATCGCGGCCGAGAACGTCATTTCTGCCATGCCCAATCTCCTCCAGGTTCCTACAGCCGATCGATCGCGATCGGATTTGTGAAAAGACCGTCGAACAGTTCGTCCGGGTCAGGCTCGGGGCTCTCCCTGGCAAATTGGAGCGCCCCGCTGATCGCGTCGTCAGCCTCCTGTTCAATGGCCGATAACTCTTCAGCCGTGGCGAACCCACCATCAAGCAGGCGCTTCTTGTGGATCTCGATCGGGTCGCGCTTCTTCCAATTATCCACCTCGGCCTCGGCCCGGTAGGGCTGCTTGATGATGCGGCTGATCCCTTCGACATGCTCCCGGTAGCGGTAGGTCAGCCCCTCAATGAGCGATGGGCCCTGACCGGCCCGCGCCCGATCGACTGCCGCCCTGGTGGCCTCGTACATCGCCACCACGTCCTGGCCGTCGACCACCACTCCCGGCATGTTGTAGGCCGCGGCGCGATCGGCGATGTGCTCGACCGATACCGTATCCCGGTAGCTTGTCGTGATCGCGTACTGGTTGTTCTCGCACACGAACACAACGGGCAACTTCCAAACGGCCGCAAGGTTCATCGTCTCGTGGCAGGCGCCCTCGTTGCTCGTGCCATCCCCGAAGAACGGGATAGCCACCCTGCCTTCGTGGCGAAGCTTCGATGCGAGCGCTGCGCCAACCGCAACCGGGAGAGCCGAACCCAGGATCCCCGACTCGCCGAGGATCCCCACGCTGAAGTCCGCAAGGTGCATTGATCCCCCTTTGCCCTTGCAGTACCCCGTACGCTTGCCAAAGAGCTCCGCCATCGCCCGGTTCACATCGGCGCCTTTGGCGATGGGATGTCCGTGCGAGCGGTGGTTCCCCGTGACGTAGTCATCGCTTCTGAGTGCGGCACAGGCGCCGACGGCCACCGCCTCCTGGCCGATGTAAGCGTGGACGGCGCCGAAGAGCTCCCGGCGTTCCGCCAGTGCAACCGCGGCCTCGTCGAACTTGCGGATCAGCAGCATCTTGCGGAGCATTTCGAGATAGGCCGCGCGGCTATCGGGAGTACTGTTTGCCATCTAATCCTCCTGGGAGCATGTCTGGATTGTGGTGTCGCTGGAACCCCCCCTGCGAAGACCGGGCTTGCCGCACCGGCCTCACCGGGGGTGAGCCAGGGAACTCACCGGGCACTCCTGTGGAACGGCTCATGGGCTCTGGAGCCAAGAACGAGTCATCTCGACTGATTCCCTTCCCGCGATATTCAAGGTACAACGCAAATGGG
The DNA here is from genome assembly GCA_964475735.1 of uncultured Anaerolineaceae bacterium. Taxonomy (GTDB): domain Bacteria; phylum Chloroflexota; class Dehalococcoidia; order Tepidiformales; family Tepidiformaceae; genus UCB2. The sequence goes on from CAYYYI010000007.1 coordinate 16,192, forward strand.
TCCCAGCGGCGATGTGTACCGTTCACGCTAGCGTTGTCACCATTAAGAGCATTGAGAAAGTCAATCCTTCCCCTGCGCCCACATTGCGCTCTGCTAAGCGCAGTCTAATAGAGCACGACCCGGTGCAATATGATGCTAATCTATGGAGACTATCTGGTGTCACGCAACCTCACTAAGCTTTCGAAGTCAGCGACAAGAGTTGTAGAACTGACGTATGTCGTTTAACAATCAACAAGATGTATGGCGGCAGCTTTCTTTGGATGCGATGAATGCGATCTATGTGCTCATTGGTACAGCGCGATGAACTGTGTACATACCAGTCGGAAGGACAATACGCCACGTCCCAGTTGCCCGTTCAGCCACGAAATTGCGCACAGTCAACCCGAATCGTGCCCCACATTCTTGTTTCAGCACCATACCTGATAACTGGCCGGCTCGGCAACCCAGTCGCGATCACCTGCGGGAGTGGATGATGGAGGGATCAACCACCGTACAGGCGCGCGGAACTTGAGGAAAGACGTCGGCAAGGTATTCACTTGCGCAAGCACCTGAGACAAACCGCCTTTCCTGGCGCCGTGACTCGCAAATCGCGGAACCGTGGTGGATGAGCTTCCCTTAGTAGTGTATGGTCCGTGGCCGGAGCATGCGTTTGCGCTTATGCATACGGGGTAGACATGCTTCCGTCAGAGCTTCGCACTGCGCCGATCATTTCTAGACGAGCACACCTCCTGGAGGCACGCTATGGGACATTTGCCGCTCAAGTCCGCGAAAGTAATGTCCGCGGAAGAAGCCGCCAACCTCATCAAGTCCGGGTCCTGCCTCACCGTCGGTGGAACAGTGGGCTGGGGCTACCCTTCAGCGGTGGTTCGCGCGCTGGAGGTGCGGTTCCTGACGACTGGCGAACCTTCAGACCTTACACTCCTTGACACCTTTCCGACTGGAGTGCCGGGTATCGAGCCCCTCGCTCATCCGGGTTTTCTGCGGCGTGTTATCGCCGGATGGTACACGCCGCACCCGCGCCTGCGAGAGATGGTCCTGGCAAACGAAGTTGAGGCTTACGTGTTTCCGCTGGGCACACTGTCCTTCCTCTGCCAGCAAGTTGCGGCCGGGCGCAAAGGCTTGCTCACCCAGGTCGGGCTCGACACCTACCTGGACCCGCGCCAGACTGGCGGCAAACTCAACTCCAGGACCACTGAGGACCTGGTCTCCCTCGTTGAAGTCGCCGGCGAACAGTACCTCTGGTACAAGGCCATCCCGGTCAGCGCAGCGGTCATTCGCGGAACGGTAGTTGATGAAGCGGGCAACCTCAGCCTGGAAGATGAGATTGCCACCATCAACGTCCTCTACCAGGCGCTCGCCGCCAAAGCCAACGGCGGCGTCGTCATCGCGCAGGCAAAGCACCTGGTGGGCGAGGGGGCAATCCATCCTCGCCTCGTGACCGTGCCCGGGTGCCTCATCGACGCCGTCGTCATCGACCCGGAGCAGCATACCGACGAAATGAACCCGGACTTGGACTGGGTTACGCCCAGCCGCCGTATGGCCGTGCCTCCAGCATCGGTGATGGCTGCCAACAACAAGCAGGCCTGGCGTCAGTGGTCCCTGGAGCGCACGATCGACGGCTCGGCTGCCGCGGAGTCGCAGGACAACTTCCTTGCGTCCGCCGTTGCGCCCGTCCTCGATGTTCGTCCGCTGAACCCGGACACCATCATCGCCCGCCGGGCCGCCCTAGAGCTGCAGCCCGGGGATTTCGCCAATATCGGCGCCGGTTCGCCCCAGCGCGATCTTGGGCCCGTCTCCATAGAAGAGGGTCTGCAGGAGTTTTGTGAGCTTTCGGTCGAGCCCGGGCTGCTCGGCGGGCGGAACAACGGCATCGGCTTCCGCATCAACACGACCGCCGTGATCGATGCGCCGGCCATCTTCAGCCTCTATAACGCAGGGCTTCCCGACCGCACCTATCTCTCCATGCTGGAATTCGATCGCGAGGGCAACGTCAATCTCCTCCGCTACGGCGACAATATCGTCGGCCCCGGTGGCTCAATGGACATCGCCCACGCGGTCGACCGCATCGTCGTTTGTGGCACGTTCCGGGCCGGCGGGCTTAGCGCGACCGGAAAGGAAGGCCGGCTCGTCATCGAAAAGGATGGCTCAGTGCCGAGAGCAGTTGAGCGCGTGGAGGCCATCTGCCTCAACGGGCGGCGAATGCTGGCCGCCGGCAAGACGGTCACCTTCATAACTGAGCGCGCTGTGTTTGAGCTGACGCCCGCCGGAGTGCGCCTTGCCGAAGTGGCGCCGGGCGTCGACGTGGAGCGCGACATTGTCGCCCGCATGGGTTTCGCTCCGTTGATCGACACGCCGCCAAAGATGATGGACGCGCGCATCTTCACTCCGGGACCCATGGGGATCACGCGCGGTTGGCGCCGCTAGCGCAAGAGCGATTGCCGTTCCGGTCCTGCGCGCGTCCCGGCAAAGATGGATGAAATCGCGAGTTGGCTCCTGCCCGGTGTCGCGAATCCACGCCGGTTCGCCGCTCTAAGTGCCCCTCAGCCGCGGATCGAGGAAGTCCCGCAGGGTATCGCCGAGCATGTTGAAACTGAACACCGTGAGCGCTACTGCAAGACCCGGGAAAATAGCCAGCCAGGGCGCCGCCTGCATGGATTGGCGACCAGAAGTGCTTAGCATCTCCCCCCACGATGGCGTCGGCGGCGCGATGCCGAATCCCAGGAACGAGAGCGCCGCTTCAGCCAGGACAGCATTCCCCACGGCCAGTGTCCCGACCACAATCACAGTCGGGATGACGTTAGGAAGCGCGTGAAGAAAGATGATGCGCGGCGTGGAGGCCCCCACTGCTCGTGCAGCCTCCACATACATCGACGTGCTGACCGGCAGCGCCGCCGAGCGGATGACCCTCGACATACCCGGAGCCAGCAACACGCCGAGCAGCGCAATCAGCGTCATTTCACCCGTGCCCGAAAAGGCCAGCACTGCCAACGCCACCACAAACCAGGGCAGCGACATCAAAATGTCGACCAGCCGCTGCACCATGAAGTCGACCCACCCGCCGAAAATGCCCGCAATGAGACCGAGCGCCAGTGCAATCGCCGTGGCGAGAGCAGCAACCCCCAGCCCGACGCGCACCGTTGAACGTGACCCATATACGATGCGCGAGAACTGGTCCCGGCCCCATTTGTCCGTTCCCATCAGATTCGAGCTGCTTGGTCCGGTGAGGGCTGTCCCTGCCCGCTCTGAATACCCGTACGGCGCGATCCAGGGCGCCCCGATAGAGGTGATGAACAGCAACGCGATGAATATGACGCTGAAAGCCGTGATCGGCTTCCGAAGCAGGTAAAGGAGGAGGCTCCGCAGGCGCGACCTCTCCGCCCTCTGAGGCCTCGCTTCATCCACAAGCTCTGGAAGCGCCAGCGTCTCGCTCACAGCCGGGACGTCCCGAGGCGTGGATCCAGCATCGTGTAGCTGATATCGATGATGGCATTCACCAGCACGACGGAAACCGTGAGGACAACTGCGACGGCCTGCACAGCCGGGTAATCGCGCCGGCTCATGCTCTCATACATGTAGGTGCCAACGCCCGGCAAGGTGAAGATGCTTTCGTAGATCACCGTGCCCCCCAGCAGCGCTATGAGTTGCACGCCGAACACCGACACCGCCGGCAGGAGTGCGTTGCGCAACGCGTGGCGCAGGATAACCGTCCTCGAATGGAGTCCCTTCGCGCGTGCCGTGCGGATGTAATCCTGGCGCAGGACATCCAGCATCGAGGAGCGGACAAGGCGCATCACCGCGGCGGCCGAAAAGATTGCCATGATCGATGCCGGGATCAGCATCTGCTGAAGGTGCACCCCGGCGTTCTCCAGTAATGTCTCATAGCCGAACGGCGGAGCCCATCGCCACCAGTACGAAGGCAGGACGAGCACCAGGGTCGCGAGCCACATCCCCGGGATGGCCAGCGCGCCGATGGCAATGGTTCGGATGCCGTAGTCAAGCCACGATTCCTGGTATATGGCGGCGATTACGCCAGCGGGCACGCCAAAGAGAAGCGCCAGCAGTGATGCCCACGCCGCAAGCTCGACCGTGATCGGCATCCTTTCCTTGAGGATCTCCGGGAGCACCGGCTCATCTGACCAGAGCGAATCACCGAGATCGCCGGTGACGGCGCTACGCATGAACAGGCCGTACTGCACGTAAAGCGGTTCCCTCAACCCAAGCTCCTCGCGCAGGGCCTCGGCCTCCTCGGGCGTCGAATTTGAGTTATCGAGCAGGACGGTCACCGAATCGCCAGGAATCATCCTTACGAGCACAAATACAGCGGTCAGAGCAAGAAACAGCGTTGGTGGGATGCGCACAGCAAGGCGCAGCACGTGGGAGATCATGCCAGCAGCCCGGGCCTTCGAACCTGACGGTTGCTCACTCGTTGCCTCCAGTCGCTAGCCCACAACCGGCCCCACCCACGATGGCTGCGCTGCGAGATTCCTTCCCACAGCAGCCCGGAGTCTGCAAACCACCAAGATTCTGGACGGCGGATTGCCGGTACTGGCTGACGATTGCCAGGAAGCGATTCTGCCGATCCGGAGCAGGATGGTCAATCAGGTGCGCCAACTCAATTCGCAAGTTATATCTGCCAAACGGATGTCTGCATTCTCTTCGCTGGCACGCAGCGTGGACCACAGTATTCACCTGGCGGCTTGTCACTATCGATACATGGAAGTGAGCCAAACCAGATCCTTTTGTCACCACGCTGGCGCCGCTTTCCACAGGTACGTGTGAACGCCATCCATTTCTGAGAACTTGCGAAAAACGAGCTCAAGCTTCATGCCGATGTGAATCTGTGCAATGTCTCTGTCGGTCACCATCATCATCGCCCGTCCACCAACGTCAAAGTCCGCCAAACCGTGCACGAGCGGCAGATCGGGCGTCTGCGCGACGTAGTCCATGGAATACGAAAAGAGCGTGGTGCCATCCTCCGCCATGTAGATCGGCTCGGAGCTGTCTTTCGCCTGGCAGCGTACGCAGACCCGCTGCTGTGGATACTGGACCATCCCGCAGCCCAGGCAGCGCATACCCTGGAAGCGCACAACCTCGTCCTGGTCCCGATACAGCGCGTGCGGCGCCGGGGCGAGCTTGGTCGAAGGAGGCCCCTTATGAACGCCGAGGCCGTGCCAGTCCAGATATTCGTAGTAATCGCCAACCGCCACGCCGCGCATCATCATTGAATCGATGCTCCTCCGCCGGCGGACAAGCGCAGGCAGGCCTTCGAGGGCGCGAACGGCAAGAATGTCCGCGCCATCCCCGTAGTTAAGGACGGCGATTTCCTCGCCCACTGCCGCCGATTCCAGCGCCTGCACCAGGTTGAGCAGAGCGCAGGCAACGCCGCAGCTGCCCGCGCCGCCGGTCATCGGAACAACCCGGCCCGCATCGAGGCCAAGTTCGCGGATTGCCTCCCCATAGCGGCGCGCATCCGGGGCGTAGATGGCAATGCTCGCAAAGGTCCCCAGGTTTCGGCCGGTTGCAGATTCATAGGCTGTAGACGCTGCTCCAATGGCGTGAAGGTAGCCCTGGCCAAACCGGAAGCGATCCTCAGTCGTGCTGCGAAGGACCCGCTCCCCGTCTGGTCGCCAAACATCCAGGATGTCGTTAACCACCGCTACTGTGCGCCCGATTTCGGCGGCCACGCCCTCGCGGCCCACCAGGAAGGCGACTGCCGCGTCGCCACCTTCCCGTTCGAGGTCCGAGCCGGGCGGATTCTTGCGGCAATCAGTCGCGACCACCAGTGCAGTACGCGCCGAACCCGCTTCCACGGCATCAATGGCCAGCCGCAGCGCCTGCGTGCCCGCCCGCAGACTGCTGCCAACGTCCACGGTCAGTATGTTGAGCCGGAGGCCGGAGGCGGCCGCAACGAGGCTCGCCGACTGCTTTTCCGCATAGGGCAGCGATGTCGAAGCAATGAACAGAGCGTCGACGGTCTCCCGGTTGAATCCCTGAAGGCAATCGCGAGCGGCGGCAACGGCCATCGTAACAGCGTCCTCGTCGAAGTAGGCCGCCGTCCGCGCCAAATCGTAGGGCCAGTTCGCCGTCTCCGGTGAAAGACGCATCCGTGGAATATGAGCGCCGTAGGAAATGATCCCTGCCATTTTGCCTCCCCGGGCGCCCTTCGCCCGAATGATTTTTCAGATTCAGACGCCCTCGGCTGAGGTGCGTGAGCTTGTCCTTGGTGCCACGCGGGAAGCGACCGGCCAGATGTCCCTCGGCCGCTCACCCTTGCCGCGCGAGAGACCCATGCCCGGAAACGCTGACCTGCAGGGCTCAGTCGCGCGTGCTCAGAATCGTGATCACTGTGGTGTACGTGCCCGGGTAGCCTCCCTGGTCGTGCGTCAACCCAATGGTGGGCGACTTTACCTGGCGCGCCCCGCACTTCCCCTGGAGCTGCTTGTACACCTCATACGTCTTGTGGATGCCCGAAGAACCCGTGCCGTGGCCGAAGCTCTTGAGACCCCCGTTTGGGTTCACACTGAGTTCGCCGCCGATATCGAACACTCCGGCCTGCACGTACTGACCGCCTTCGCCGCGTGGTGCGAAGCCGAGGTCTTCATAGACCGCCAGCTCCACCACCGTGAATGCGTCGTGGACACACGCGAGGTCCACTTCGTGCAGCGGATCCCTGATCCCTGCCATTTCGTAGGCCATGCGGCCCGCGATGACATTCTCTTCGAAGTGAACCCAGTCGTACTCTGGATCGAGCCGGCCCATCTTGGTGCCTGCCGCCATGCCGATGCCCCGGTAGAGGACATAGTCGTCGCGGAACTTCGGCGCAAGGTCCGCACGTGTAATGACCGCCGCGGCGGCGCCGCTGGGCATCACGCAGCAATCGTGGAGCCCCAGCGGCCACGCGATCATTGGCGCTTCCATGTAGGCCTTCATATCGATCTTGCGGTGCAGAGCTGCCTTTGGGTTGTGCAGGCCGTTCGCATAATTCTTGATGGCGATGGCGCCAAGACTGGCCTTGAGCTGGTCGTAAGAGAGCTCGTAGTGGTGTGCATATCGTGTGGCGACGGTGGCAAATGTGCCCGCAGGTGGCCCGGCAAATGAAGCTTCCTCACCGTAGAGCCATATGTCAGAAGGGCCGCCCCGGTAAACACCGCGTTCGGGAATCAGAGCATCGCTCTTTGAGTAGTAGCCCGCTACAAGTGCGATATCGTAAAATCCGCCCGCCACAGCGTGCACTGCATTGCGCAGAGTGTCGGTTCCCGTTGCGCACCAGTTTTCGATCCGCGTTGTGGGCACGAAGTCAAGCTTGAGGGCGTGGGAGAGCGTTTGTCCCGTGATCCCGCCTCCCAGCCAGGCAGCCTGGATATCGTGCTGGTCGACTCCTGCATCTTCAAACGCTTCATAGCAGGCTTCTACAAGAAGATCCTCGGCGGACCTATCGTAGTGGTCGCGATAGGCCGTGCAACCCATGCCAACTATTGCGGCGCGATCTCGCAGAGATTCCATAACGTCTCCCAGGTCATCTACCGGAAAGGCCCGGCATCCGGCAGCTTAGCTATCGCATGCGTACTTGGCAATGCACATTCCGTTGAGAAGTATCATCCGGCAACGTGACTCCTCTTTACTTTAGCCGGGGGCACGAATGTCATGGACTATACGTGCTTGCCATTCTCATGTAGAGTACGCCGCTGAAGGAGGTAGATCTATGAACGACAATTACTGGACTTCTCGCTTGGGACGTCGTGGAATCACCCGTCGGCGCGTCGTTGCTGGAACAGCACTTGGCGGCGCTGGTCTTGCCAGCCTCGCGCTTGTTGGCTGCGGAGATGATGATGACGATAACGGAGGAGAGAACACGCCGGCAGCGGGCTCGCCGTCAGCTGCAGCCAGTGGCACTCCGAACAGTACTCCGACTCAGGCCGCGGCTACGCCCAAGAAGGGCGGGACGCTGAACCTGAGCTGGAACTCATCCGACACTCACCTTGATCCGCACCAGACGATTGAGCACCTGGGACCGGACCTCTGGCGGGCCACGAGCCATGGCCTCCTCAAGCAGGAGGCCCGCACGGAGAAGCCGATCCCCGACCTCGCCACCGGCTGGGAGATTCCTGAGCCCACCACCCTCGTGTTCAAGCTCGACTCCCGCGCCAAGTGGCAGGCCAAGGCCCCGGTCAACGGTCGCGCCGTCACCGCTCAGGACGTCGTCTACAGCCTCAAGCGGATCTCCACATCCGCTCCTGGCTTCGTTCGCGCCGGCAACTACACTCAGATCGACTCGATCGAAGCTACTGATGCAACAACTGTGAAGGTCAAGCTCAAGGCACCCTTCGCTCCCATACTTGCGTCGCTTTCCGACAAGTACGCTGTCGTAGTGGCCCCGGAAGTCGTTGAGAAATTCGGCGACTTGAAAAAGCCCGAGGCGCTCATCGGGTGCGGGCCGTTCATCGCAGAGAACGTCGACACTTCGAAGAGCGTGACGCTCGCTCGCAACCCGGCCTATTGGAATTCCGCTCTGCCATACCTCGACAAGGTCGTCTACACCATCATCAAGGACGACGAAGCGTGGCAGGCCGCCTTCCGGTCGGGGCAGACCGATGCAACCCTCCAGGCCCTTCCCTTCCTCAACCTCGACAGCTTCAAGGACTCCAAGACGACGCTGGTTGAATTCGATCAGGTCTGGTTTGTCGTCTCCAGCGCCGGCGGGCCCAACGACAAGGCCCCCACGAGCGATCCGCGCGTCCGCCAGGCCATCAACCTGGCCATCGACCGCCAGATGCTCGGAGAGGTGCTCTATCCAGGCGGCAAAGTCCGTCCCATGGGCGTCTACGAGAACACCTTCTGGGGAATCAGCCCCGACGAAGCTGCCAAGGTGCCCGGCTACGGGGCCAAGAAGACCGACCAGGAGATCAAGGACGCGAAGGCCCTCATCACTGCCGCGGGCATCGAAGGCCAGGAAATCGTCATCGATACCACCAAGCAGTACGGCGCCGTCTTCTTCGACGCTGCCACAGCCGTGGTCTCCATGCTTGAAAAGATCGGCCTCAAGCCCAAGCTCAACGTCCTTGAGTTCGCGGTAATGCGCGAGCGCGAAAACAAGAAGGAGACGCAGCTAAGCGTTGGCTCGTCGGCCGCCTATGGCGACCCCGACCCTCAGCTCTACAACCTCTTCCACAGCAAGGGCTCGCGCAATAACAAGAGCTTCAACGATCCGGTCTACGACCAGATGGTCGAGAAGCAGCGTGCCGAATTAAACACTGAAGCGCGCCTCAAGCTCGTCAAGGAAATTCAGCTCTACCTGATGAAGGGCACGCCCGTTGCGCCATATGCCATCGATCACAAGACAGTCATTGGTGTTCGCAACAAGGTGAAGAACTTCAAGGGCACGCCAATTGCCGGATCGTCGTGCACTGGCTGGTTCCTTCCCGAGGTTTGGCTGGACGCCTAGCCATTACCCTCACGAGGGCCGCGTAGAACAAGGTAGCTACAGGTCCGCATTCCTCAGCTGAAAGGATGAGGGGCTCCCGCCACCACGCCCTCCAGGCGAGAGCCCCTCATCTTCGGCCTTAGTGCCAGGCCATCACACCGGCTGGCTCGCGTCTCAACAACCTTTACAGCACAATCCTCGCGGCGCGGCGATTCTGAGTCTGCAACGCGTGCCCCGTTGGATGGCAGCGTGACGGCCCCGGCCGCCGCCCGCTACGCTTGGGGGGCCATGTCCCGCGTCTATTTGGACCACGCCGCCACTACGCCCCCGGACCCGCGGGTCCTCGACGCCATGGGGGAGACATACACGCGCTACTGGGGAAACCCTTCGAGCATCTACCTCGAGGGCCAGGAAGCCCGTCACGTGCTCGATGAGGCCCGCGGGGTCTGCGCGAAGCTGCTTGGCGCCAATCCTCGCGAGGTCGTGTTCACCAGCGGCGGCACCGAAGCCGACAACGCAGCCATCCGCGGCGCTGCTCTCGCCCAGCGCGCGCGCGGGCGCGGCGCGCACATCGTCACCACCCGCATCGAGCACCACGCCGTGCTCCATACGGTCGAACAGTTGGAGCGCGAGGGCTTCACCGCCACCTATCTCCCCGTCGACGGCGATGGCGTCGTCGACCTGGCCGCCCTGGAGGCCGCTGTGGGCCCGGATACGGTCCTTCTGAGCATCATGGCGGCCAACAACGAGGTCGGCGCGCTTCAGCCAGTCGCTGAGGCGTCGCGCATCGCGAAGGCCAGGAATCCGGCGGTGGTCGTGCACACCGACGCCGTGCAGGCCGCGGGCGCGGTGGACATCACGCCGTCCACCCTGGGGGTGGATCTGCTCAGCATCGCCGCGCATAAGATCTACGGCCCGAAGGGCGTAGGGCTGCTGTACGTGCGGTCGCGCACGCCGTTTCAGGCGACCATGTTCGGCGGCGGCCAGGAGAAGGAGCGTCGCCCTGGCACCGAGAACGTCGCCGGCATCGCGGGGCTGGCCGCGGCCATGAAGCTCGCCTGGGAGGAAATGCCCGAACGTGTCGAGCACACCCGCCGCCTTCGCGATCGGCTCCTTTTCGAACTGCCCGAGCGCATCCCGGACACGGTCATCACGGGCCCATCCGACCCGTCGCGCCGGTTACCCAACAATTTCAGTTGTTGCTTCCGCGACGTCGAGGGCGAAAGCGTGCTGCTCGCCCTCGATCTGGCCGACATCGCCGCCAGCTCCGGCAGTGCCTGCACAACGGGCTCCATGGAGCCGTCGCATGTGCTCACGGCCATGGGCATTGACCCCGACCTGGCGCACGCCTCGCTGCGGCTCACCGTGGGCAAGGACACGACCGGCGGCGACATCGGCCGGGTCCTCGATACGCTGCCCGGCATTGTCAGCCGTCTGCGCTCGCTCGCGGGGTCGTAGACGCAGTCACCTCACGAAGGTTCACCCTAGAATGGCCCTCTCAGTACCTGCACGAGGCATGCCATGAGGATCGGTATCTCGCTCACGAGTTTTCACGCGATTCGCGATGTCCGGGAAGGGGCGCGCTGGATGGTGGAGCGTGCCGCCGCCGCACGCGTTGCCGGCCTCGATTCCCTGTTCGTTGGCGACCACCACGCCATGCCCGCGCCCTACTACCAGAACACGCCCATCATGGGCCGGCTGCTGGCCGAGTGGGGCGACCGGCCCGCGGGCTGCCTCTTCCTGCTTCCGCTCTGGAATCCGGTGCTTGTCGCCGAGCAGGTGGGCACACTCGCCTCCATCGCGGGCGGGCGCTTCATCATGCAGTGCGCGCTGGGCGACGGCCGGGCGCAGTTTGCGGCCATGGGGGCTAATGTTCGCCAGCGACCGTCTATGTTCGAAGAGGGGCTCGGCATCGTCCGCCGCCTGCTCGCCGGTGAGACGATCAGCAGTTCCGGGAGGTACAACGTCGCCGAAGCTCGCATCGCCCCGCTGCCGCCCGAGCCGGTGGACGTCTGGATTGGTGGCAGCGCCGAAGCCTCCATTGACCGCGCCACCCGGATCGGTGATGCCTGGCTGGCTGGACCCGAACTAACCCCCGAGCAGGCCCGGCACTGGATCCGTTACTACCGGGAGCGCTGCGCCGCGCATGGCCGCGAGCCTTCCGCCATTGCGATCCGGCGCGACATCTACGTGGGCGCCTCGGTTGAGGACGCTCGCTCCGTAGCCGGGCCGATCGTGCGGGCCGGCTACCGCGGCTTCGACCCCTCAGCCTGCACGTTCGGCAGCGTGAATGAAGTCGCAGCCGCCTTCCGCGAGTACGGTGCGATGGGCTACACGGACATCATTGTCCGGCACCTGACAGACGACCACGCGGCCGTGCTTGGCTCGATTGCGCGCCTTGCCGAGGTTCGCGCGGCCGTTCAAGGGCTCTGAGCCACGTGGCCCGCTTCAGAACGAGTTCGGGCAGTGCGGGACGTACTCTGTCTTGAAGAGGGCTTCCGCGCGGGCGAGGGCGTCCGGGTTGCGCGCTTCCAGCCGTCCAATGCGGGCGAAGTGGGTCGCGGGCCTGTACCCGGCCACCAGCGATGCCAGTGTGTTCACCGGGATGACGAGTTCGGGCTCGCGGGTGGTGCGGGTGACCAAGGTGGTCATGCCATCGGTCTCCAGCAGGTAAGTTCCCACGTTCCAGGGGCAGAGGTCATCGGCCGGGACGGCGAAGGTCAGTTCGCCCCGGGCGCCATAGGGCCGCCGAGGAAGGCCGCGCTCGACGTCCACAATGCGCATCCAGATGTGGTCGCCCACGTACCGGTTCAGCATTCGCGGCTCCAGGAGCAGGTCGGGCGCCGGGTCGTCTTCGCCAATGCATCCCGCCATCCGCACCTTCCCTACAAGGTCGTGTGAACGGATGTACTCCCAGAGCGCGCGGTAGGCCTCCATCGTCAGGGTCACGAAATCCGCAACATCGAACGTCTGCCCGGGGCCGGGGCTATCGCCGCGGTCCTCGTACGTGTGATAGACAACGTAGCCTTGCGGCTCGCCGTCCGCGTCGCGGTAGACGGCGACGTAGACGGGTTCGCCCTTCTTCCGCGGCCTCAGCCTGTCGATCTGCCAGAGCACGGTCGACCGGTGAAGGGCAAGGTTCCGAGGCGTGGCCCAGCGGATGTACAGCTGCTTGATCGTCGGGAACGCGTCCTCCGGGGTCATCATGGTGATGCGGCCGGGCGCGTCCGTGGCCGTTTCGAACGCGGCAACGCGGGGGTCGAACGTGTAGCGGGTGTAGCTGCAGCCCAGCCCGTACCCGAAGCGCTGGTAGATCGCGCCCATGCTCGCGAGGAGGATGGCGTAGTCCTGGCCGCGCTCGCGCATGGTCTCGAACGCCTGGCGCATCACCTTCCGCAGCAGGCCCCGGCGCCGGAACTCGGGCAGGGTCCCCACGGCGGTCACGCCGCCCATCGGCACGGGTGCGCCATTCAGCCGCACCGTGAACGGGAATGCCCCCAGGGTGGTGGCCATGCGGCCGTCCACAAACGCGCAGGTTGTCCACTCCGGCTGCGTCGACGAGAGCTCCTCTTCCATGCCTTCCGTGCTGGCGAAGACGTAGGAAACGATCTTCCCATAGTCGGCCAGTTCTTCCCGGTCCCGGCAGGGGCGGATTTCCACGGTCATTGGTCTCTCCAGTCCGGGCGCTCAGGCGCCTCGCACGAAGAATCGAGTATATCGCCGAACGGCCGGGCGTTCAGGGGTGCAAGGGCGTGAGCGTGACATCTTCCGTGACGAGCACGGAGTAGACACCGCACGCCTCCATGGCGGTGAAGGCGCGCACGTAGTCCGGGGTTTCGGCGTTGCCCCACGCCAGCCAGCGCGCGGCGGAGCCGTCGTTCTCGAACAGGTACACGGCGCTGTACTTGCCCGCGGCGCTCGCGAGGGCATCGCGCACGTCCACGGTCGCGCCGATGTACACGAACTCGTTCCAACCGGCTTTGAGCGCGACCGGCACGGGCACCGTGAGCGTGAAGCCGCCGCTCCCCGCCACCGTAGACGTGGCATAGAACCAGTACGCCTCGCCCGGGGCAAGTGTAAAGAGGGTCCTCCCGGCGAGCGTGTTGGCGTACCAGCTTTCGAAGTTGGCCGTGCCGTCCGAAAGCCGGTGGATCGAAGCCACCTTGTTGGTCCCCGCGGGATATGTGTCCCCGAGGGTGTATGTACCGGAGCCAAAGTAGCCGGCGTGGTTCCACCCCGGCAGCAGAGCCGGGTTGGCGCACTGCACCACGCCCGCACCCACGCGGGCCGCGGGCCCGAACTCGCTCGTGTTGCCGTCGCCGTCCGTCGCGATGGCGATCACCCATTGCCCGGGCGCCAGCGGCAGGCCGTCGAACTGGAAGCTGCCGGCGCCATCGGTGGTCGCTGTGGCGCCGGCGATCGGCATCGTGCCGTAGTCGTTGGCGCTGCCCGGGGTGTGGGCGGCGAGGTAGAGCGTAACGGAGCACCCCGGACACGTGGGACCCGCCGTCCCGCTGACCTGGGCCTGGGTTGCCTTGGTGATCACCGGGTGGTTGAGCAGATTGTTGGGTCCGGTGTCCGTGTCGCCTTCGTCGTTTGCGTTTCGCAGGCTATCGGCGTTCAGATCAATGGCCATGCCCACAAGCGCCGCGAAGTGGTTGTTCGTGAACGTATTGCCGGTCACGTCCTGGCCGGCGGTTGTGGCCGCGACACTAATGCCTGTCTGCGCGTTCGTTGTCAGGTTGTCTTGTACCAATGTGCCAGACGAGGGCTGCCGGAGGTTCACGCCCGTTCCCACCGGCGCGGAGCCGCCCGCGGGATCGTTGCCGATAATGTTGCGCGTCACCAGCACACCGCTGAAGGCGGCGCCCGAGCCGCTTCCCACCTGTATGGCCGTGCCGGCGTGGCCGATGACGTTTCCATGCGCCCCTGTGGGGCCGCCAACAACCGCGCCGGCAGCAGTCACCAACACCCCGGTTCCGGCGCTCGCCTCACCGTTAGCGGCGGCTGCGAACCCCACCCGGTTCCCTTCCGCCTTCGAGTTCGCACCTGCAAGAACGATCCCGGTGCCGCAGCCGCCGATGCGATTGCCGTCCCCCGGGAGATTGCCTCCGGCCCGGGACGATGCTCCCGCGAGCACCAGGCACCGGCCGGCGAAGTTGTGAATCGCAAGTCCGGTCACGGTGGAATTCGCCCCTTCAAGCACAAGGCCATCAGGTGTCCCGGCAGCGGGTAGCGCCGCGCCATCGAGCCGCACCCCGCGCTCGCGCGCGTCGATGGTGACGTTGGCTTTCGTGACGGCAGGAAGCGCACCCTCGGCCATGGCGATGGTCGCCGGTGTCTCAGCCGGGAACACCGTGACGCTGAACGTGACAACGAAGCTGGTCCCCTCGCTGCCGGCATTGATGGTTTCGATGGCCCTCCGCAGCGTGCACTTTGTCGCGTGCGGACAGGCTGCATCCGCGCCGTCGCCAGCGCTGGTCACCTCAACGGTGACTGGCTCCGCCGCATGCCCACGTGGGGCGAAAGCGTGATCGCCCGCGGCGCCCGTGACCACGGTCGCCAGCAGAAGAAGAAACATACCCGCACGTATGGTATTGGCAGCCATTTCGCCCAACCTAACGCCGCCCCCGCGCGGCCGCAAGATGGCTCAGAGAGCCCGGAAGACGCGCTTGCCGTTCAACCGGACGATCCTGCCGAATCCCGGGTACTCCCAATGCCCGGCAATCCAGGCGCGCCCGTCCCCGATTGCCGCCTCGAACAGCCTTTCACGCGTCTGGGCCGACAGCACCGGGTCTATGTCTGCTGAGGGCGACCAGTCGGGATGGTCCAGCTGCGCCGGGTGGTGGCTGGCGTCGCCGATCACGACGGCGCGCTCGCCTGCCGAATAGACGCCGATGGCGACATGCCCCGGCGTATGCCCCGGCGTGGAGATGAACGTCAGGTGCTCGTCGATTGCCACCTCCCCATCCACGAGGTCCACGCGGCCGCTTTGCTCCAGTGGCGCCACACACTCCACCAGGTGCGCGTGTGCGGGGTCCTCCATGTGCACCGGCTGCATCCAGAAGTCCCACTCCCGCTTCTGCACAAGGAAGCGGGAATTCGGAAAGAAGATGCGCCGGTTCCCGTCTTCGTCGTCCACCGTGTTCCAGCCGACGTGGTCGATGTGGAGATGCGTATGTACGACGACGTCGATGTCCTCCGGGGCGAGCCCGGCGTCGCGCAACGACTCGTCGAGGCGCCCCTGGGGGAAGAAAGGCCGCTTGCGCGCGCCAAGGCCCGTGTCAATCAGCACGTTCTTTCCCGCTGAGCGCAGCAAGTAGGTGGTGATGCTCATGGTCATCAACTGGCGCTCGTCCAGCAGGTGCGAGTACTCCGCAATCATCTGGTCCGCGACCCGGGGCATGAACATGTGCGGGTTCATCAGGACCGGCGTATCCAGCAGGGCGGTGACTTCTACATTCCCTATCCGTGTCTTCTTCACGTGTGAGACCCTCCGCGGGCGCATTTTACGCCGGGTGGACGTCTCCACGCTTCGCCGCTCGGTTGCATGACGCAACGGGTTCATTTCGGGCCGCCAAGCATGTTAGTCTGAGCGCATGCGCCGCACCAGCTTTGCCGGCATGAACTGCTCCGTCGCGCGCACCCTCGAGGTTGTGGGCGAGTGGTGGACGATGCTCATCGTGCGCGAAGCGTTCTTCGGCGTTCGCAGGTTCGATGACTTCCAGGAGCGGCTGGGCATTGCCCGCAACGTGCTCACCACGCGGCTCCAGTCGCTGATCGACCATGGCATCCTCGAACGCCGCCGCTACCAGGAACGCCCGGAGCGCTCCGAGTACCGCCTCACCGAAAAGGGGTTCGACCTCTACCCCATCCTCGTGGCCATGATGCGCTGGGGCGACCGCTGGACCGCGGGCGAAGATGGCCCGCCAATCGCGCTCGTCCACCAGACCTGCGGGAACGAGACCACCCCCACAGTTGCCTGCTCTGAATGCGGTGAACCGCTGGTGGCGCGCGAAGTGCGCCCGCGCCCGCGAGCCGCAGAGAGGCCCGTTCCAGAAGCCTGACACCGCATGCCGTCACACGAGGGGCCACGGGTAGCTTCGATGGGGTCCGGGGTGCGGGAACTGCTTCGATGCCACCAGCCGCTCTATCCGCGCCAGCAGGGCCCCCATCTCAGCCGCGTCGAGGAGACCGGATAGCACGTTCGATGCTCCTGGCTGTGAAGCCAGCGCCTCTCCCGCGGCGGCCAGGTCTGCCAGCCACGGCTCCGGAACGGGCTCGCCCGCCCAGTCCCAGATGACGCTGCGGAGCTTGTACTGCTCGTGGAAGCAGAGCCCGTGGTCGATGCCCCACACCCGGCCCTCGTTGTCGAGGAGGCAGTGGCCGCCCTTCCTGTCTGCATTGTTTGCGACATAATCGAAGAGGGCCATGCGCTGCAATTGCGGCACGAGCGCAGGCGTCTCGCGCTGCTCGAAGAAGTGGCGGTCCGGGTCGTGCTCGACGAAGAGCTGGAGCGAGCCTTCGCCCCCCGGACCGTCGCGCAGCACGGTTGGCGGAACAAAAGGCCACCCCAGCAACAACGAAAGCCGGTAGGCTGCTATCTCGCGATAGTGCAGAGTGCCTGCCGGGAAGTCCCACAGCGGCCGCTCGCCCTTGCGCGGCTTGTAGACTGCCGCGAACGTTGCACCATCGGGGCGGCGCAGCTGCGCGACGTACACGTAGTTCGACGAGTGCCAGACGGCTGTCAGCTCCTCGAACTCAGACTCAAGAAGGAGCTCTTCGGCGGCGCGGAAGTCAACGGCGCTCGTCATGCATGGAGCTTAGCAGACCCCGCCCACAGTCCCGGTCAGGTTGCCTCAGACGGTGATGGTGCCGCGTAGCACGGTCACGGCCGTCCCCGCGATGCGCACGCTGGTTGGCTCTTCGCCTTCCGCCTCGACCTCGACATCAACGATGCCGGGGCGACCCATGATGTGGCCCTGCTCGACCGTGTAGTGATTCTCGCGCACCATGCCGTACCGCCAGAGATAGGCCGCCATCGCGCCCGTTGCGCTCCCCGTGACCGGGTCCTCGTTAATTCCCGCGCTGGCGGCGAAGTGGCGGGCGTGCGCGCGGTTGGCCGGATCGAATGTCTCCAGGCAGAACACGTGCGCGCTGAAGTAGTGCCCTACCTGTTCGAGGTCACTCAGGTGCTGGAAGTCCGGCCGCAGACGCTTGAGCACATCGAGCGACGCCACCGGGACCATCGCCTGCGGCGTTCCGGTACTCACTACCTGCACGGGCACGTCCTGGAGCATGTCGCCGGGCTTGATGCCGAGCGCCTGCGCGAACAGGTTCCGGTCCAACCGCCGCATGAACTCGGGCGGCGCCTGGCTCATCACAACGCGCACGTTGCGGTCCGGGTCCAGCTGGATGTCCACCGGGAGGGTGCCGATGCTCAGCTCCTGCGTGATGCGGCGCGCACCCCCTGAGAGGTCGATGCGCCCCTCTTCGACGAGCGTGTGCATGGTCGCAATGGTGGGATGGCCGGCCAGCGGGATCTCCTTGGCTGGCGTGAAGAAGCGCACCCTGAAATTGGCCGTCTGGGAGGGGAAGACGAACGCCGTCTCGCTCAGGTTCAGCTCGCCCGCAATGGCCTGCATCTGCGCGTCGGTCAGGCCCTCGGCGCGCGTGATGACGCCGCACGGGTTGCCGGCGTAGCGGCGCGTTGTGAACGCGTCGACGATCTTCACCTGGTAGTCGGGCATGCCCGGAGCATGCACGAAAACGGGGGCGCGTGCCACCTACTGCCTGACGGCCAGCTCCGCCATGCCCGCGTACGCCCGGGCCACGTCGATAGGCCCGTCCGGGTCCCCCCGGAACTGGGCGAATAGCCGGTAGACGTTGGGCAGCAGGCGCTCGGCCTCGCCCCAGTGAACGTACTCGCCGACGGCGATGTCGCGCGCGGCGGCGTCTTCCGCCATCCCCGCTTCGAACCGCCGATGCGCCTCGCGGGTGATGATCTCGAAGTAGGTGCGCACTTCGCGCACCTGATCCTTCGTGCCCAGGGGCCCGTGGCCGGGGACTACCGTCTCGACGTCGTCCATGTCCTCAATAGCCTGCAGGGCGCGCACCCATCCGGCGATGTTTCCTTCGAAGGCGAGCGGCGTCACATAGAAGAAGCACACGTCACCCGCGAACAGGATCTTCTCCCCGGGCAGGTGGACAATGACGTCGCCGATGGTGTGCGCCGGGCCCACATGCGTGAGCTCCAGCCGCCGGTCCCCGGCGTGAAGCGTGAGGCGGCGCTTGAATGTGACGTCCGGCAGCCGGACTTCGATCTTCCCCTTCAGGTCCTTCTTGAACCATGGGGCCATCGCCAGCAGGCGCTCCTTCGGGAAGCCATTGCGGATGATGACCTCCCGCGCCTGCTCCTGGGCGATGATCGTCGCCTTTGGAAACAGAAAGTTCCCCAGCGTGTGGTCGACGTGGTGGTGCGTGTTGATGAGCCGCCGCACCTTCGCCTTCGAAACTTTCTTGACGGCCTTCTGGAACGCCCGGGTCATGCGGGGGGCGAACAGCGCGTCGATCGCTATGCCCTCGCCATCCCCGGCGACGAAGCCGGCGTTGGCGATGCAGAACGCGCCCGTGGCCTGCGTGTAGGCGAAAACGCCATCGGCCAGTTCGTGTAGCTCGGTGTCCCAACCCGGGATGTGGTGTGTGTTCATTGCGCCGCGGAGTCTACCATGGCGCCACGGCGCGCGCGGTACTCCTAACCGCCGAAGCCCAGCTTCGCCAGTTCCTCCCGTGCGACGTCGCGGTCGTCCCATGGCAGCGAACGGCCCGCGTAGATGATCGACTTCTCATGACCCTTCCCGGCCACCACCACCAGGTCGCCGCTGCGAGCCCGGCGAAACGCCTCCGCGATGGCTTCGCGCCGGTCCTCCACTTCGATGAAGTCGCGCCCGCGGACGCGCCCGGCGCCCTCCGCGTGGCGGCCGATCTCCCGCACGATCGCTGCCGGGTCCTCGCTGCGAGGGTCCTCGTTCGTGAAGACCGCGAAGTCGGCCCCCTCAGCAGCGGCCCGCCCGACCCCAAAGCGCCTCCCCGGGTCACGCTCGCCTGCTGCGCCGATGACGATGATTAGCTTCCCCTGGCAGACGCCGCGCAGCACCGACAACACCTTGCGCACGGCGTCCCCCGTGTGGGCGTAGTCGACGATCACCTCGAACGGCTGCCCCGCTGCGACGCGTTCCATGCGCCCCGGGACACCGGGGCAGGCGGCCAGGCCATCCGCGATTGCCGCTGTCTCCATGCCCACCGCGAACCCGGCGGCCGCCGCGGCCAGCGCGTTCGAGACGTTGAAGATCGCCGGCAGGCGGATACTCGTCTCCGCCGAGCCGAACGGCGTCACCAGCCGGAAGTCGCTCCCATCGGCGCGGAGGCGGACGTTCGTGGCGAGCACGTCGGCGTCGCGCGACACAAGTCCGTAACGGAGCGGCCCCGCGGCTGTGCGTTCGAGCATGAAGTTGGCCGAAGGGTCGTCGGCGTTGACCACGGCTACCTTGGGTTGTCCCTTGGCGGCCCTCCGGTCCAGCGCCTCGAACAGCCGCCCCTTCGCCTCACGGTAGGCTTCGAACGTCTCGTGAAAGTCGAGGTGGTCCCCCGTGATGTTGGTGAACACCGCCACGTCGTACTCCACGTGGTCGAGCCGGTGCAGAGCAAGGCCGTGGCTCGTCGACTCCACGATCGCGTAGCGGCAGCCCGCGTCCGCCATCCTCCGGAGGAGGCGTTGCACTTCCGTGGCCTCGGGCGTCGTCATCCGGGCGGTGGCGCTGTCCTCTTCCCCCGCGATGCGGACGTCGACCGTCCCCAGCCGCCCGGTCTTCGCGCCGGCGGCCTCGAGGACACCCGTCAGCAGGTGAGAGGTTGTCGTCTTGCCGTCGGTCCCGGTCACCCCGATCACGGTCAGCTCGCGGCTGGGGTGCCCGTAGAACCACGCCGCCGCGGCCGAGAGAGCCGCCCGCGTGTTCTCGACGGCGATAATGGCGGGCCCCGGCGCAAGGTCGCGCCATGTTGCCTCGCGGTCGCGCTGCACAAGTATGGCGCTTGCGCCCGACTGGACGACCGCCGGCAGAAAGCTGTGGCCATCGATGTTGAAGCCCGGTACGGCCACGAAGAGCGAGCCCGGCTGCGCGTGGCGTGAGTCATGCTCGACGCCGGCAATGGTCACGTCTCCAGAACCGGAAACAAGTTCGGCGCCGGGCAGTTCAGGGAGGAGCGAGCCGACAGTTCGAGGCGTCTTCATGGGTGATTTGCAGGACCGGCTGGGCAAAGATGGACCCCGGGCGGCGCCGCGCCGACCATGCTACACGTCGGCCCATCGTGGCAATAGGGTCTTGGAGGAAGGGGCGATGGCCGCGTGCCGCTGCGATGCGCGTGTGCAGGCCGGCATCGGTGGCGAAGGTTTGGTGGAGACAGGGGGATTCGAACCCCCGACCTCAGCAGTGCGAACGCTGCGCTCTCCCAACTGAGCTATGTCCCCACAAACGCGTTGGGCCGCCTCCATCGTATGGAGCGGCCCGAACGAGAGTCAATTGTGCTATTGCGGCGCTTAGGTTAGCTCCGGTGGGATGAACCCCGCCCGATCCGGTAGCTGGTCTCCCCCGTGAACTCCTTTTCCTTTCCGCACTTCTTACATCGTCCTGGCGTCAGCTCGCCTCGCGGCGACTCGAGAACCCAGTGGTGGATGCATTCTCCCACCACCTGCAGCGCTTCGGCCTTGGACATGTAGGAACCCCTCTCGACATGGTGTTGCCCGGCCGCCGGTTTGGCACCCTCGAACCAATTCCCGCCACCGGCGCCCGCGCCAGTGTAGTCCGACCTATAGAGGGTTTCAATGGATTATTGCGATTCGTCCAGCATCCCGGCCAAAGCTGTAATGCGCATGACTCCCGCCCTGGTGTCGATCTCCGCCACGACCTCACCGGTGGCCGGGATGAGCACCTCCCCGGATGGGCCGCTGGCCACATAGACGTCGTTCGCCCCGGTCTGGAGGACCTCCGTGACCGTCCCGACCTCGCGCCCATCGGTGGTTACGACCCGCAGGCCGACGATTTCGTGGATGAAGTAGGAGTCGGCGTCGTCCCTGCGTACATCGGCGTCTGCCGCTTCGATTAGCTCTCCGGTGAACGCCTCCGCCGTGTTCCGGCTTTCGACGCCGCCAAGCTGAAGTATCCAGCTGTCCCGGTCCGGGCGCGCGCGAAGAACGGTGTAGCGCTGGCCCTCAAGGTAGACACGGCGGCCGCGCTGAAGGTTCGCCGCCCCGGGGTTGAAGGCAGTCACACGTATCTCGCCGTGAATGCCGTGGGCGCGACTGACAATCCCGAGGGCCGTGAAGCCTTCCCGGGGCTCCGGGTACAGGGGCCGTGGGTCCCTGGGTGCGCGCGGACGTTTGCCGGGCGCTGCCTTTCCGCTCTGTGCAGACGGGGAAGGCCTCTCTTCCGTCAGTCGCCGATCTCCAGCGAGGCGCGCACGTCTTCCTGCACGGCGGCCACCTTCAGGAGCGAACGCATCGCCGCGGCGATCCGGCCACCCTTGCCGATGACCTTCCCCCAATCGTCCTCCGCCACGTCCAGCCGCACAATCACGCGCCCACCCTCGTCTCGCTCTGTCACGCTGACAGCGCCGGGGTCGTCCACGAGCCCCTTCGCAACGTACTCGACGACGCTAGACATCATCGTGGCCACTGTCAGGCCTCCTTTGTGGCAGGGGCCGCCTTCGCCGAGACGATGCCAGCCTTGCGAAGGACCTTCTCTGCGGCTTCCGAGGGCTGGGCGCCCTTGGAGAGCCATTCGCGCGTCTTTGCCTCGTCGAGACTCACGACGGGCGGGTCGGCGTGGGGGTCGTACGAACCCAACGTTTCGAGGAAGGCGCCGTCGCGCTTCGCTTCCTTCCGCGCCACCACCAGGCGGTAGTACGGCTGCCGCTTCTTGCCCACGCGCCGCAGTCGAATCCGGATCATCTGTACTCCTTGGAAGCCCGCCAGCGCGGGCATTTCAACCGCTGTATTGCTGCAATGCTAGCGCATCGGCGGGTTACGCGCCGAAGCGGTGCGCTCAGCGCATCCCGGGCAGAGCGGGGAACTTCCCTGTGGCGATGCTCTTGGCGATCTTGCGCGCTTCGAAGAACTGCTTGAGCACCTGGTTCACCTGCGACGCGTCGGTTCCGCTGCCGCGCGCAATCCTCTTGCGGCGCTTGCCGTCGATCTTGTCCGGGTGGCGGCGCTCCCATGACGTCATCGAAAGCACGATCGCCTCAGCCTGCTTGAAGAAGCGGTCGTCGATGTCGTCAACGTTCAGCTGGGCCTTGATCCGGTTGAAGCCGGGAAGCATCTGCACGAGCTGTCCCAGTGGGCCCATGCGGCGCACCTTCCGGAGTTGTTCGAGGAAGTCCTGGAGGTCAAACGTGCCCTTCTTGAACTTCTCGCCGAACTTGTCGGTGTCCTCGTCGCCCATTTCCAGGCGCGCCCGCTCGATGAGCGTCATCATGTCGCCCATCCCCAGGATCCGCCCGGCCATGCGATCGGGGTGGAACGGCTCCAGGGCATCGGCCTTTTCGCCCACGCCGATGAACTTCACGGGCACGCCGGTCACCTGGCGGATGCTCAGCGCGGCGCCGCCGCGCGCGTCGCCGTCCATCTTTGTGAGGACAAGCCCTGTAATCCCGACTTTCTCGTGGAACTCCTTCGCCGCCGTGACCGCGTCCTGGCCGGCCATGGCATCAGCCACGAAGAGCACTTCTTGCGGCTGTAGTTGCGCCCGGAGGCTCGCGACTTCCTCCATCATCGCTTCGTCGATGTGGAGGCGACCGGCGGTATCGACCAGCACGTGCGTGCAATTCATGCGGCGGGCCTTGTCGATGCCGTTGGCGGCGATTTCGGCCGGTTTCACCGCCGTTCCCTCTTCGTGGTAAGGGATGTCGAGCTGCTTCGCCAGCGTGACCAGCTGGTCCACGGCCGCCGGGCGGTAGATGTCGCAGGCAATGACCAGCGGGCGCTGGCCCTCCTTCTTCAGGAGATTGGCCAGCTTGGCGATGCTGGTCGTCTTCCCCGAGCCCTGCAGGCCCACGAGCATCAGCACGGTGGGCGGCTTCGACGCCGATTCGAGACGTGGCGCCTCACCGCCGAGCAGGTCCACAAGCTCGTCGTGCACAATGCCGATGACCTGCTGGGCGGGCGTCAGGCTGCGCAGAACCTCTGCGCCAAGGGCCTTCTCCTTCACCCGAGCCGTGAACTCGCGCACGACCTTGAAGTTCACGTCCGCTTCGAGCATGGCCATGCGCACTTCGCGCAGCGCCTGGTCCAGGTCCTCTTCGGTAACGACGCCGCGGCTGCCAAAACGCTTGAAGGCGCCCTGCAACTTGTCGGTTAACGACTCAAACATAGCTAGAGTCTACCGGCCCCCGGCTGGCTGCGGCTAATCCCCGGCCGCCATCCGGCCTTCAAGCCACTGCAGGAAGAAGCGAGTCATGATTTGCGACTTGAGCGTGGCCAGGATTGTGATTGTGGGGTCGCGAAGCGCGTATGCAGCAGCCGTCCGCGCTGTACCGTGCACGCGCTTGTACTCCTTCCAGTACCAGATGCGGGCGAAGGAGCCAACGCGGGGCGCTATCGCCAGCACAAGCTCCTCACGATTGGCGATACGGTTCCCCTCCATTCGCCCGCCCAGCGCTGACACGAAGTCGCGATACCGCGTGGTGTGCGCAGACGCGAGCCGGGAAGGACCAGCGCCGTAGTACTGGGAGAGGATCTGCGAAACGGGGGCGCCCTGGGCGGGAGCGGCTCCGCCTCCGCTGAGCGCCCCCGCCAGTCCTCGCCGTCCCCCTGCACCGCGCAGGATTCCGAAGGCATCGATGTTCCCTTCAAGGTCGTCGGGCGATGCCTTGTCCTGGAAGTACTCCCGGTCAGATCGTTGGCGTTCGCCGATGTCGGGATCGGCAAGGGCCTGCCCGGCGGCGGAGCCGAGGTCTCCGCCCCAGGTGGCGAATTCGGTGTTTGGCATGCCGACAACCACGTTCGGGCCGGGGACTTCGATCTCGACGCTCGGTGTTGGGTTCAGGAGTGCCTCGAGACCGGCAAAGACGTGGGCAATATCGAGGCCAGGGATGGAGTCCTGGCTGCGGCGGAGGGCGTCGTAAAGGGATCCGGGGCCTGAACCCGCGCGCCCCCGTGGATCGCCGGGTTCGGGGCTGCCGGGGAGCACTTCGCGCCACTGCGGTGTCGGATCGGCGCTCCAGGGCATGCCGTAGTAGACCTGGCGAAGCATTGCCAGCACCTGGCGCGGCGTGCGATCGGTGAACTGAGCTTCGAGCGCGCGCACGAGCTCGACGTAGGTGGCGGTGTCCCGGGCAGGCTGATGGGCCGTCGTGGCCGGGATGGGGTCTCGCTGGACCATCAGCCGCGAGACGAAGGCGTTGCCGCGGGTTTGCTGGAGCGTGGCGATCATCTCAACCCCGAGACTGCCACTCGAAGCAGGCGGCTGGGCCGCAAGCGCGGGCGAGACGTGCGCTGCCGGGGGCGCTTGCTCCTGTCCGCGGCGGGTGACGCGACTCCGCGGACGGGCTGGCGCCGCCCGTTCCAGGTTGAGCCGGCCTCGTGTCATGACGCGCAACCCTGGCTCCGGTTCCTGCCGGGATTCTAGCGGTTCTCAATGAGAGCGTGTTGCGCGCTCAACGCCCCAGCTTCGCCTGGTCCACGTGGTAGATGGTGTAGTCCCCCGAACGGAACACCTCGCTGAGGGCCGGCATCTGCTCGAACTTGGCGAGCCCCATCTCGCTGCCGAATGCCCGCTCCTCGGTGCCCACGATGACGTAGGCGACGCCGTGCTTCCGCAGGTAGCGCTCGGCCGCAGCGATGTCCGCGTCTGTGTAGAAGCGCTGCGTATCGGTGCGGCGCTGGTTCACCAGGCCCCCGTAATCCCACCGCTGCTGCGTCTGGTGCCAGTCCCACCCGATGACTGTGGGCAGGCCGGTATTCGCCGAGATCCTGCCGGTCCAGTGGTAGAGCGGCCCGACAGCCTCGACGATGACCGGAGATCCCTGCACGTTCTCCCGCAGCCAGCGGATGAGGGGCTCATCGTCGCCCAGCCGGATGCGCACGTCATCAGACTGGTTCGGCGTGCCCCTGTCTTCCACAAAGGTCGCCACTTGTAGGTAGCCGAGGCCGTCGAGGCTTCGTGGCCGGGCGGCAAAGCGGGCGTCCTGGCGGGCCGGGGTGCCTTCGAGAACGAAGACCAGGCTACCGAGCAGCAGGATGGCGCCCGCGGCTGTGGCGCCCACGGCTGCAAGAGCCCGGCCGGGGACCGGGCGCGGCCGCCAGCCGTCAGTGGTCCAGAGGTAGGTCACCACGTACCACGCCCCGTAGCCGCTCGCGACGGCGAACAGTTGCCACGCTTGCAGCGAAAACTTGAAGACCGTGTTCATCCGTTCGATGTCGTTCTTCACCGTCACGACGTCCACCCCGGCGGCGATGGCGAAGGCCAGCCCGAACAACCCGGTCGCCAGCAGGCGCGGAACGTCGCGCTCGCGGGCGCGCCACTCCAGCCAGAGCAGGTTCCCCAGGAAGAGCGCAAACACCGCGCTGACGGCGATCACCGTGAGGCCGAAGCGCCACGTGAACACGGTTAGCCCGGCAATGAACACCACCAGCGCACCCATCTCGACCGGCCCGGCCACGAGCGCCAGGACGGGGTTCCGCCCGGGCTTGCCGCCGCGGCCGCGAAGCTCCTCGTGGTAGCGCACCGCCAGGAAGCCCATTGACGTGACGACGAAGAGGCCGAAGTGGGCGAAGTACTGCTGGGCCTTCGTGGTCTCGGATGCGCGCTCCAGGCCACTGTTGAAAACCTCGAAGTGCCGCGTGAAGGGAGCGAACGCCACCAGCAGCACTCCCGCCATCAGCGCGAGGTGGCCCACCGCCCGCCACCAGCGCAGGTCCCATCTGCCCGGCGCGAGCGCCTGCCCTGCCGCAACAGCGACCGCCGCGATGAGCGTCGCCGTGGGGAAGTCCCAGGTGTGGACCGTGCGCACGAGCCCCAGGGCCAATCCCAGCGCCGTCGCAAGCGCAATCACCTGCGACCGCAAGCCCGCCACGGCCGTTGCCACGTATGCCACGCCCAGCGCAATCACCAGCCCGAAGAAAGGCAGCCCCATCAGGTGCGGGTGGAGGTCGGCGAAGAGGAACGACCAGTACGGGAACTCTGTGATGTCGATGGAGCCGATGTGGACGCGCGAGCTCCGCCACCAGTCGAATGGCGGCAACGCCGCCCCGTGGGCCAGCGACTCCCAGGCGCC
>CAYYYI010000008.1:0-41090 GCA_964475735.1 uncultured Anaerolineaceae bacterium
TCCCACGTGTCTGAGTGCACCGAGTCGCCCGAAGAAAGCGCTCCCGGGCTCTCCGGCTTCCGGATAGCCCGCTGACCGGCCCTTACTTCACGTCGAAGTAGATGTCGCCGTGCGAGTCGTCCGGGTCGAAGTGGATGAAGCGCACGCTCGCCCCGCCCGGCAGGCTCCCTTCGAGCCAGAACCGGTACGTGTTATCGCCCACCTGCTCGCGTGAGAGGGCAAGCGCCGTGCCGTTGTGAAGCACGAACGTCCAGGCATCGGCTTCGAGGCTGCGCGGCTCGCCGCCCTTGATGCGGGCTGTAAAGACCGGCCCCTGCCTCCATGTGAACTCGGTAATGGTGGCGCGCACGCGCTTTCCCGCCTCGGTGACTGTTTCAGCCGTGGTTCCGGGCGTGAAGGCGGCATGGACGTCGTTTCCGCGGGACTCATCTTCCCCATCCGAACCTTGCACCACCACCCCGGCCAGCCCAAGCGCCACCACTCCGAGCAGGATGAGCCCGAAGACGATGGAAAGGCCAAGAACGGTTCGCTTGAGGAAGCGGATGTCTTCGAGCACCCGCCGTTCGAACTCTGTACGCTCGCTGTCCATTTCCGGGTTGGTTCCACTCCTTTCCCAGATGCCGCCATTCTACACGCCCTGGTTCGTATTCATGGCCCCTCGCATCTCCTCTGAGAACCGCCTCCCGTGCCACGCGCGATGGCCGCAGGGAGGAACGGCCACACTGCCCGGGGGCGCGTGCCTCGTCCTGTCGCTGCCGCGTTCTCCCGGCAGCGGCGGAGATGCTGTGCGAGATTTCACAAACCCTGGTTTTGTGGTAGTCTTCCCCGGGTTACCCCGACTTGACCCCGGTACCCACGTACTTCCCCGGCCCCCGCGGAGGGGCTGGTGCGCCGCAGGAGGCCCAGCGACCACGTGAACATCGTCGTTTGCGTCAAGCAGATCCCCGACCCGGAAACGCCCGCAGCGTCCTTTAAGGTGGACGAGGCGGCGAAGAAGGTCATCCCCGCCCAGGGCATTGCGCCCGTAGTCAACCCCTTCGACCCGCAGGCCACCGAGGCCGCGCTTCGCCTGCGCGACGCTGAAGGCGAAGGCAAGATCACCGTCATCAGCCTCGGCCCCGAAAGCGCCCGCGATGCCATCAAGCACGCGCTCGCCATGGGCGCCGATGAGGGCGTCCTGCTGAACGACCCCGCTTTCGAAGGCATCGACAACTTCCAGACTGCCGTCGCCCTCTCGAAGGCTATCCAGAAACTCGGCGAGTTCGACCTCATCCTCATGGGCCGTTCCGCGGCCGACTGGGACATGGGCGTCGTGCCCGCGGGCGTCGGCCAGCTTCTTGGCGTCCCCGTGGTGACTGTCGCGAAGGCGATTGAGAAGAACGGCAACGCCGTGAAGGTCGAGCGCGTCCTCGACGACGGCTTCCAGACGGTCGAGACGCCGCTCCCGGCGGTCGTTTCGGTGTCGAACGAGTTTGGGGAACCGCGCTACCCGCAGCTGCGGCAGATCATGCTGGCCGCCAAGAAGACGGTGCAGATCTGGAGCGCGGCCGACATCGGCATGGCCGCCGACGAGCTGGGCGCAGGTGGCCGCTGGCTCCCGCTGGATGCGCTTTACGTGCCGAAGGTCGAAAGCAACGTTGAGATCATCGAGGGCGAAACCCCCGAAGAGAAGGCCCGCAACCTCGCCCAGAAGCTGCGCGCCGCCAAGCTGATCTAAGGAGCCGAAGCAGAGATGCCCGGAATTCTTGTAGTCGCAGAAACCAGCGAGGGGGCAGTGGCCCCTATTTCGTACGAGCTCCTCGGGGCGGCCCGGCAGCTTTCGGCGCAGGGCGCGGGCAGCGTGAGCGCGGTCGTCGCCGGCGGCGAAGCCGAGGCGAAGGACCTCGTCGCCCACGGCGCGGATGCCGTCTATACCGCCGGCGCCGGCCTTGCGGGCCAGCCCGCCGACGCGAGCCTGGCAGCGGTAGAGGCAGCCCTGCAGCAGTCCGGCGCCGACATCGTGCTCATCGGCACGACGAGCTTCGGCCGCGACCTGGGCCCGGCCCTGGCCTTTCGCCAGAAGACGGGCATCGCCATGGACTGCACTGAACTGAAGATCGAAGGCGGCCGCCTTCGCGCCACCCGCGGCTGCTACGGCGGCAACGCCCGCGCCGAGCACACCTGGAAAGCCCCGCTCCAGATCGTCACCGTGAAGCCGAAGTCATTCGACGCCCCCGAGGCCGACGCAAGCCGCAGCGGCTCAGTCGCGGCCGCAGGGGCTGCGGGCGAATCGAAGGTTAAGGTCCTCGGAGTGGCGAAGGCCGAATCGGCCGGCATCCGGCTTGAAGACGCGCAGGTGGTCGTGAGCGGCGGCCGCGGCCTCGGCGATGAGAGCGGCTTCCGCTCGCTGGAGGCGCTGGCCGCGGTGCTCCCCCAGGCTGCGGTGGGCGCGAGCCGCGCCGCCTGCGACCTCGGGTGGTATCCTCCCGCGGCGCAGGTGGGCCTGACCGGCAAGGTGGTTTCGCCGAACCTCTACATCGCCGTCGCTATCAGCGGCGCGAGCCAGCACATGGCGGGGATGGCCGGTTCGAAGAACATCGTTGCCATCAACAAGGACCCCGACGCGAACATGGTGAAGGCCGCCAAGTTCGCCATCGTCGACGACTACAAGAAGGTCGTCCCGGCGCTGATCGAGGAGATCAAGAAGCTGGGCTGAGCGCCCGGCGGAAGTGGTTCCACGCCAGGGGGCGGCCAAACGGCCGCCCTCTTTCTCGTATGCTGAGCATTGCCACGGAACAACCGGCCGGGCTCTGACGTTGGACAGCTCAAGAGCACGCCGCCGGGAGCAAGGGAATGGACGAACCCGCGCGCAGGGTCAACGGTCGGGCCTCGCCGCTCACCGATGCGGAGCAGCGGCTCGCCGATTTCGTGCGCGAAGGGAAGCTCGACGCCGAGATCGCGGTGCGCATGGGCGTCCCCATCGGCGACGTGAAGGAGCGGGTGGCCGCGATCCTGCGCAAGCTGGGCCTGCGCACGCGGGCCGAGCTTGCTGCGTGGGCGCCGACACCGGTGAACCCGGCGGCCACGGACATGCAGGGCAATGGTGAGGAGCGGCCTGCGCGGCGGCACTCGCGGCGCGCGCTTCTCCTGGCCGGGGCCGCAGGGACGGCGATATTGGCCGGTGGGGGCGCAGGGGCGGCATTCTGGGCTTCACGGCGGGGAGGCGGCGCGGAGACCCGGGCGCCCGGGTCAACGCCAACCCCGGATTTCATTCACCCGAACCCAACGGTTGCGCCGCAGAAACGCGGGCTGGAGTGGGTGGCGCCCGCGCCCGGCGCCTTTGAGCAACGGGTTTTCGAGCCCTGGGAGACCATCATCGGGCCGCACGGGATCTACTTCATGGACCCCTCCGGGGGAGAGGTCGTGGGTCACTCGTTAACGAAGGCGCTGGCCACCGCGGCGGATGGGTCGGAGGGATTCGTCTCGTACTCTGCCCCGGGCGATGGCCGGTTCGTTCTTGCTCGCACGGACCGGCGGGAGTACCTGCTCGACCGCACGACCGGCGCCGCGCACGGCTGGGCGCGGGGCGGGCTGGGGCTCGCAGCGGCAGGCCCCTCGACCTTGATCTTTGAAGACCGGGCTGGCCCGGCGGACGACCCCAACGCAGGGGGAACGGGCCGCTTCACCTGCACCACGCCGGACATGGTCCAGGTTTCGGCGTTCGAGCTCGACGCAGCGGGGAAGGGACGCCGCCCGGTGGCGGTCTCACCCGATGGCGCGGCGGCCGTCTTCGCCACGGGCAACAGGTCATGGGGCGACTACACCAGCCTGGACTTCATTCTCGTAGCGGGCGGGTTTCCGCTGGCCTCGTCGCCGCTGCCGGGGACGCAACTGCTGCCGGGGACCCCACTTTCGAACAACAGTTCGTCGCCCGGGCTCTACCTGGAACGCGCGCCGGGTGGGGTCTTCGCGTCGCTGGTGTATGCCCCGGCGTGGGACGCGAAGAGCGCAGCCTACGAGCGGACTCCATGGCGCACGGTGTTGCGGCGCTATGCATGGGACGGGCGGCTCCTCGCCGAACGGGCCTACCAGGGGTCCCACGCCGACGTCTCCCCGCGAGGAGGAGCGTTCGTGTCCATCCAGGACTATCTGCGCTACGTTCCCGCGACGAGCGAAGGCGGGGGCGATACCTGGCCGGCCGTGGTTGTTTTCGATAGCTACATGGACGAACCGCTGTTTCGCGTTCGCAGCGCGCTCATCACGTACGGCGACTCGCTGAAGGGGTCGCGCTGGCTGGCTGACGGCAGCGGACTGGTGTTCGCGACCGGGACGGGCGAGCCCGGCCAGCCGTGGAGGTCGGCGACCTTTGCGATTGCCAGACTGGATGGAACGGTGCTTCCGCTGGACATTTCGGAGTCGTTCTGGGGAGGGCCGGTGCCGTCGCCCAGGTTCGAATGGGTGTTCGCGCTCGGCCACGATTCCGTCTACGACAACAAGCGCGTCATCCGTGCAAACACGAGCGAGCAGTGGTTCGAGCACGTTGGGCCGTGGACTGGCACTGGTGATGAGCTTGTGTTCGCCCTGCCCCACGGCGGGCACGGCTTCGGGCTTCCCGGGGTGCTCCTGCCGCCGAAGGTCGAGTTCCCGCCGTTTGACGACGAGTTGGCCTTCCGCGTGGCCCGAACGGGTGACTGCGTGAACGTGCGCGAAGAGCCGTCGATGGAGTCGGGTGTGGTCGCCTGCCTGCCGGATGGGGCGCGGCTGGAGCTGGGTGAGTCGCCCGACACCTCTCGCACGGCCGACAGGCGTTCGATCGAGGCCGACCCTGACCGGATCTGGGTGTACGTTCGCACACCCGATGGGAGCCTGGCCGGGTGGGTGGCGAAGGAGTTCCTGGACTGGGCGTGAGCCTTCAGCCCCCGGCGGCGAGGCGGCGACGTTCGCGCCAGGCGCCCTGGATGAAGCCGAGGCCGTAGCTAGCGTGCATGGTCGCCATGGCGGCGAAGGTGAGGACGGGGTTCGCGCCCGCCTTGCGGGCTGCCCGGCTTGAGGCAGCCATCCCCGCGGCGACATAGAGCACCGCCAGCGTCTTGAGCAGGCGGCGGGCCCACTTCGAGCCCACACCCAGCAGGAGGAGCGCAGGCCCGCCGGCCACCATGGCCGCGGGGGCGAAGTGGCGCGGCTGCAGCGGACGTCCGCGGCTGAGGAGCACGCCCTTGGCCGCGCCATACTCGTGGTACTGCTTCGCGAGGGCCTTCAAGGTGCGGCGCGGGTAGTAAGCGCTGCGAATGGTGGGCACGAGGACGATGCGGCCGCCCGCTTCGATTAGGCGCGCGTTGTAGCTGTCCTCGTCGGCGCCGTCGACGGTTTCGTCGAAGCGGCCTACGGCCTCCCAAACGCGGCGGTGGTAGCAGCCAAAGGGCACGGTATCGACCTCGCCCTCTTCACCCGAGTAGCGGAACCGGGCATTGCCAACGCCGAAGGGGGACGACATGGCGGCGGCGATGGCGCGGCCGGCGGTACCTTCGCCGATGGTTTCGATGGGGCCGCCGACGCAGGCTGCGCCGGTGCGAGCAAGGGCCTGTACCGATTCGCGCACGAAGTCAGGCCGCACAAGGCTGTGCGCCCCGATGATGATCCAGCAGTCGCCGCGAGAGGCGTCCATGCCCGCGTTGAGGCCACCAACCGTGATGCGCTTCGGGTTGTCGACAAGTTCGAGCCGGGCGAAAGGGCTGCGGTATTCGCGAACGAGCTCGCGGGTGTGGTCGGTGCTGCCGCCGTCGGCGACGAGGACCTCGATGCCGTCCGGCCCGTAGTCCTGGGCGGCGAGCGAATCGAGGAGGTTTGTGATGTAGCGTTCTTCGTTGAGGCAGGGGATGACGATGGAGACGAGGGGGCGCGCCGGGAGCGCGAGAGGGGCATCATCGAGCCGGTTGGAAGCGGCGCTGATCATGGTCTTCACCGTAGGATTGCCCGGGGGTGTGGTCAACGCGTCACGAGGAGGCGCTCGGCGGCCTCTTCCACTCTTCGGGCCGCGGTGTCGACGTCGTGGTGGCGGCGCACCCATTCGCGGCCGGCGTCGCCCACCGACTGGCGCAGGTCCGCGTTGTCGACGAAGCGCATGACCGCACCGGCGATGTCGAAGCCATCGACGGCGCGGATGAACGGCGGGGGCTCGTCGTAGGCGTTCTTGTAGGTGAACCAGGAGACCACGGGGCGGGCGCAGGCCATGGCTTCGAATTCGGCCATGCCGGCCACGCCGAGGAGCACCTGGCCGATAACGACGCCGTGCCGGGCGATGAGGGCGGGGAGGCCGGAGCGGCGCTGGTGCGGGATGATGGTCACGTTGGGCAAGGCGGCGAACTCGCGGGTGTACTCGCCGCCGCCGATGGCGGTGACCTGGATGTCCGGGCGTTCTGCTGCCAGGCGCTGGCAGGCCCTGAGAATGCGCGGCGCGCCTTTGATGCCGGTGAGGGCGCACCCAATGAGCACGCGGCGGCTTTCGCGGGCCGGGGCGAGCGGCCGGAAGGTCGCGGAGTCGACCGGGTTGGGCAGGAACTCGGCGTCACTCCGTTGGCCGGTGACGAACGGGGCGAGGTCGGGCGTGGCGTAGAACACATGGCCAGCGCTCTTGAGCGCCCTGAGCACCATGGGCCGTGTGAAGGGCGTTATCTCGCGCACATCGCTGCCGTGGCAGTGGAGGATGAACGGGAACTTACCCAGCACGCCCAGCATTCCGAGGTAGGCGTAGTGGATGTGAACGGCATCGAACCGGCCCGCGCGGATGGCGCGGATCATCTGGGCCCACTCGACCGCGCGGACGGGCCCGACCACCGGTTTCACCGACCAGGGGAGCCTGCCTCCCACGAGCCTGGGCTGAATGAGGGAGACCTCATGGCCGCGAGCGCGAAGCCCGAGGGCCAGGTCCGAAGCGACCGAGGCGATGTCGTTGATTTCGCAGATGCGCATGGCGGCTCCGGCGCGGGCTGATCTCAGTCTGACGCACCCCGGCTCACCTGGGAAAGCCATTCAAGCGTGTAGATGGCTATCAGGCCAAAGACGATGGTGACCGCGAGGACCACAGCAACGCGGCCAACAAGAGTCCCGGCGGCGCCGCCGGAGAACGAATAGCTCGTTTCGACGGTGCTCTCGGCGCTGGTGACAGCCCCCCGGGCGTTCGCCAGGCGGCCGTATCCTTCGACCTTGAGCTGGTCGAGGGCCCGCACGTAGTCGAGAGCACGGAGGAACTCCGAATCGAAGGCGGCGTCGGAGTACTGGGCCTGTAGCTTGCGGATATCGGCGATGGCGGCGGCCAGCGCGGCCGCCTTTGCCGACAGGGCGCTGGTGGCCTGGGCGGCGGAGATGTTGGCGCCGAGAAAGCTGGAGGCGAGAGCGGCTGCCACTTCGGGGGACGCGGACTTTGCGGCAGCGAGCGTGGCCTGGGCTTCGGCATGAGCGGCGATGAGCGCGGCTTCCTGCCTGGAGAGGTCTTCGAGCACGGTACCCTCGCGGTCGCGAAGCGCTAGCTGATCGAGCGGAGCGGTGATGCCCTTCGCCCGGGCAAGGTCCTCCAGGCGCTGGTAAGCGGTTTGGTATTCCTGTTCCAGTACCAGGGCCACGGCTTCACGTTTCTCAAGGAAGCGCCGGCGGAAGAGCCCATCGAGGGCCGTGTACTCCTCGACGAAGACATCGACCCAGGCCTGCCGGTATCGCTCGGCCGTGGCCCTGTCGTCGTCCTTGATTGAAACGGTCAGGACGCCGCGCGCCACGCCATCGGCCACCGAGTGAGGGGCGAGGCTGATGGTGAACCGGGCGTAGTCAAACTCGGAATCGCCGATACGCTCGCGCACCTTCTGCTTGAACTCGGCGTCGGCGGTCATGGCGTCGGCTTCGAAGATGCGGAGGCCACGATCGCCGCCGATGAAGACTTCGTGCACGACCGTCTCGAGCTGGAGGGAGGCCACGGCATTGGCCTGCCCGGCAACGCCCGCGAAGGCGAACGAAAGCAGAATCCCGAGCAGGAAGAAGGGGATGAACAACCACGCCCGGCGGCGGACCAGGTTGAGGTCGCGTTCCAGTCCGCTGGCGCCACCAGACATCGGCCCGTATCGTAGGAGCAGGCCGGTACCCGGTCAATTGTGAAGTTCTTCACGAAACAAAGGCTGCCGGGATGCTGGAGCTCGCGGTCATCATCGCTGCCCAGGTTGCGCTGCTTGCCGCCATCGTGCTTCTGCGCGAGCCAAAGCTTCTAATTCCCTGTGTGGTACTGGGGCTCCCGATCGAGTTCGTCGAAACAGAGACCCTCGGCTTCCTTGGGAGCTCGGGCGTGAGGGGAGCGATCCGTTCCCTGCTCAACCCCGGGCAGGCAGCGATGGCCGCGACGATTGTGGTTGGCGTTGTGCGCCTGCGGCACGAACCACGGCGCCTGATCCCGGGGTCGGCGCTGCTGATTCCACTGGGGGCTTTGTTCGCCATACAGGTGCTGGGCGTGGGATGGTCGGACACGCCGGCCCAGCCACCGAATAGCGCGCTGATCCTTCCCCTCTATGCGGGGTTCGTACTCGTCGCGCCTTCGCTCATCGAAGACCGCCGCGACGTGGAGAGGATCATCGGGGCGTTCTTGGTGGCCGCCGTTGCGCTCGCGCTGATAGCCATCGCCCAGCGGGTCCTGGGCGTCTTCAACTGGCGCTCAATCCTGATCGAGTCCGATGACTACAGCTACCGGGCCAACGCCACGTTCGCGGACCCGAACAACCTGGCGCGCTTCCTGGCGATTAGCATGGCGCTGGCCGCCGGGTCGGTGCTTGTGCTCGGCCCGCGGCGTCTCACGGTCTACCTCGCGGGGCCCATGCTGGCTGTCTCGGCACTCGGGATCATCGCGACGGCCTCACGTTCAGGCTGGCTCATGCTGTTGCTTTGCGCGTTCCTGGTGGTGGTGTTCGCGCCAATCGCGCGCTACTCGAAGGTGCGCATAACCGTGGGCGCCTTCGCGGCGCTGGCGGCATTCCTGGGCTTCGTGCTTGCCCAGGGGGGCGCCGACGCGGAGCGCGTGCGGTCGCTGACAACGGGCATGAGCGTCATTGGAGCGCGAGAGTTTCTGATCCGTGCCGGATGGGAGATGTTCAAGGACAACCCCCTCACTGGCGTTGGGACCGGCAACTACCAGCACGCGCTGATAGTTTCGTACCTGCACCTGATCCCGGAATGGGCGCGGACGACGCTCTCGCACACGTCGGTGATCTCTATCCTGGCGGAGCTTGGGGTGCTGGGGCTGGGCGCCTTTGCCTTCGCCACGGTGCGGGTCGCCATCACGCTTGGCGTGACCTATGCGCGTTCCCCGGCGCCGTTCAACCGGATGATGACGGGATGGCTGGCGGCAGCGCTCATCGGAATCGTCTTTCACAGCCAGTCCGAAGGGCGCCTGCTCGACGAGCCGTTTCTGTGGGTGCTGCTGGCGCTCTTCATCGCGTTTGAAACGGCTCCGGGGCTGGCCGGCGCGGGCAGAAGGCCTTCGGCACGAGGCTCGCCGGGATCCGCCGCGGCCCCTGCGCCGGCGCCCGTGGCAGCAGGACTCGCCGGGTCTTCCGCGTCTGCGAACTGACTGGCGCACCTCGCGACCCTACAATCGCCTCATGTACACCGTTTTCGCCGGGGGAGTGGGCGCTTCCCGATTCCTCCAGGGGCTTGCTCAGGTTGCGGACCCGGCCTCCGTCACGGTCATCTCAAACACGGGCGACGACGTCGAGATGTTTGGGCTCCACGTTTCGCCCGACGTCGACATCGTCATCTACGCGCTGGCCGGGGCGGTGAATCCCGATACGGGTTGGGGCCTGCAGGGCGACACGTTTGCCGTTGTCGAGGCGCTCGGGCGGTACGGGTACGAACGCTGGTTCAATCTCGGCGACCGGGACCTGGCCACCGCCATCCACCGCACGCGGCTGCTGCGGCAGGGGGTCTCTCTGCACGAAGTGATTGCGGACATCGCGCGAGCGTGGGGGCTCACATCGAGGATTCTGCCCATGTCGAATGAGCGGATCGAGACGCGCATTGCGGGCCCGGATGGCGAGCTCCCGTTCCAGGACTACATGGTTCGCCTGCGAACGGAGATGGAGGTTCAGGAGATCCGCTTCGCAGGGGCGGAGCCGGCGCGGCCCGCTCCGGGGGTCGTTGAGGCGATCATGGGCGCGCGGGCTGTCATTCTCGCCCCCAGCAACCCGTTCGTGAGCATCGGGCCGATCCTGGCGGTGCCGGGGGTCCGCGACGCGCTTGCCGGGACAAGGGCGACGCGGGTGGCCATCAGCCCGATCATCGCGGGACAGGTGGTGAAAGGGCCCGCTGCGAAGATGATGCAGACGCTCGGACACGAAGTCTCGGCGGTGGGAGTGGCAGAAGTGTACCGGGGCCTGGTGGACGTGATGGTAATTGACGAACTGGACCGGGAGCTCGCGCCGCGCATCGAGGCCCTGGGCATGCGCTGCTTCGTCACGGACACGATGATGACGAGCCCCGAGCGGAAGGCGGCGCTTGCGGGGGACGTGCTCCGGGCGCTGGGCGAGGGCTGAGCGATTGCGCGTCCTGATTCCCGTGAACGAGCTCGGCCGGGCCAAGGGGCGGCTCTCGGAAATGCTGGACCCGGCCACCCGGGCGAGCCTGTCGCTGGCCACAGTGGGAACGGTTGTCGAGGCGGTGCGGGCCGCGGGCCACGAGCCCGTGCTTCTCACGCGCGATAGACAGGTGCGGGCTTCGTTCGAGGGTGCTGCGTCCGTTCTCGACGAAGACGCGAACGTGCGCGGGCTCAACGCCCATCTCGAATCGGCCATCGCCAGGCTGGCTGCCGCGGGCGCGCTGGACGAGTTGCTGATCCTCCACGCCGACCTGCCGCTGGCGACCGCGGCGGCGGTCCGGGAGATCATCGGCGCGGCTCCCGCTCCCCCATCGGTCACACTCGTGGAGAGCCCGGACGGCGGCACGAACGCGATGCTGTTGCGGCCGCCGGGCCGGTTCGCGCTTGCCTATGGCCCGGGGAGCTTCGCGCTCCACCGCGCAGCGGCAGAGAAGGCGGGAATGCGCGTGGAGGTGATATCGGCGCCGGCGCTCGCCCTTGACCTCGACACGGCGGCCGACGTAGAGCGGCTGATGGCCTCGCCGGAGGGGCGGAACTCGGCGGCCGGAAAGGTGCTATCGCGCGCCCGGGCTGGCGCCGGGGCAGACGAGCAGTGAGAGCTCAACTTGCCCTGGTTGTGCTCGCGGCGGCCCTAGTGGCCGGGTGCGGCAAGGCGCAGCCCGAGGTCGGCCCCCGGCCAACAGCCACACCGGCGCTCGAACGGCCCACACCGGCCGGGGAGCGGAACCTTCTCGACATGACCGGCCGCGCGGTCTCAGTGCCGTCGAATGTGCAGCGTGTGGTGGTGCTCAGCCCCTCCGCGGCCGACTTCGTGGTGGCGCTGGGCGTGCAGCCTGTGGGGCGCCCGGGCGACAGCTCGAACCCGGCCGTGGCCGCCGTGCAGACCATCGGCTCGACGATCTCGCCGGACTTCAACGCCATCGCCGCCCTCGACCCGGACCTGGTCGTGGCGGATGCCACCTACCACGGCGCGCGGACGCGCGACTTCGAGCGGTTTCCCTTCCCGGTCTACGTGATCAAGGTTGGCAGCTACGACGACGTCCTGGCCGCGTTCCGGTCGCTCGGGGAGGCCCTGGGCCGGAGCGAAGAAGCGACGGCCGCGGCCGCAGAAGTTGAACGGCGAACAGCGGCCGTCCTTGCCCGGATCGCAGGGGCGAGCCCGCCGACCGTGCTCCTCGTCACCGGATCAGGCCGCGAGGTCTATGCCG
The DNA here is from genome assembly GCA_964475735.1 of uncultured Anaerolineaceae bacterium. GTDB lineage: Bacteria > Chloroflexota > Dehalococcoidia > Tepidiformales > Tepidiformaceae > UCB2. Next base: position 11,812 of record CAYYYI010000008.1, read on the forward strand.
GCAGCAATTCGACCTACGCGGGCAGCCTGCTGGCGAAGCTCGGCGCTGTGAACGTGGCCGGGAGTGTGCCGGCCGGTGCGCCCATCGCCGGGTTCGGTCTCATCGAGCTCTCGCAGGCGGCCTCCCTGAACCCGGACGCCGTGCTGGCAATTTCTTCTGGCGAAGGCGGGCTCGGGGCCCAGGTATTGGCGAGCCCCGAATGGGCCGGGACAGCGGCAGTAGCCAGCGGGCGCGTCCACGAGCTGGACGCGTCGCTCTTCCTGCGCAGTCCGGGACCGCGCGCCGCGGAGGCAATCGAGGAGCTTGCGCGGCTGCTCTACCCGGGCCGCTGACCTACCGCGGGAAATCGAGGCCGCTGTCCTTGCAGGCAGGGGGCGCCAGGACCGGGTTGCAGCGGGCGGCCAGCCCGTTCCCCACCGACACCGCGTAGTCTGGGGCGAAGCGAGGGTCGTCAACCGGGTAGTCGGTGCTGACCAGCTGGGCGCCGCTGGCGAGGGCGGCGTCGCGCATCGAGGTGTCGCCGGAGCGCGCCTGGGCGGTATTGGAGTCGGCACGGGTGCGGACGATGTAACCGGCGGCCACGAGGTCGCGGATGGCCGTGGCGTTCTTCACCGCGTCGTCGAGCTTGACGAAGGCAGCGTCGGGCTGGCCCGGCTGCGAACTGGTGAACATCACCCGCCCTTCGAGCGAAGGGCGCCCGGCCCTGTAAGCCTCGCGAACATCGCCGCCGTTGATGAGCGCGAACATCACGCGCCCACGAACGGCCGCGACCTCGGGCCAGCCGTCGTGCAGCACCGCTTCTTCGAGGGTTGCCCGGGCGCCGCGCACGTCGCCGGGGGTGATGAGCCGGGCGGGTCCGAACACCGAGCGGATCTCGGCATCGAGGGCATCGAGCTCGGCGGCGCCGATGGGGTGGGGCGTCACGAATCCAAGCCCGAGGAGGTCCGGGATGGAGGCGTTCTTCGCTTCGACCAGGACAATGATGGGGACATGGCCGCGGTGCAGGTCAGACCACGACTTGATGTCCCGTAGACACGCCACGAAGGTGAAGCAGGTCGAATCCACATCGATGTCCTGGATGTGCAGGACCTTGAAGCCGGGGGCAAGGAGGTCCGGGCTGAGCGGGTTTGGGAGGCCGGCGACGCGGCGCCCGGCGGCGTTGGCGAAGAGCCCGCCGTCGGGGTCGGCGTAGACGTCGAGCTCGACGCCGCGCACGGCCTGCGTCTCGAACTGCTTCGCCAGCGGCAGGTGGGTGTACTGGAGGGTGGCGGCCAGCTGCGGCACGTACTGGCGGACGATGGCGAGGATGGCTTCGGAGGGCTCGACATGGTAGCTGTTGTGCGTGCCGACGACCTGGATGTGGTTCAGGCGCACCGGTCCTGAAGGGGGAGTGATGGGGGTCGCCGTGGGCTCAGCGGTGGCAGTGGTGGCTTCGGTGATGTCCGCGGCGGGAGTGAGCGCGGCTTCCTGAGCGCCCTCTTCTTCGCATGCGGCGGTAACGAAAGCGGCCGCGAGCAGCATGGCCGCGAACCACCATGCGCAGCGGCGTTCGCGGCTTCTATTCATGCTCGCGGTTCCCTGCCGGCGTCAGCGGCTGAAGCGGCCGAGGCCGGAATCACCCACCTCGACGATGCCGGATGGGATGGCTTCGCCGAATCGCACCTCGCGCATCCGGACCCACCGGCCGTCCGCGGCCTCGCGCACGATGACGGTCTTGCTCCGGGGGTCGACGATCCACGCCTCGCGAACACCGTAGAAAGCGTAGATGCGGAGCTTCTCCCCGGTATGGAACCGCCGCGACCCCGGCGAGAGGACTTCAATGACCAGATCGGGTGGCCCGGTCACGTGTTGCCTCGCGATTCCGGCCCTTTCCGGGACGATGTAGCCGGCGTCCGGCTGAACGACGGTCATCTCGCTCAGCTCAACGTCCGTTGGCGAGAGGAGGCCCCGGCCGCCGTGGGCATCGGCGTAGTCCGACAGCGCCCTGATGATGGCGATGAGGATGTCCTGGTGTTCGAGGCCAGGAGCTGGCGCCATGATGAGCCGCCCCTCGATCAGTTCGTACCGTTCGTTGGTCTCGGGCATGGCGAAGTACTCGCTTGCGGAGACGGTGCGAGCAGCGGTCACGGGCATGCCGGTGGGCCTGCGAACTGCCATGGCCCCATGATACACGCGCCCATGCGGGGCCCGGGCGGCCTCTGCGGGGAAGCGGCGTCTTGTCCTATACTCACGGTGGACCTGCCGGACCAGCGCCCCGGGCCCGGATGAGTCTCCTCAACTTCGCCCAAGGGAGACCCGGCCATGACGAGCGAGACCGCTGCCTACCGCATCGAGCTGACCTCGCGCCTGCGCCAGGCGACCGATGACCTGGCCTGGGCCGTGCGCGGCGTAACCGAAGGGCGGACCGCGTACCGTCCTTCGGATGCCGATTGGTCTATCCACGAACACATGGCCCACCTGCGCGACATGGAGCAGGAGGTTTACCTTCCCCTGCTGCGCTGGGCGACGGTGCCCGACATGCTGGACCCCCGGGACTACAGCCGTCGCGACTGGCACGAGCACCGCTATGACCCCGGGGAGCCGCTCCCGGCCGTCCTCGACCAGCTTGCGCGCATCCGCGACGAAGAGCTCTCGATTTTTCGCGACATGACGGACGCGACCTGGACGCGCTACCGCACGGACACGCGCTGGGGGCCGTTAACGTGCCAGTGGCTCGCAGAGCTGATGTACCGGCACGCGCTCGACCATCTGCAGTGCATCATGGCGCTGCGCCAGGATCTGAATCTCGCGGCGGCCGCGCCGCCCCCGGTCGTAGTCGGGGGCTACATCGGCGGCGCGGGCGAATCGTAGATGCGCCTCCGTAGCGTCGTGGTCATCCCCGCGGGCGGCGACATCGGCCCGGCGCTGGATTCGCAGGCCGATGCCATCGCGCTCGTCCTCAACGACGCGGGCCTTCCCGTCTCAACACTCAGGGCAGCAGCCGCGGCCGCCCTCCTCCGCGTACGCGAGGCCGGCAAGCTCGCCCTTGTGATGGTCAACCACCCGCGCACGCGGCTGCTGCGCGACGACATCGAGGCGGTCGCCACGCCGGACCTGGCGGGGGTGTTGCTGCCGCACGCCTGCGAGCCCCAGGACGTGCGGGACCTGGCGGTTGTGCTGCGGGAGTTCGAACTGGCCCGCGGCATGGAGCCGGGAGCAGTCGCGACGTTCCCTATAATCGAAACCGCCCGTGGGCTGCTGCGCGCGGCCGAGATTGTCCATGCCACGCCGCGCACAGCCGGGCTCGTCTTCGACGGAGACGGCTACGCGCGAGACACGGGCGCCCGAGCCGAGGAGGCCGGCCCCCGCCTGGCGTACGCGCGCGGAGCGGTGGTGGCCGCGGCCCATGCGCACGACGCGCTGCCGCTGGTCAAGACTGGCGGCGCGGAGGTCACGTTCCTTGCCCAGCACGGGTTCGCCGGGGCGCTTCTCCCCGGCCCGGCGTTCGCGCCCCAGGCGAACGTCGCATTCAGCCCTTCGCAGTCCTCACTCGAACGCGCCGAACGCCACATCGCCGCCTACGACGCCGCCCGGGCAGAGGGAGCGTGGGTCGCGCGCGACGGGATGGAAATCGTCGACTCGCACGCGGCGCGCAAGGCAAGGCAAGTGGATTGAGTTGCGAGGACTGAGGACTGAGGACTGAGGGGCCGCAACGCCGGGGTCAGGCGCTGATGGAGCCTGCCCAGCGAGTGGCCAGCTCGCGCAAGAGTTCGCCCGCGCGCTCCATGCAGGCTTCGGGATGGGGTTCGAGCGAGGTGAGGGTGAGCACCTCCGGGCCCGAAGCGGCAGACCGCCCGGCCATGACCACGCAGGGCTTTCCCGCCGCGCGGCATAGCTCCAGCAGGCGGCCCGTGGTCTTGCCCTGGAGCGACTGGCTGTCGAAGCTTCCTTCGCCTGTAACGACGGCGTCCACGGCGGCAAGGCGCCCGGCAAGGTTAGTGGCGGCGGCCACGACTTCGAAGCCGCTCTCCACGCGCGCCCCCAGGAACGCCGCCAGCCCGGCCCCCAGCCCGCCGGCAGCGCCGCCCCCGGGGAGGTCGGCGATGGCAACGCCGAGGTCCCGCTCGACCACCTCTGCGTAACGCGCGAGGGCACGTTCGAGGAGCGCCACCTGCTCCGGGTTGGCGCCCTTCTGAGGGGCGTAAACGGCGGCCGCGCCCTGTGGGCCGAGCAGGGGGTTCGTAACATCGGTGGCCACAACGGCTTCCACCACTTCGAGCGCCGCCGGGCGCTGCCACACGACGCGCTCCAGGCCCACGAGCGGGCCGCCGCCGGGGGGCAGGTCGCGGCCGGCGGCGTCGAGGAAGCGGGCGCCGAGCGCGCACGCCATGCCCGCACCGCCGTCGGTGGTGGCGCTGCCGCCCACGCCCACGACCAGGCGCCGGGGCTTTCCATCGAGGGCGGCGGCGATTAGCTCGCCCACGCCGCAGGAGCTGGCGGCCAGCGGGTTGCGCTCTTCGGGCCGGATGTGAATGAGCCCGTTGGCCTGCGCGGCCTCGACCGCGGCCGTGCCGCCATCCCGGAGGGTGACGTACCGCCCGAGCAGGCGGCGCCCAAGAGCGTCGTGGGTGACGATGGCCACCGTATCGGCGGGGACGGCGCGGCGCATGGCGTCGATGAAGCCGGGGCCGCCGTCGGACATGGGGAGGAGGTCAAAGCTCCACCCGGGGCAGGCGCGACGGATGCCTTCGGCGATGGCGTCGGCGGCCTCTTCGGCCGAGAGGCTGCCCTTGAACTCCTGGGGGGCAATGAGGACGCGCACGACCGGAGCTTACCGCTCCTTCCGGGGAGGGGCTTCCCGCAGGACCTCAGAACCCTTCGCGCCAGAGATGGATGGCGGCCAGGGCGACCACCAGCGCGACGTAGGCCCAGAGCATGTTGCGGGCGAAGCGGAGGATGTCGCGCGCCGATTCTGAGCGGAAGACGACCGCCATGAACACGACGAACACAAGAAAGATGAGCGTCGCCCAGAGGAAGACTGCTTTCACGGGCCGGTCAACGCCTCATCGGCGGCTCGCCCTCGATGGTGGCGCTGCGGCTCTTGAACCGCCAGCCGTCGGGGCCCTTCACGAGTTCGTCGCGGTAGATGCCAGTGGCGCTCACTTCGGCGAGGACGCCATCGCGGCCGGGCCGCACAAGCAGCAGGTAGCAGACCACCTTCGCCCCCCCGGGGACTGGCTCGGCGATGAGATTGTTGTTCCAGTGGCGGCCATCGAAGCGTTCGGCGAGCAGGGCGGCGAAGGCACGCAGTTCCGCGGTCCCCCGGCAGAAGGTGTCGGGCTTGGCCTCGAACGTAGCATCGGCGGTGAAGGTGGCCGCCCAGGCGTCGGGATCGCCGTAGTCGACGGCGTGGTTATAGCGGGCGTAGAGCTCCTGGATGGCGAACATGTCTTCGGGTGGGAGCGGCATGGCGTGGGCCTCCGGCGTGATTTCGAGCCCCGCAAGCATAACCTCGGGACCGCCGGGAGTCCCTCGCGGCAGCGGTAAAGGGCGGCTTTCGGGCCGTTGCGAGCGCCCTGGCGTACCATGTCTGTATCAATTCAAGAGGCTCCTCCCATGATTCGCCCGCTCCTCCTCGCGCTCGGCGCCCTGACGTTGTTGGCCGCCGCTGCTTGCGACGATGGCCGCTCCTACCCCTCTGACCGGGGCGACGACGACTACAACCTCGAAGCGATGATGCTCACCGACGGGGACCTTCCCATCGGCATAGCCCGAACGGACGAGCGTGCCTTCGACAACGAGGAGTGGTCACAGGTGTTCGACGTGGACGACGCTGAGGTGGCGAAGACGACGCTCGAAGGCCAAGAGCGCATTCGGAGCTACATCGCGTTCTTCACGTGGGAGTCTCCGCAAGAGCACTTCGGCACGGTCATTTCCATCACGTCGCAGTCGACCCTCTACAAGGACGATGAGGCTGCGCGAAAGTCGCTCAACGAGAACCGCTTCAGCGCCTGTGGGCTGCTTGTCTCCGAGGAAGAGGCGGGCCGCGCGGAGATGTTCTACGTGCCGCGCATCGGCGATGAGAGCGTAGGGATGTTCATCAGCCAACAGCAGGAGCAGCTGGGCAAGTCGGTGGACACAATCCTGTGCTTCCGCACGGGGCGCATCGTGCACGCGGTGGTGCAGACCGGCCTCGACGGCACCCAGGATGTGGGCCTTTCGGTGAAGCTCGCCCGGCGGATGCTTGCGCGAGTGGAGGAAGCTTTCGACGGCAAGCAGGCGACCGAAGGGTCATCGGAGACGCCCACTCCATCCGCTGAGCCATCGGGGACGCCCACTCCGACAGGCGGATGAGCGCCCTTCCGCCCGGCCCGGACCGGGACCGGGATCGCGCCCGGGAAGAGCTGGACCGCGTGTATCGCGAACGTAGGCCCGGCGAGGCGTGCTCAGGCTGCATGGGCATTGCGCTGGCCGGCGTTGTGGCCGTTATACTTCTTGGCGCGCTGACCGCTGCCCGGCTTGTGGACTGAGGCGGAGACGACGCGCCCGGGGGCCGCCTATCCCCCGGAGCCCGGCGCATGATGGTCCCGGGACAGGCCAATGCGTGCGCCACACGCCTTCGCAGAGCGCGGCCCCGCGCGGGGCCGGAGGAGGACAGGAAATGACCCTCGGTGGTTACGCAGGACGCATTGGGCACGTAGATCTCTCGGCGCGAAGCGTCAGCTACGCGCCCATCCCGGAGGACTGGGCGCGCAAGTACGTCGGCGGGCGCGGGCTGGGTGTCCGCTTCGTCTTCGAGGCAGGAGCGAATATCGATGCACTCGGCCCCGAAAACCCGCTGTGCTTCATGAACGGGCCCCTGACGGGAACCGAGGCGACGATGAGCGGCCGCCTCGCCATCGTCACCAAGAGCCCCCTCACCGGGACCGTCACCGATAGCCACCAGGGGGGCTGGAGCGCCGCGCGCCTGCGCTGGGCGGGGTTCGACGGTCTTGTGTTCAAGGGGAAGGCCGAGACGCCCGTCTACGCCTACATTGCCGACGGCAAGGTCGAGTTGCGCGACGCCTCCGACCTCTGGGGAAAGGGCGTGCACGAGACTGTCAGCATCCTCCAGCAGCGTCACGGCGCCGATGACCTGAGCGTGATCGCCATCGGGCAGGCCGGGGAGAACCTGGTCAAGTTCTCATCGTGGCTGAACGAGAAGGACCGCGCCTCGGGGCGAGGCGGCACGGGGACGGTTGGGGGCTCGAAGAACCTGAAGGCCATCGCCATCAAGGCGAAGCGCAACTACCCGAAGGCTGCGGATCGCGAGGCATGGAAGAAGGCCCACGCTGCGGCCCTTGGCGCGATCATGGACGAGACGAAGATCACATCGCCGAAGAAGGGCGGGCTCTCGGTCTACGGCACGAACATGCTGATGAACATTTCGAATGCCATCGGCGCGCTCGGCGCCCGCAACAGCCAGGACACGACCTACGAGCACGCGGACCGCATCGCGGGAGAGTACGTGAACGAGCACTACCTGGTGGACGACCCCACCTGCCATGCCTGCCCGGTGGCATGCAAGAAGGAGGTCGAGGTAACCGAGGGCCCCTTCAAGGTGCACATGGAATCGGTCGAGTACGAGCCCGCGTGGTCGCTGGGGGCGAACTGCGGCAACGACGACATCGCCTCCGTGGCGTATCTCATCGACCGGGCGAACGACTGGGGCTACGACGCCATCGAGATCGGCCAGGCGCTGTCCACGGTGATGGAAGCCACGCAGCGCGAGTACATCCCGGCCGGCCAGGGGCTGGTGTGGGGCGACGCCGAGGGGATGGTGCGCATGAGCCGCATGATCGCCTTCCGGGAAGGGATCGGCGACAAACTGGCGGAGGGCATCGACTCCTTCGCGAAATCGATTGGCCACCCGGAGCTGGCGATGACGGTCAAGGGCCAGGCCACGCCGGCCTACGACCCGCGCGGCCTCAAGGGCATGGGGCTCGGCTACGCTACTTCGAACCGGGGCGCCTGCCACCTGCGCGGTTACAGCCCGGCAAGCGAACTGGGCGTCATCGGTCTAAAGACGGACCCGCTGGCCTGGCAGGGCAAGGGCGAGCTTCTGAAGCTGCTGCAGGACATCCATGCGTTCTCCGACAGCCTGGACCTCTGCAAGTTCAGCGCCTTTTCCGAAGGGGTGGACGAGTACGCCGAGCAGTATCGCGTCATGGTGGGGTTGGACAAGTTCGATGCCAACGACGCGCTCCGCATCGGCGAACGCGTTTACAACCTGGAGCGGCACTACAACAACCTTGCGGGCTTCCGCGAAGGGTCGGACTACCTGCCAAAGCGGTTCACGGAGGAACCCTCCACAGGCGGCGGCTCGAAGGGGCAGGTTTGCGAACTCGACGCCATGTTGAACGAGTACTACGCGGTCCGCGGCTGGAGCCAGGGCGTGGTCCCGGAGGAGAAGTTGAAGGAGCTGGAGGTGGTGTGAGGGGGGGAGGTTTGAGGCGAAAGGGATGAGGGATGAGGGCGCCCGGCGTTGGTCAAAACGCCGGGCGTCTGTCTTCTGCCCGGGGGCGCAGGAGCGCCACGTGGCCGGGGCTTTCTTGGGGCACAATGGCGGGTATGGGAGAGCGCAGCGGCGCGGTGACGGCTACGGTTGAAGGACGCGACCTGGTTCTGACGAACCTGGAGAAGGTGCTCTACCCGGCCGCCGGGTTCACCAAGGGGCAGGTGGCCGACTACTACAGGCGAATCGCACCAGTGCTGCTGCCGCACCTGCGCGGGCGGCCCGTGACGCTCAAGCGTTACCCCAACGGAGTACGAGAGAAGCCGTTCTTCCAGAAGGCGCTCCCGGCCCGCCGCCCGGAGTGGGTTCGCGTCGCCCCGGTGTGGAGCGAGACATCCCACCGCGAGGTCCCGTTCTGCGTGTGCGACGACCTGCCCACCCTGGTGTGGCTGGCGAACCTGGCGGCCCTGGAGCTGCACCCATTGCAGTCGCGCGCGGACGACCTCGACCGGCCCACGTGCGCGGTGTTTGACCTCGACCCCGGCCCGCCGGCCGGCATCGCCGAATGCTGCCGGGTGGCTCTCTGGCTGCGCGAACGCTTCGAAGGGTGGGGGCTGCGCGCCTTTCCGAAGACGTCCGGTTCGCGGGGGCTGCACGTGTTCGTCCCGCTCAACACCTCGGTCACGCATGCGGAGACGAAGGCGTTCGCCCACGAGGCCGCCGTGGCGCTCGCTACGGAGCACCGAGGAGAGGTTGTTTCGAACATGCGCCGCAGTCTGCGCAGCGGGCGGGTGCTGATCGATTGGAGCCAGAACGCGCGGCACAAGACCACGGTGGCGGTCTACTCGCTCCGCGGCCGGGAACGGCCCACCGTGTCGACCCCCATCACGTGGGACGAAGTGGAAGCCGGTGCGGCCGGCCGGGACGCACTGGTTTTCGAGCCCGCGGACGTCCTGGCGCGGGTAGAGGAGTCCGGCGACCTCTTCGAGCCGGTACTCACGCTGCGGCAGAGGCTGGCGCAGCCCGGCTAGGAGCGGGGCGCCTGGCCTTTGCGCTCCGGGGGCTTGACGGCCTCGACGACACTGCCCACGCGGACGTGCGCCATAGCGGGGTGAATGAAGTGGGCATCGGGATTCACAGTGTAGGCCACGCTCCGCCCCGCCTTCCGCGACGTGGCGAAGCCCTTGCTCGCGAGGTCGTTCAAGATGCGGCGCGCGCGGCCGGACGAAATGCCAATGGCGGCGGCAGTCGCGGCCACGGTGGCCGCCGGGTGCGAGCCGAGATAGAGGAGTACGAGCCCATGTTTGGTGAGCAAGAGCCAGTCGTGGTGAGCGACGGTGGGGTCGGGGCGAGGAGCGGCCATGGCGCTGCGGACGTGCACCGGCAGGGGCCGCGAATCGATCATCATGGGCATATAGGCGAAGGCGCCCGCCGCCAGGTAGCGCTCGCGGTCGGCGTCGCCTGGCAAGGGCGCCAGAACAATGACGCGCGCGCCGCGGGAGACGAACTCGGCGCAGCGTTCGGGCGGGCAGTCGGAGGTGGGCGCGACGACCACGTCGCCCGGCTTCACCGCATCCGGGTCGCTCTCTTCGCTGACGGGCAGGCTCTCATCGACCTCCAGGTGGGCAAACAAGGCCCGCCTGAGCGCGGGATCGCGAGCCAGAACATGCACAACCGCCTCATCAAACACCCACCACACCTCCATCACGCTCAGTCGACTCCGGACGGGCGGCCAGACCACCCACAGGCATGCCGCGGCCAACAAGCATTCCCGGGGTGTGGCCCGGTCCGGTGGCGGGGGTTCGATCCGGCGCGCGCATCCTGAGTCCCTGGTTCACAGCGAGGTAATTAACACACTACGGAACGCCATCGTGGGCTTCCGGGCCATGGCCGTTGGTCCCCGAAAAGGGGGCCGTTCGGCCCCGGCGGCGCGCGCGTACAATGGCGCCAGCCCGATCGCGAGGTGCACCGTGGAAAGCGCTACCGTCCGCTACGAGACCGATGGCCCCGTCGCCATCGTCACCATTGACCGGCCGCATGTTCGCAATGCCGTCGACCGGCCAACGGCGGAAGCGCTGGCCGCTTCCTTCCGGCGCTTCGAGGCTGATGACGCGCTGGCGGTGGCCGTCCTGACCGGCGCAGACGGCGCGTTTTGCGCCGGGGCAGACCTGAAGGCCGTCGCGACGGGGACCGGGAACCGCACCGTCGAAACGGGCGATGGTCCGATGGGCCCTTCGCGCATGCTGCTGAGCAAGCCTGTGATCGCTGCAGTCGAAGGCCACGCGGTCGCGGGCGGGCTTGAGCTGGCCTGCTGGTGCGACCTCCGCGTGGCGGCGACGAACGCGGTGTTCGGCGTTTACTGCCGCCGCTGGGGCGTGCCCCTGGTGGACGGCGGCACGATTCGCCTGCCGCGGCTCATCGGGCACAGCCACGCCATGGACATGATCCTCACGGGCCGCGGAGTCTCAGGCGAGGAGGCGCTGCGCATGGGCCTGGCCAACCGGCTGGTGGCACCGGGGCACGCCCTGGAAGCGGCGTTGGCCCTTGCGAAGGACCTGGCGCAGTTCCCGCAGCGGTGCCTGCGTTCGGACCGGCTCTCGGCGTATGAACAGTGGGCGATGGACCTCGATTCGGCCCTGGCCAACGAATTCCGGCGCGGCGCCGAGGTGATCGCTTCGGGCGAGACGCGCGAGGGCGCTTCGCGCTTTGCGGCGGGCGCGGGCAGGCACGGCAGCTTCAGCTAAGGGCGTCCTTCAGCACACGTTCGATTGTCCCGCCGCCCAGGACCTCGTCGCCGGCGTAGATGGCGATAGCCTGGCCGGGGGTAAGGGCCCGCTGGGGGAGATCGAAGCGCAGCGTGGCGGTGGCTCCTGCGATGCGCTCGATGGTGGCAGGCGCGGGTCCGGCGCGGTAGCGGGGCTTCGCCTCCACACGCGCGCCCTCCAGCGGCGGAAGGCCCGAGACCCAGCTCGCCTCGCCGATCTCCACGAGGGAGGCGAACAGGTCGCCTTCGGGGCCGACGGTGACGACGTTGGCCTGCGGGTCGATGCGGGTGACGTAGCGCGGTTCGCCGACAGCGATGCCCAGCCCCTTGCGCTGGCCGATGGTGTAGGCGGACACGCCTTCGTGCTCGCCGAGGCGCCTGCCCGTTTCGTCGCGGAGCTCGCCGGGGGCCTGCGCCAGGCGGGCGGCCAGGAACGCGCGGTAGTCATCGCCGGGGACGAAGCAGATCTCGACGCTGTCGGGCTTGGCGGCCGTTTCGAGGCCGAGCCGCCGGGCAACGGCGCGGACCTCGGCCTTGGTCAGTTCGCCGCAGGGCAGGAGGAGCCGCGAAAGCTGCTCCTGGCCCAGCATGTAGAGCACGTACGACTGGTCCCTGGCGGGGTCTACGGCGCGGAGAAGGCGATAAGGGGGAGGAGGGAGGAGGGAGGAGGGAGTGGGCCCCACAACGCGGGCGTAGTGGCCGGTGGCGATGAATTCCGCATCGAAGGCGGGGAGGCGATCGAGCAGGGCACGATACTTGATGCGCTCGTTGCAGCGCACGCAAGGGTTGGGGGTGCGGCCAGCAGCGTACTCGGCGACGAACGGCTCGACCACGTGCCGGCGGAACTCCTCTTCGAAGTTCGCCACGTAGTGCCGGATGCCAAGCTGCCCGGCGACGCGGCGGGCATCGTCGATGTCTTCGACGCTGCAGCACTGCTGGCGGCCGCGAAGCTCGGACGGGCGCGCTTCCGTCCAGAGACGCATGGTGACGCCGATGACCTCGTAACCCTGTTCGAGGAGAAGCGCCGCCGCCACGGAGCTATCGACTCCGCCGGACATCCCAACGACTACGCGGGGTGCTGGCATGGCTGTGGTAAGATCCTTTCGTACCCCGGGACTGCGGGGAAGGAGCGCGTTTCCTGGATTCCGAATCACTGGCCCAACGGGCCGTCGATATCCTGTCCGACCGCCAGGCGCTCGACATCGCGCTGATCGACGTTTCGCGCGTGACGAGTTTCACCGACTACTTCGTAATCGCCACGGCGCAATCCCCACCCCAGTTTAGCGCGCTGGCCGAGCACCTCGAAAAGAACCTCAAGCCTGAGGGGCATGATCTGCGCCACGCCGAGGGCACGCCCGCGAGCGGCTGGGTGTTGTTGGACTTCGGCGATCTGATAGTGCACCTGTTCTCACCCGAACAGCGGGCCTTCTACCGGCTGGAGGACCTCTGGGGCAGGACAAGCCCGGTGGTCAGGTTCACGGGGTAGGTTCCTTTGGCGCGTGCGGGCCGAACTGCTCCGCCCAGGCAGTAATCAGCCTGGCGAGCACGTCGATGCGCGTGCTCACGTCCTCGAATCGTGGGTCCCGCTCACCCAGCCTCTTCAGCTCCACAGTCACGTTGCGGGTGGTGTGTTCGCGCACGAGGGCCTGGCGCAGCACTTCGCGCAAAGGGGCGGTCTCGAGCCGCCTTGTGAGGTCTTCAATGGCCGCGATTTCGACGCGCAGGGGGCGGATGTCCTCGTCGAAGAGTGCCCTCAGTGGCCCGGCGGGCTCGGGCGGTGGTTCGTCGAGTGGCTCGGCGAGGTAGGTCCGCACATCGTCCTCCGCGCCCGGGTGTGCAGCGATGAAGCGGGGCGCTGCCGTGGCCAATGCCCCCTGCGCCCGGGTCAGCGCCTCCGCGAGGAAGGCCTGCTCCCGCGCATGGTTGTCTGTCTGCCCAGGTCCGGACATGGCTTCTCCCGGTGAAGCAGTGAGGCGATGCGCAACATCTGATCTGCTCGCGGCTACAACAAGCATCTAATGGTGAACACCCGGTGTATGCGGGGAAAAACCCTTGAAGATTGAGTGGCCGGGCGCCTCTTTCGGCAGTGGCCGCGGGATTACTGCTGCCCGGAAGCGCGCACCAACATGCCCAGCAGCTGTTCCAGGTGACCTTCGATGTCGGCGCGGGGATCGATGAGGTGGGCAATGCGTGAGCCCCAGTAGAAGGAGAGCATGGCCTCGGCGAAGAGCTGCGCGTTCAGGTCAGCTGGGAGTTCGCCGCTGGCCTGGGCAGCGGCGAGCCGCCGGGCGACGCCCGTGGCTGCCTGCACCTCTTCCTCGCGGATGCGCTGGAGCGCAGGTTCGTCACCCTCACGCACCCCGGCAAGCACCCGCTCGAGCATGAGAATGGTGTCGGAGCGCTCCATGGGCCCGGTGAGCAGCGAGAAAGTGAGCCGGGCGAGCTCGATCATCTCCTGGAGGGGGTCTGCGCCGGGCTCGAGAGGCATCTTCCAGCGAGAGTGGACGGCCTCGGTATCGGCCATGCAGTGGTGGGCGAGGTCGTCCTTGCTGGGGAAGTAGCGGTAGATGGCGCCAGGCGAAATGCCCGCCTCGGCGGCCACGTCGGCCATAGTCGCTGATTGGATCCCTTTGGTGCAGAACACCTTGCAGGCGGCTTCCAGGATCGACTGGCGCCGCGCCACAAGGTGGGCTTCGGCCACCTTTGGCACTAGCGAGCCCCTGCCATCATGTTCGCTCCCATCTGGAGGCGGCCCCGCGCGGCGCTGAGCTCGCGTTCGAGCCGCTCCACGGTCTGCGCATCATACCACTGCATGCGCTGCGAGATTTCGAGCGAACGGGCGTCGAGCTCGCGCTCCCGGGCGCGGACTTCGCTGAACATGTCGATAAGCATTGCACACTCCCTGGCCAAAGTGAATGGCCGTTAGCTGAATGAAGATTTACTAAATGAAGATTCATTCATTTTTCGAAGCGTGTCAAGCCCCGCTGCGTGAAGAAACGGTAACGCCCACCATTGCCGCGGCGACGCGGCTGCTTGGCGGGGAGCACACCCTGGACGCACGCCAGCGCTCCAACCAGGAGAGGGCCCGGAAGGGCCCTCTCGCAGTTCTTTCCTTTGTCCCCCGGGGCTACTTCCCGTAGGACATGCGGCGGAGGCGCTTGATGCGCTCTTCCATGGGCGGGTGAGTGCTGAAGAGGTTCGCCATGCCGCCGCCCCGGAACGGGTGGACGATGTAGAGGGCCGAAACGGCCTCCTGGTTGGGCGTGGCTTCCATGGGCAGCACCTCGACGCCGCGATGGAGCTTCTCGAGCGCGCTCGCGAGGGCGTCGGGGTCGTGGGTGATCTCCGCTCCTGTGCGGTCGGCGGCGTATTCGCGCGTGCGGCTGATGCCGAGCTGAATGAGCGTGGCGGCGATGGGCGCGACGATGATGCCGAGGAGCATCAGGAGCGGGTTGCGGTTGTCGCCGCGGCCGAAGAGCGAGCTCCACATGAGGATGTTGCCAATGAGGGCGATGGCGCCGGCAACGGTGGCCACGATGGAGCTGGTGAGGATGTCGCGGTTCTTGACGTGGCCCATTTCGTGGCCGATGACGGCGCGCAGTTCGCGCTCGGTGAGGAGGCGCTGGATGCCGGTGGTCACGGCCACCACAGCCCGGCTCGGGCTGCGACCGGTGGCGAAGGCGTTCGGCGAATGGTTCTGGACCACAAAGACGCGCGGCATGGGCATGTTGGCGAGGTTCGCCACCTCGCGCACCATGGCGTGCAGCCGCGGCGCTTCCGCCTCGCTCACTTCGCGGGCGCCAGCCATTCGCAGGGCCATCTTGTCACTGAACCAGAAGGCGAAGAAGTTCATGGCCGCGGCGATGATGAGGAAGAGGACCATCCCGCTCACGCCCCCGATGAGGCCACCGACGGCAACGAGGATGCCGGTCAGCACCGCAAGCAGCAGCGTTGTCTTGAAGAAGTTCATGGTTCGGCTCTGGATACCTCCTGCCTTTGATTATACGGCTTCAGGGTAAGGGGCCGGTTTGGCGGGGGGCTCAGTGGTGCGTGGTGCGCGGTGGCGACGCCGGAGGCGGAAGGGGTTTGGTGGCCAGGCTGCCGGCGTGGAGCTTGCCCTCTGGGGACAGACGCAAGCGTTTCAGCTGGCGTGGCGGGTGGCCTTGCGGCCGGCCTCCTGGCGGGCGGCGTTGATGATCCAGCGGCGGAAGCTGCGTTCGCTGACGCGCGCAGGACGGGTGCGGGTGGCGATGAGGTCGCCGCGTTCGATGGCCAGGTAGACCGCCTTCACGCTGACGCCGGCGTGCCGGGCGGCTTCGGCGACGAGGAGGCCGGCGTCCTGAAGGGGGTTGGCGGCGGGATCGTCGCCCGGGGCGGGCTGGAACTTTCCCTGTTGGATGCCGAGGCGGCTGCCGAGGTCGAGGAGGACACGGTAGAGGGGGCTATCGAGGGTGCGGCGGGTGATGCGGCGGCCGGGCTCGATGAGCGGGTTTTCGGGGCCATCGACGAGGGTGTTCATGAAGCGGGACCAGTCCATGCCCGCGGCATAGGCGGCGAAGGCGCATTCGAAGTGCTCGCGTTCGGCGGGCGCGAGGGCGTCGAGATCGTACATCTCACCATCGAGGGTGGCGTAGGTGCGCATCGTGGAGGTCCCTTCTTGAAGCACATGCTACAGGACAGGGGATGGGGTGGCCAGACCTCGCTACGGGGGCCAGACCTCCGGGACGCCTGCGACGCGGATGAACATGGCATGCTGGCGGAAGGCTTCGCGGGCCCATGCAACGATGGCGAGGAACTCCGGCAGCTGCCACCACGAGCGAAGGGCGACGGTGTAGGGGGTCATCGGTTCGGCGAACTGGCGGCCATCGGGGGCGATCCACACGCCGCTGACATCGTGTTCGGCAGTGAGGCCACCAGCGAGAGTTACAAGGCGGCCGCGAAGCTCGACGAGGATCGAATCGGGGAAGCGCACGCCATCGCTGTCGGCGATGGGAATGAGAGCGGTGGCTTCAAACATGGCTGCTTCTCCGTAACGGCGGCAGGGCCTCGCAGACGGCGCCCGGTTTCAGCTGGTGCGGAGTCTGCGGAGTCGGCGTCTCCCCGGCTTCAGGCCGCGCCAGGTAGCACAGCAGTCGCTGCAACGGCCGCCCCATGGCTCGTTCGCGTGGCCCCAGACCTCCCAGAAAGTGGCCCGGAGTGTGGGGGAAAGTTCATGTGACGTCAATCGCCCCTCCATCAGCCCGGCCCTGTTGCCTGTGCCCGCCGCCCATTGCCTAATTCCCACTAGCAACCGCGAAAGGGGACGCACTTGGACATCACCGTTACGCCCACGAAGCTCCAGGGGGTGGTGCTCATCGACACCGCCTACTTCCGCGATGAGCGCGGCTTCTTCATTGAGAACTGGCACAAGCGCACCTACGCCGAGGCCGGGCTCGACCTTGACTTTGTGCAGGACAATCACTCGCGTTCGGCGAAGAACGTCCTCCGCGGGCTTCACTACCAGGACATGACCGCACCCATGGGGAAGCTGGTGCGCTGCACCATGGGGACGATTCTCGACGTCGCCGTTGACCTGCGCATGAGTTCGCCGACGTTCGGGAAGTGGGTCTCGGTGGAACTGAGCGCGGAGAACATGCGCCAGATCTACGTGCCTGAGGGCTTCGGCCATGGATTCGTGACGCTGAGCGACTTCGCTGAGGTGCAGTACAAGTGCACGGGGCTTTACACGCCGCCTTCCGAGGGCACCGTCGCCTGGAACGACCCGGACATCGGCATCGAATGGCCGGTGGCCGAGCCCGTCCTCTCGGCGCGCGACCAGAAGGGCATGAGCCTGAAGCAGTACCTGGAGAACCCCGCCTTTCCTTAGCACGTTTACTACATTTGTAACTCCTGTAACCGTGCGTTAAACTCAAACCTCCAAGATCGCCGGGGCCCGAGCCTGCCGCGGAGTCTGCCGCTCGCCCCGTGACATCCCGGAGGTACGCCGATGCCTGTGTTCCCTTCCGCTGAGTGGTTCCGAGAAGCGGCCGAACTGCTCAATCGCTCCGACAGCTTCAAGCGCCTGGGCGCCTGCGACGCCGAAATCGGCGTGGCAGTGGACGGCCGCTATTTCGAGATCGACTTCGAGGCGTTCGAGGTCAAGGACGTTCGGGAAATCGACGCGCGCCGCGCGGAGGAGCTCGACTTCACGCTCGTCCAGCCGGTTGAAGGCTGGAAGGCGATGCTGCAGAACATCAAGGAGCACGGCCGGGCGGAGCACGAGTACACGCTCAATTCGCTCGACCTGAGGGACGAAACCGAGTTCGCGCGCGGCAAGGACTACCATCGCCGGGACGCCTTCTACCGGTTCAACCAGACGTTTCAGGAGTACTTCGACATCACGTCGAAGCTGGAAACGGTCTTCCAGAACTAGCGCCCCGCGCGTTCACGCCGTTCGCGGGAGCGTCGCCAGTGCTCGCCCGGCCGGGGCTTCTGCGCCTGGGCCATTGGCGGCAGCGCCGGAATGGTCACACGTCCCTCCTCCACAATCGGGAGCAGGACTTGCAGAGCGAGCGCGAACTGCTCTGCGACCTCGCGGGCAAGGTCTGCGGTGAGCTCCGTGAAGGACCACGTCCGGTGCAGGCGGCGCCAGGAAGGCGTCCAGGCCTCGAGCTCCCAGGCGTCGCCCAGGGCGGCCACCAGCCCGGGGGCATGCTCGGCCACGAGCGCGGCCCAGCGGTCATTGAACTCAACCGGCCCTTCGAAGTGCAGGCCCAGCTCCACGATTCCCCGCGATGGCTGAGGTTGAAGCTCGAAGTGGACGCGCGGGTCGCCGTAGTGGAACTGGAGGATGGTCCACATGACCTTGCGCTCCGGCCGGGGGAAGCCGGGCGGCAGCGCCGCCAGGGCCAGGTCTTCGGTGTGGAAGAGGAACTCGCGGGCCTTGAGGGGCATGGGAGGAGTAGGCCACAGGCGATGGGGCAGAGGCAACAGGGCCCCGGCCGGCACAGCGGCGTTCGCCGGCCGTACACGCCACGCTAACAGGCGAGTCGTACACTGGCGGCATGAGGCACACGAAGATCGTCGCCACGCTCGGCCCGGCCTCCCTGAACCGCGAAACGCTGGCGGCCATGATTGCCGCGGGCATGGACGTGGCCCGGCTCAACACAAGTCACGGCGCAATCGAAGAGCACGTGCGCTCGACGGCGCTCGCGCGCGAGGTGGCGGCGGAAGCCGGGAAGCCCGTGGCCGTGCTGCTGGACCTGGGAGGGCCGAAGCTGCGCACGGGACCCACAGATGGGGGCCGGCCGCTCGACCTTGCGAGCGGGGCCAAGATCACGCTCACGCGACAGCTTGTGAAGGGCAGCCCGGCGCTGATAACCGTCGACTACCCTCACCTCACTGAGGACGTCGCCCCCGGCGACCAGGTGTTACTCGATGACGGCAACATCGAGCTCGAGGTCCAGCGTGTCACTGGCGACGGGCTGGAATGCCGCGTAGTGGTGGGGGGCCTTCTCGGCCCGAACAAGGGTGTGAACTTCCCGGGCTCGAACCTCACTGCGCCCGCCCTGACCGAACGCGACCGTGAGGCGGTCCGCGCCGGCGTCAAATGCGGGGTGGACTTCTTCGCGCTGAGCTTCGTGAGCCAGCCATCCGATCTGGCGGAGGCGCGCGCACTGGTGGCGTCGCTCGGTGCGGAGACGCCGATCATCGCCAAGATCGAGCGCCGCCGCGCGGTGGAGAACCTGGATGCCATCCTGGCGGAGGCGGACGGGGTGATGGTGGCCCGGGGCGACCTCGGCGTGGAGATGCCGCCCGAGGAGGTGCCCCTTCAGCAGCGCCGCATCATCGCCGGCGCCGCGGCGGAGATGATCCCGGTGATCACGGCCACGCAGATGCTGGAGTCGATGGTCGACTCCCCCCGTCCGACCCGGGCCGAGGCGAGCGATGTCGCCAATGCCGTGTGGGACATGTCCGATGCCCTAATGCTGAGCGGCGAGACGGCGATCGGGCGCTACCCGGTTGAGTCGGTGGCCATGATGGACCGCATTATCCGGAGAGCGGAGTCAGTCGCTCCGCCCGACCGCGCGGCGCTGGCCCGGCCGGAGACGGACGACCACTCCCATGTGGTGGCGATTGCCGCTCGCCGCATCGTGGAGTCGGACCCGAACATGCGCGCCGTGGTCTGCCACACGCGCAGCGGCTACACGGCATTTCTGCTCAGCAAGGTCCATCCGGAAGCGCCCATCTTCGCGATCACCCCGAATGAGGCGGTCTGGCAACGGCTTTCGCTGGCGCGTTCCGTGGTGCCCCTGCTGGGGCCGAGGGTGACCACATCAGAGGAGCTTCTCCGCGTGACCGACCAGCTATTGACAGCGGGTGGCCACCTTGGATGGGGCGAAGAGGTGGTGGTGGTGGCGAGCCACCCCGTGACCTGGGGCTCGACCAATTTCCTCAAGCTGCACCGGGTGGGGGAAGGCGGAGACCCCTGAACTCAGGCCGCTTCTGTCCAGGAGCGCTGCTGGGCCAGGTCTTCGCGCCTGCGCAGCGGGGCCGACTCTTCGACGTCGCGCACCACATCGGTGGCGTAAAGGGATTCCATGTCGTACTGGGCAAGCCGCACGGAAAGCGGGACCTCGTACATCATCCGCCCATCGCTCACGGCGATGGTGGCGGGAATGCGCTGCAGGTAGATCCAGGACTGCTCAACTGTGCATTCGTTGAGCATGACGACAAAGCGCGGGCCGCTTGTGTGTGAGACGAAGTCCGATTGCCGGGTGACCCGCCGCAGGAGCTCAGTGAGGGCGTTGAGAGCGCGGTCGCAGAACTCCGCACCCCGCCGTTCGCGGATCTCATCGAGCGTATCGAAGGAGACCTGGACAAGGGTAAACGTACTGCCGGTCTCGCGAGCGCGCGGCATCTCTCGCCGGATTTCCGCCAACAGGTAGTTGCGGTTGGGGAGATCGTTGAGATCGCTCAGGTAGGCCGAGCCGTGCAGCTTCGCCGCCATGAGCGACCAGTTGCGGTTGCCTGTCCAGAGCATGAGCACGATCTGGAAGTTCATGGCAAGGCACAACACGACGACGCCAACGGCCAGCGCAATCGTAAACACGCCCGGGGTGATGACCGCCATCCCGATCTGGAAGGCCACCACAGCCGCCCAGAGGACGAGGCTGATGACACGCACAGCCTGGCGCCGGCGAGTTATTGCCGGCTCCTCAAGTCCATCGGCAACCAGTGATTCAAGGTCAGTCACGGCCACATCATCCCCTGATCAGAGATTCGGCCAGAAAGGTGCGCCCATCAGGCCGCATCTTCAGAACTCGCCAGAAGTCCCTCGGCGGTTGCCGGCTCGTCCAGATCTTCGGGGCCGTTGGCTGCCATGAGGTTGGCGTACCAGCGGGGAGTGCGGGCGGTCACGTGCAACAGGAAGGCCCGGGCCTTGTCCTCAAGCGTGCGCATTCCCCCGGGAACGCGTTCAATCGCCTCCTCAACCCGAGGGGGCAGAGCATCGATCGGCTTGCGCTCATCGAGATTGGTGAAGTCAAACCCGCAGGCGAGCCCCTCGCGGTTGCAGGCCAGGTTGGCGTAGGCCACAACGTCATCGAGCGTCTCGATGCTGCGGCCCGGGTTCGATGGATGGTGAGCCTTGATGGAGCTCACAAGCGGTTCAGGGAACTTCCAGCGCTGCGCCAGGCGCCCGCCCACGTGCTCGTGCCCCACACCGAAGACGCGCACTTCGGCATCGCGATAGCGCATCCCCTCCGAGACGACAAGGTCGATGACATCGTTGAAGAGCCCGGGCTCGCAGAGCATCATGGCAAGCTTGCCGATGTCGTGAAGCACGCCCGCCGTGAAGGCATCCTCGGGCCTGGCGACGCGGGTCTCGCGGGCGACCGCCTCGGCAACGAGGCCGACGCAGACGCTGTGCGCCCAGAAGAGATCCTGGTCAAACTCCTCCGAATCGGGCGCGCGCAGGGCGTCGATGATCGCGGAGGCGATGGCGACGGAGCGAACCGTGCGCATGCCAAGGAGGATCACTGCCTCGCGCACATTGCTGATTCGGCGCGCATAACCGTAGTAAGCGGAATTGGAGAGGCGCAGCAGCTTCGCCGTCAGGGCCTGGTCGGAGCTGATTACAGTGGCAAGGTCCATCGCCGCCGTGCGTTCGTCTTCTGCCAGTTGGATTGCCCTGGTGGCGACGGCCTTGAGCGGCGTGAGCTCCGTTGTGCGGTTCACAATCACGCGGAGGCGGTCGCGGGCTTCGTAGCTCAACGAGACCTCGGGGTTCATGCTGCGCTCCTGTTCCGATCTTCGGTTTGCTCGTCATCGCGCCAGGCGATCCGGTCGCGGCCTGCGCGCTTGGCCATGTAGAGCCTGTCATCGGCCACGCGGATGGCATCGCGGAGGTTTTCGGCGCACCCGGGGATGACGGCCACGCCTGCGGAGACGGTAACGTTGGTGAAGACACCATCGCCGACGGGAATGTGCGCCTCCTTCACGAAGACGCGCACGCGCTCGGCCACCACGACAGCCTGTTCCAGGGTAGCGCCGGGAAAGAAGGCCACGAACTCCTCGCCCCCGAACCGGCCAATGATGTCCCCTCCACGCGCCGCCTGCCGCATGGTACCCGCCAGCGACTGGAGGACCTCATCCCCGGCCAGGTGGCCGTAGGCGTCGTTCACCTTCTTGAAGTTGTCGATGTCGAAGACCGCGACGGCGAACGGCCGGCCAGTGAGCCCGCAGGCGATGAGCGGCCGGTGCGCAGCCTCCATGGCGCTGCCGCGGTTGAGCAGGCCCGTGAGCTGATCATGCCGGGCCAGAAAGTCAAGCTCATCCACAAGCTCGTTGAGCTGGCGGTTGCGGTCGTGCAGAGTGTTCTGAATGAGCCGCATGGCGCTGTGATCGCGCACATAGAGCACCGTGCCGATGGACTCGCCATAGCGGTCGCGGAGCACCGACGCGGAGACAGCCACCCAGAAGGGGTCACCCTCCTTGCGGATCGCCTGCATCTCCATGTTCGTGACGGCGCCGAAGTCGCCGAGGACGGAGGAGAACTCCTGCCACTCCCCGGTTGAGGCGAAGAGGCCCGAGGCTTCGCGGCGAAGCACCTCGATGGGCGCGAACCCGAAGATCCGTTCTGCCGACCCGGTGTACAGGATCACCTTTCCCCCGCAATCTGCGACGACGATGCCATCCGGGCAGGCGAAGAGCATGAGCTGGAGGAGCTCTTCATTGTCGAGCAGCCAGAGGAAGTCACGCGCGCTGGCCATTTGGCAGCCCCATTGAAGTCACACCGTGTGTATCGGCGCGACACGCAGTTCTCTGGAGCGTCGGCGGGCGAAATTGGGGTTCAATTCAGCGCCTACCGTATACTCACTTTCGCCATGGATTTTCGCGACTCTCCTGAAGAAGCTGTCTTCCGCCACGAAATGCGCGACTGGATCGCCACCAACCTCCCGCCCCAATTACAGGGCGATGCAGGTGAAGGCGAATGGGGCGTGCTAGCGAGCGGCCATGAACGAAATCCCGAGGCGATGTTGGAATGGCGGCGGCGCCTTCAGTCGCGCGGGCTAGTTGCCCCGGCGTGGCCGCGCAAGTACGGCGGGGCCGAATTGCCCGTGATACAGCAGTTCATCCTCAAGGAGGAGATGGCCCGATCCCGGGCGCCGCGATTTGGGGGCGTCGGCATCGGCTGGGTGGCTCCAACGCTCATGCAGTACGGCGAGGAGTGGATGCGGGAGCGCTTCATCCAGCCCATCCTGGCCGGCGAAGAGAGGTGGTGCCAGGGTTTCAGCGAACCCGGGGCCGGCTCCGACCTGGCGAGCGTGCAGACCCGCGCTGTCCGTGACGGCGACGACTTCGTGGTCAACGGTCAGAAGATCTGGACCTCGGGCGCGCACATTTCCGATTGGATGATCCTCCTCGCCCGC
This sequence comes from uncultured Anaerolineaceae bacterium, assembly GCA_964475735.1. Classification (GTDB taxonomy): domain Bacteria; phylum Chloroflexota; class Dehalococcoidia; order Tepidiformales; family Tepidiformaceae; genus UCB2. The sequence continues at coordinate 34,961 of CAYYYI010000008.1, forward strand.
ACCGATCCTGCGGCGCCGAAGCACAAAGGACTGAGCTACTTCCTGCTCGACATGAAGACGCCGGGCATTTCCATGTCGCCCATCATCAACATGGTTGGCAACAAAGGCTTCAACCAGGTCTACTTCGAAGACGTGCGCGTGCCCGCGCGGAACATCGTCGGCGAAGAGAACCGCGGCTGGTACGTAGCCGCAACCACGCTCGACTTCGAGCGCAGCCTGGTCGACCTCTGCGTCGAGTACGAGGCCATCCTGCACGAGCTAATTGACTGGGCGCGCAAGACGCGCCCCGCGGGCCTGACGGCCCAGACCCGTCACGGGCTCGTGGAGATGCTCGTGCAGGTGCAGGTGGCACGTACGCTCAGCCTCCGCGTCGTTTCCATGCAGGCGCGGGGCCAGGTGCCCAACTACGAGGCGAGCATCGTCAAGCTCTTCGCCAGCGAGCTGGAGCAGCGGATGGCGACCGTGGCGTTCCACCTTGCCGGGATGTTCAGTCTCGTAACCAGCCGGGGCCAGAGCCGGTGGGAGCCCCTCATGGGACGCCTTGGCCGGTTCCAGCTCCACTCGGCGGCGGCCACGATTGGCGGCGGCACGAGCGAGGTGCAGCGGAACATCATTGCCACCCGCGGGCTGGGGCTGCCGCGGGGGTAGCGCGGGCGCCTATCTCCCCGTGAAGCGGGGCTCGCGCTTCTCCTGGAAGGCGCGGACCGCTTCGCGATGGTCGTCCTTCGTCATGGAGACCTCTTCCAGCGCCAGGGAGAGCGGCAGAACGAGGTTCGAGACCGCCTTCAAGAGCTTATTCACCGAGGTCTTCGACGACTGGATGGCGAAGGACGGGCCCGCGGCCAGCCGCTTCGCCAGCGCAGTGGCCTCGGCCAGGGCTTCGCCCTCGTCCACGACGCGGTTGACGAGCCCCATTGCCATGGCTTCGTCGGCAGAGACGAGGTCGCCGGTCATCAGCATGTACTTGGCGCGGTTCACGCCCACGAGCAGCGGCCAGATGACTGCGCCGCCGTCGCCGGCAGTGATGCCCATCTTCACGTGGGGGTCGCCGAAGCGGGCGTTGCGGGCGGCGATGACGACGTCGCAGTGCAGCGCCACGGTGGCCCCCAGGCCCACGGCCGCGCCGTTCACGGCGGCGATGAGCGGCTTCTCCAGGTCGAGCAGGGTGTCGACGATGCGGCGGGCCTCCTGCATGAGCGAGAGGCCGGTCTTGAGGCGCATGTTCGAGCCCATGCCAGAATCGGTCCCGAAGTCACCGCCTGCGCAGAACGCGCGTCCCGCTCCGGTGAGGACGGCGGCGCGGACGTCGCCATCACGCTGGATGTCGTCAAAGAGCGTGGAAAGCTCGGAGTGCATGGCGCCATTGACGGCGTTGAGCCGTTCGGGCCGGTTGAGCGTGAGCACGGCGACGCCGCCGCTCTTTTCGATCTGGATGGTCTCGTAGTTCTCCTGGCGAAGCATGACGTTGTCTCCCCGGGGGTTTGTGCGGCGAATGATAACCCTCCGAACGAAGGAGCGGGCGCGCGGTTGGCTGTTGAGCGCCCGCGCCACATGATCGGCGCCACAATGCCCGGAACACCTTTCTTCAACCGCGAAGGGGGGCAGTACGCTCCCAACGACATCTGCCGGGGCCCGTGGGACCCGAACTCCCTCCATGGCCGCGTGGTGGCGGGCCTGCTCGCCCACGAGATCGAAGCGCGCTGGGGCGACCCTGCCTTCCGTTGCGCGCGCCTGACAGTCGACCTCTACCGCATGCCGCCCTTCGCCCCGGCAGAGGTGCGCACCACCCTGGTGCGCGAGGGCAACCGCATCCGTGTGGCCGACGCGGAGTTCGTATCGGGCGACACCTCGATCGCGCGCGCCAGCGTCGTCTTCCTGAAGCGGTCCGAGAATCCGGAGGGTACGGTTTGGAGCCCCCCGTCGTGGCAGGTTCCAGGCCCCGCCGAGCTCGCTCCGCGCGAGGCGCCCGGCGGCCGCGAGCCGATGTGGGAGACGCGCGTCATCGACCACGGCTTTGGCAGCACCGAACGGAAGCGCGCCTGGCTGCGCGAGACCCGCCCGCTGGTGGAAGGGGAGGAACTGACGCCCTTCGTGCGCGCGGCCTTCGCCTCGGACTTCACAAACCCGTTCGCCAATTCGGGGAACGCCGGGCTGCAGTTCGTGAACGCCGACATCACGCTCTACCTGCACCGCCTGCCGGCGACCGAGTGGCTGGGCTTTGAAGTCGCGTCGCACCATGCCGACGAGGGCATCGCGGTGGCGGAGTGCGCCATCTACGACGAGGAGGGGGCGATCGGGCGGAGCCTTGTCTGCGCACTTTCGAACCGGCGCGCCGCCCGTTGACCGCTGCCGATCCGTAACAGGTTCGCAGTATCCCGGCGTTCGCGGGGCGCGTAGAGTGCAGCGCATTCCCGCCCACGGCGGCGGCTGAGCAGGTGGTATGAAGAGAGCCCCGGCCCTGGCAGCGGCCGTACTTGCGTGCGCGGGCGTGGCGCTGGCCGCGTTCGGCGTTGGCGCCGGCGCCAACGGCCAGGGAGAGCCCGGCGCCGCCTACCGGCTGGCCCTGCCCGCGCTCGCCGCCGATGGTGCAGCGGGAGAGCCGTTCACGGCCGGGACGGTTGCATCCGGGCGCGTGGCCTGCCAGGTGGACGCCGCGGGCGCCGTGCGCGCGACGGGAGAAGTGGCGAACGGGCTCGACCGGCCGGTCTCGCGGGTGCTGCTCAGGGCGCAACTGCTTTCGGGCGGGGCGGTGGTGGCGGAGGCAACCGGCGAGGCGCTGCTCCCGGCCATCTCGGGCGGGCGCGCCGCTCCCTTCAACATCGCCTTCGAGGCCCCGGCGCCGGATTTCGACGGGTGCCGCGTCGATGTGACGCAGTACACGGACGACGGTTCGGGACCGGCGCCCACTTACGGGATAGAGGTGTACACCGGCCTTCCTACGACGGACGCGCAGGGCCGCCTGCATGTGCCGGGGCAGGTTCGGAACACTTCCGCGCGGATGGCAAACCACGTCCGCGTCTGGGTGGCGCTGACAGACGGCCACGGCCGGGTGATCGCCGTCGCGGGCGGCGACGCGAAGCCCGCAGCCATGACGTCCGGGGGCAACGGGACCTTCGAGGCTATCTTCAATCCGGCGCCGGCGGGCGATTCGTTCGGGGTTCGCACGTACGTTTGGGGTGACCAGCCCATCCCCACACCGACTCCAACACCCACGACGGCGCCGGCGAAGAAGTAGCGCCGATCAGTCCGTGGGCGGGCCTTCGCCGGTGATCCCGGCCGCTTCGAGGCGGTCTACCTCGTCATCGCCCAGGCCGAGGAACTCGCGCAGCACATGGCGGCTGTCAACCCCATGCCCGGGCGAAGGACGCCGCACGCTGCCGGGGGTGGCTGAGAGCCGCAGCGCGACGCCCGCCATGCGGTGCAGTCCCACCTCGGGCTGTTCGATATCGAGCATGAAGCCGCGCGCGGCAAGTTGCGGGCACGCCTGCACGCCGCTCATGGTCCGCACGCGGGCAGCGGGCACGCCCGCAGCGAGGAGGGTTTCCTCAGCCTCGGCGGCGGACCGGGCAGCCGCCCAGGCGCCGATGGCGGAATCGATCTCAGGCAGATGCGCGCGGCGCTCTTCGATGACATGTGTGCGGTATGGCCCCAGAGCATCTCCGCAGGCGTCAACCAGCCGGGCCCAGTCGCGGTCGTCGCGCACGGCCAGCGCCAGCCATTCTCCCCCGGCGCAGGCGTAGATGCCGTGCGGGGCCATGGCCAGGTCGGCGTTGCCGAAGGGCGCGGGGGTGCCCTGCCCGGCCCGCGCGATGAATGGGGCGATCATGGCCATCATCGATTCCTGCTGCGAGACCTCCATGTGGCAGCCCAGCCCGGTGGCGGCCCGCCGGTGGAGCGCGGTCAGCACGGCGGCGGCTCCGTTCAGGCCGGCGATCGCGTCGGGGTACATCACGCCGGAGGTCTGGGGGATGCCGCCAGGCTCTCCCAGCAGCGAGCTGTTGCCCGACATCGGGTCGACGGTGCCGCCGATGCCGGGGTAGTCGCTGTAGGGGCCGGTCAGCCCGAAGGCGGGCATCGAAAGGAGGATGATGTCCGGCTTCACGCGGCGCAGGCTCCCGTAGCCGAGCCCGAAGTTGCCGAGCACGCGGGGTGTGAAGTTCTCGGCGACCACGTCGCTGCGCCGGACGAGGTCAAGGAAGAGGCGGCGGCCATCGTCCGTCCCCAGGTTGAGGGTGATGCCGTACTTGTTCCGGTTGACGCTGTTGGCAAGGTAGGAGCGGTTGTAAGGTCGTTCGCCGGGGCCGTCGGCCGGGTAGGCCTGGATTCCCCGCTCCGACTGGAACCCGCCTCGCCACGGGTCGGGCCGGTTGCGCGACTCGATCTTGATCACCGTCGCACCGAAGTCGGCGAGCAGCTGCGTGGCGTACGCGCCCGCCCACGCCTGCGTCAGGTCGGTGATGAAGACGTGATCGAGCGGGAGTCGCGTGGCCATCACTCGTCCCCTGCGGCGAGCGGCGCGGAGCCGTCATCGACCATGCGGAAGGACGGCCCCGGGATCGTGAAGCCACCCTCCGTGAGCAGGCTGGCGCGCTCGCGCAGGTGGGGGTCGTTGGCCAGCTCCGCGGGTAGCAGCGCCATCCCGCTGATGATTCGCAGCGGCGAAAGCGCGGCGAAGATCTCCGCGCGGGTGTGCTTTTCCATGGCGGGCTTCATCAGGTCGCGCATGGCGGCGATGTTCGCCCGGCGCGACGCCTCGGTGCGGAAGCGTTCGTCTGTGGGGTCCGTTTCGATGCCCCAGATTGTGACGAGTGTCTCCCAGGCCTTCGTGGCGGCGATTACGAGGCTCACCCAGCCGTCTTCGCAGGGGAAGAGGTAGTCGTGCCCGCGCTGGCGCCGCTTCGGGCTCTCCCCCTGGTAGGAGGTCTGCAGCACAGAGGGCGAGAGCACCGCCACCATCGCTTCGAGCGCCGAGACGTCCACCGTCTGCCCTTCGCCCGTCACGCTGCGGTGGGCGAGGGCGGCAAGGACACCCACGAAGCCGGAGAGCGCAGCGACCATGCAGGCCTGGTTGCCCGGCTCCCGCAGCGGAAGGCCATCGGCGTAGCCGTTGATGCCGCAAATGCCCGAGAGGGCGCTGACGATGAGGTCCGTTGCCGGCCGTTCCGCCCAGGGGCCCGCGGCGCCGAAGTCTGTGAGCGAAACGTGGATGAGGCGGGCATCGCGCTCCTGCCACCGGCCCGGGTCGAGGCCACGGGCGCGCAGCCCCGGCAGTCCGAAGTCCTCGACGACAACGTCCGCGGCGGCGACGAGCGCATCCACCTCTTCGGCGCCGGCGGGGGTGCGCCAATCAATGGTCCGGCGCTCCTTGCCGCGATCGAGCCAGGCGCGATCTTCGGCCGGCCACTCCGCGCCCGGCAGGGCCGCGCTGGTGACCTTCGCTCCGTGGTCCGCGAACAGCCGCCCAAGGTAGGCCGCGCGCACGGTCGAGGAGAGCTCGACGGCGGCAATGTCGCTGAGAGACCGGTCCAATTCGCCCTCCCTGTCGCGAAAGGTTGGGCAGCGGACGGCGCTCGCGCAAGCGGGCGGCGCGCGGGAACTAAGAGCGGGCACTCGAAACCGCGCGCGCGGGGGCATAGACTACGCGCACGACACGCCGGCCCGGCCGGTCCCACAGAGGAGATGAACATGGAATTCCGCGATTCGCCGGAAGAAGCAGCCTTCCGCACAGCCGTTCAGGGGTTCATCAAGGAGAACCTCCCGAAGAACTACGTGCCTGGAGACCCCTTCACCGAGGACGAAGATAGGGCCTTCTTGAAGGAGTGGCGCGGCGCCCTTTCCAGCCGCGGCTGGATCGCCCCCCATTGGCCGAAGGAGTACGGCGGCGCGGGCATGAGCGTCACGGAGCAGTTCGTCTTCAACGAAGAGATGGCGGAGGCGCGCGCGCCGCAGGTGGGCGGCATGGGCGTGGCGATGATCGGCCCCATCCTCATCCGCTTTGGCACGGAGGAGCAGCAGAAGGAGCACCTCTCCCGCATCACCAGCGGAGAAGCCCACTGGTGCCAGGGCTACTCTGAGCCGGGCTCGGGGTCCGACCTGGCTTCCCTCCAGACCCGCGCCGTGCGCGACGGCG
>CAYYYI010000009.1:0-35641 GCA_964475735.1 uncultured Anaerolineaceae bacterium
TCCAGGCCATCCAGCACAAGGCCGCCGACATGGTCACCGACGTCGATGGCATGCGGTTCATCATGTACAAGGCCGCCTGGGCCACCAGTGAGAACGAAGACTCGCAGGACATGGACACCGCCATGGCGAAGGCCTGGTGCAGCGACGCCAGCCGCCGCGTGGTGGCGCACGGTCAGCAGATCCACGGCGGTATCGGCTTCACCAAGGACTACATCATCCAGCTGTTCTTCCGACGCCAGAAGCGCGCCGAGCTCTTCTGGGGCGATGGCGACTACCCCCGCGAACGCGTCGCGCAATTGCTCGAGATTTCGGCGACGTTCGGTAGCAATCCCCCCCACAGGGCGGCCCAGCGGGCCGCCCTTCCTGATCGCCGGGGAATTGCCTGACTGCCAGTGGTGCGTTTCGGGCTCACTCCTGCCGATATACACCGCGTGACCCTATCCGTGGATGCAGAGAGGAAGACTCGATGACTCGTCGTGGCGGCCTGGCCGTTCTCGGTCTTGTCTGCGCCCTCTCCGTCCTGACAGCCGGCTGCAGCAGCGGAGGCAACGATGAGCCCGGCGCCGATGCCAGCTACACCGCCGAACTGTGCGACGCCATGAACGATACCAACATCGAACTCGAGAAGCTGGCGGCGAAATCCGCCAACCTTGGCTTCGAAAAGCTCGCTGCCGGTGTCGCCGAAATCCTCGACGACCTGGCGGACTCGCTGGCGGAGGCATCACCCCCCGGCGACCTGGAAGAATGGAACAAGGATGCAGTCAAGACCATCCGCTCCGCCGCCAGCAACCTGACGAAGTCGCAGAAGTCAGCCTCTTTGGATGTCCTCGGCGATAGCCCGTTGCCCGACCCGCCCGCCCCCGTGCGCGCCCGCATCGATGCAGCCGCTCGCGATATCCCTGGTTGTCAGGGGCTCTCATTGTTCGGTGAGTAGCGGCTGACCGGCGGATCAGCGATCAGACCCCGGCCTCAACCCTGCCATCAGTGTTGATGGTATGGTGCCATGGGGTTCCGAGTCGCAAGCGCTCGTTAGCCGCACCGCAATTCCATTCGAAATCGGGAGGATCTAGCTTTGAAATCACGCATCTTCATGTTGGCGCTGGCCTTGCCAATGGCGCTCGGCGTCTTGTTCGCGGCCTGCGGCGATGACGACGACGACGACGGCGGCGACTCGGGTTCTGGCTCCAGCGTCCAGACGGGGTCCGACGAGAAGTATGTCGCCGACATGTGCAAGGCCTACAACACCTACGCCACCGCGTTGACGAAGGCGATGCTCAGCATCGAGGAGAAGGACTCGGAGGATGCCGGGGCTCTGCTCAAGGCGTTCGTCGAGCCCACGGAGGATTTCGCCAAGGCGTATGCCAAGATGAAGCCCCCGGCTGACATCAAGGACTGGCACGTGAGCTCCGCCAAAGCGCTGAGCGATCAGGTGAAGGCCCTCAAGGACGCCAAGGATCTGAGCGCGTTCGAAAACATCGGTGAGAGCCCGGTCGGTGACATGCCGGCCGGCGCCGAGGAACGGCTGACTAAGCTCGCGGACAAGAACAAGGACTGCGCGGCAGTCGGCGGTCTCTTCGGCGAGTAACCGCGACCCGGCCGGGGAAAATGAAGGGGGGTGGCCACCGGCCACCCCCCTTCATTCCGTCAGTGGGTGTGGCCCCCGGGGCCGTGGGAATGGCCGTGGCCGCCGAAATCGTGCGAATGTCCGTGGTCCCCGCCATCGTCGCCTCCGCCCCCGTCGTCCCAGGGAGCGGGGCCGTCGCCGATGCTGGCCTCCGCGCGGCCAACGATTGCGAAGTTGCCAACCACCTTCTTCGCCTGCTTGCCGCAGTTCGGGCAAGCCACGAACTGCAGTACGTCGGACATGGGCATGCGGCGCTCCGTGCGCGTTCCGCATCCCGGACAGTAGTACTCATACAGCGCCATGTAGCCGATCGTCCCCCTTCGCTTCCCTGGCGGTCAAGCGTGTTGCCGCGTCAATCGCTGACCTTTCGCACGTCGTAGATTGCCGTGTGGCGCACGTGCATGATGGGCCGCGCGCCGTTGGCAACGATCAGCAGGTCGAGGTCCACGAATTTGTGGCCCTTGCGTTCGAACAGATCCACCACGCGTCCCCGCGTCGAGACCGCGTCACCGTGACGCACCAGGCTGAAGTGCGTGATGTCGCTCGAAACGTGGATCCACGGGTCGAGCTGCACGTTCTCCGCCAGCGCCGAGTTCGCATAGCGGATGATGACGCCCGGGTGCCCAACCGCGTTTGGCCCGAAGTAGCCTCCCCAGTTATCGCCAATCTCGTCGCAGAACCGCGGCGCCTTCACGTGCGCGTCGTACGTGGCCTCGACCGTCCCCAGCACATCGATGGCGCGCAGCGCCTCCTCCGATACGGGCGGGCGTGGGCGCGGCAGCGGCGCCGCCGGGTATCCCGCGACCGCAGGCGGCGCCTGGGGCGTCGCAGGGAGAGCGAACGTTGCTACCGCGCAGAGCTGGCCGCCGTCGTTGTACGCCTCGATGTCGAGGCGGGCGAGGTCGCCCCCACCGTCTGCCGCGCGTGATCGCACATGCACTGCTTCGCCTTCGTAGAACGGCTTCAGGAATCTCGCGGTGGCCGTTCCGTGGGCCAGCCAGTCGCGCCCGAGAGCCTCGACCACAGGCCTGGTCATATAGGCGTAGACAGTCACTCCCGGCACGAGCCCGCCCGCGAACCCATACTGCTTCGCCACGGAGTCGTCGTGGATCTTGTTCTCGGAAGCGGTTGCGAAGTTGCGCGCGCGGACGGTGTGCTCCGGGAGCGCCTGGCCCGGCCTGAGAGCGGCGAAACTAGGCATGTGAGCCACCTCCTGTGCCGGGGCGGTCGAACGAATACGGGCTCCCGTGCCGCGCTACCTCGCGGAAGGGCGCAAACAGGGAATCGAACCGCCGCATCGCTGCCGGGCGGTGAATCCCCTGGTGCTCGCACACCGAGCCCACCGAGCAGCTCTGGCAGCAGTAGGCGCGCCCCGCCATCAGCGCCGGCTCCCCGGCGATTGGAACGTAGCAGCGGCTGCAGCGTGTGAGGGCCTTTGTGGCCATGGGCGACTCCTTACGGCGGCAGATGTCTGAACTCGCTCTATTCTGCGGTTGGATTCCGCGGCGGGAAAGCGGCATGCTGTAGCCGTGGTCCGCATCAACCGCGTCTATACCCGCACTGGCGATGATGGCACGACCGGCCTTGGCGGTGGCCAGCGCGTCCCCAAGGACAGTCTCCGCATCGAGGCGTACGGCACCGTCGACGAGCTGAACAGCACAATCGGCGTGGCCGTGGCCGCCGGGCTACACGAGTCGCTGCGGCCTGCCTTCTTCGTTATCCAGCAGGTGCTCTTCAACCTCGGTTCCGACCTTTGCATGCTCGAAGAGGACAAGAAGCGCTGGCCGGTCCCTGCGGTCGAGCCACGCCACGTCGAGCAGCTCGAAGGGTGGATCGATGGCTGGAACGAGGGCCTGGAGCCGCTGAAGAGCTTTATCCTGCCGGGCGGCGACCTGGCGGCGGCCCAACTGCACGTCGCCCGCACGGTGTGCCGCCGCGCCGAACGGGTTGCGCTGACCCTCTCGCGCGAAGAGCCAATTGGCCCCCGGGTGCTCCCCTACCTGAACCGCCTCAGCGACCTCCTCTTCGTGGCCGCGCGCCACCAGGCCCACCTCGCCGGCTCCGGCGACATCCAGTGGGATAGCCGCGGCTACTGAGCGGGCGGCGCATCAGGCCGTTTCGAGCGCTTCTACCTCCGCCCACTCCAGCAGGTCGTCGAGCTTGCCATAGGCATATGGCAGGAAGTCCCCGGCCGGGACCGTCGTCACAACCTTGGCCGAGGTGTGGGTCTCGCCTTCGCTAAGTGTCGCCCCGGTGACTGAATGCACCGGCAGGTCGATGACCGGGTCATGGCGCGACTCACGGAAGGTGATGGTGCCTTCTCCCCGCGCGGCGCGGTGGACGGTTCCCCGGTGGGTCACGCGGATAAGCTCGGGATCGAACGCCAGCCCCCGCCCGTTGGCCGCCGGGAGGAAGCGGAAGTAGTAGTGGGGCGTGATGTATTGGAGGCCCGTTTCCGTGGGCTCGCCCTCGAATCGGCCGGTCAGCTCGATGTACGTGATTCCGTAGCGAGTCACCGTCCCCCGCGCGTTCCCGCCACTAACTGCGAGGTCGATCTCGGCAAGCTTCTTCGGCTCAGCGAAAAGCTCCCGGCCGAAGGTAACGGCGAGGCCCGTGTTCATCGGCATCGTCAGGCAGTAAAGCCCGTCCTCGCCGTTGTAACGGCAGGCCAGGTTAATCGCGGCGCCGTTGAACGGACCAACGCAGTTCGAGCGCCGGATCTCGCTGACCGAAACAGTCGCTCGTGCCGTTTCCGCAGGCTCCAGCGGCGGCGGCAGAAGCTCCGCGATGACCGCCGGGTCAGTCTCGAACGCCAACGACAACGTGCGGATATCCAGGAACGATGGTGCCGCGAGAACGTCCTGCAGACGTGCTACATCCGCAGCGGGCTTGACGTAACGGGTAAGCGACATGGCTGGCCCCCGGGGAACTGGTAGGGGCATTCTACTCCCCGGTCAGCGGCGCAGACGCAAGATCGGCCCTTCGGAAAACAGGCCACCGATGCGGATTCCCATCCGCTCATGGATGGCGCGCGGGATGCCGAGGTCGGCAAGGTAGAGCTCACCCACGCAGGCCCTGCAGCGAGGCTCGAGTATTCCCTCCTTGGGAAGGTCGAGGATGAGGGTCGTCGTCGCCCGGATGGCCGGTGTGTGCACCTCGCCCGTGGTCGCGCTCACGCCCGTGGGCATGTCGACTGCCAGGATCGGCCTTTGCGCGGCCACCGCAAGGTCGGTGAGCGCCGCCGCGAGGCCGAATGGCGGCCCTTCCAGCCCGTAGCCCACGAGGGCGTCGATCACCAGGTCGGCCCCCGCGAGTTCGTCTTCGAGGTCGATTTCGCTCATCTGCGGCTCGCGTTCGACGACGCCTATCTCGCGCAACGTGGCGATCTGACGCCGCGTCGTGAACGCCATCTCAGTCTCTATCTCCCCGAACACCGGGTGGGCGTCGATGTTCCAATTGACCAGGTGGCGCACTGCGCACAGCCCGGCGGCGCCCTTGTTCCCGCCCCCTGCCAGGACCGTCACGCGCTGACCCCGTCCTTTGCCACCGAGCATCGAAAGCGCCAGCTCCGCGATCGAACGCCCCGCCCCCTCGGTAATCTGAAGGATGTCGAATCCGAAGTCCTCCTGCGCGATGCGCTGGATTTCGCGCATCTGGGCCACGGAAACGCTGGGGACCTCGGTCACGCGCCGCTGGGGGTATCCGCCGGGGCCGGCCTTCACGGTCATCCTTGCCACCTCGCCGGCCGCACCCTCCGCTCGTTGTGGACGCATGCCCGGCGGATGTGAAGTCTAGGCCGGGGCGCCATTGCCGTCACGGCCCGGACCTGTCCGCGTCACTCTTCGGGGTGCGCCGCTGTGACGCGTGCCGAGATGCCACCGCGTGTGCTGAACTCGCCGGTGACCATCGCCCATTTCGGCGCGATTGCCGCCACTATGTCGTCCAGGATCGTGTTCACCACGTCCTCGTAGAAGATGCCGCGGTTGCGGAATGACTGCAGGTAGTACTTGAAGCTGCGTAGTTCGATGCAGCGGTCGCCCGGCGCGTAGGTGATGGTGAGCGTCCCGAAGTCCGGCTGGCCCGTCATCGGACAGACGCTGGTGAACTCGGGCGCCCGGAACTCGATCTCGTAGTCCCGGCCCGGGAACCGGTTCTCGAAGTGATCGATCGTCCCGTCGGTCTTGTAGATGTTCTCGGACATGGGTCAAGCGTGCTCCCGCTGGCCACAGTCGTGCAAGCAGCTCACTCCCAGACGGCGACGGGGTTCAGGTCCACGTCCCGGTCGTAGACGTCGATCCCCTCGAAGCGCTTCAGGGCGGCGACGGCCGCGTAGGTGATGGGGGTGGCCGCGGCCTCAAAGAGAACCTTGAAGAGCCACTGCTTCCAGATCATCGGCCAGAGTGCCACGCCTTCGCGTCCCGCGAACGCAATCGTGATGAAGATCGCCGAATCGAGGCCCTGTCCCACGATGGTCGAGCCGATGGTGCGCGCCCAGAGGAACCGGCCCCCGGTTGCGACCTTCATTCGCGAGAGGACCATCGAGTTCGCGAATTCGCCCACAACGAAAGCTGTGAAGCTTGCCCCCACGATGCGCCATGTCTGCCCCAGGATGGACTCGTAGGCTGCCTGGTTCCCCTCCCAGAACGGCGCCGAGGGAAGCTCCTGCGCGGCCACGATGGCGAGCACCGCGAGGGCATTCGCAAGGAAGGCCGACCAGATGACCCGCCGCGCCGCTGCGTAGCCGTACACCTCGGTGAGCACGTCGCCGAGGATGTACGAGACAGGAAAGACCACCACCGCCGCGGGCAGGAAGTAATCATCAATCGGCCCCGAGACGCCGCTGAAGTTCGCAATCTTGACCGCGATGATGTTCGAAACAATGAGGGCTCCGGTGAAGAGCGCCGCGATTGGCATCAACAGCCGCGGATTGGATGGTGGAGAGCCTGCCATGGCCGGAGTTTGGGGCGTCCACGGATGGCGGGCAAGCTGGTGTAACTACCTCAGGCAGCGCTCCGGGTCATGACGTTACCCTCGTGCCCTTCGCATCGTGAGACCCACTCGATCAGCCGGCGGAGAGCCTCAGGCAGGGGTTGTCCAGTCCTGGGGGTCCCGCCGGCAACCGTTATGCGCACCGCGCGCTGGCCCGGCAGCGCCGCGATCTCTCCGACTGCTGCCGCGATCGCCACCGGCGGTATGGCCCTGCCGTCGGTGGCCTCAACGGCGCCCTGCAGCCACGACCGCCGTACCTCGGCGTCGAGTTCCACGGCGCCGGAACCGCCCGGCTCCGCTCCGGCGATACTCACCGCGACCCTGACCCACCCGGGCTGCGCGCCCCGTGAGACCACCACGGCGCCCCTCAGGCGGCCCTGATCGAGCGCGAAGCCGTGGCGAAACTCGGGCGAGCACAACGGTCCCGGCGCCAGCGCGTGCCGGGCCGCTTCGGAGAGTATCAGCAGGTCTGGCCCCTGGCCGGGCGCAGGTCCTCCCCTGTCGAAGTCATCCGCTGTCGCGTTTGATTCCATTCCTCACCCTCGCTACGGAAGGAATCGTGCGCCTGCGGCCGTGCGTGGAGAGACGGCAGGGGATCTCTTGGGTGAAGGGATGGTTTGCGCCGATGGTCAACGATGGCGCTGCACGAAGCGCCCGATCCGTTCGAGCGCACGCTCGATCTGCTCGTAGCCGCTTGCGTAGCACGCGCGGACGTGGCCTTCGCCGCTCGGCCCGAATGCGCTCCCCGGGACAACGGCCACCCGCTCCTCCGTCAGCAACGATTCGCTGAAGGTTGTGCTATCAAGCCCGGTTACGCTGATGCCCGGGAAGGCATAGAACGCCCCCCGCGGCTCGAAAGTCGGCAGCCCGATGGCGCGAAACCCATCGACGATCAGCCGCCGTCGCCGGTCGTATTCGCCCACCATCTCTGTGACGAACGATTCGCCATGGTCGAGGGCGGCGATGCCCGCATACTGGGCCGCCGTGGGCGCCGACATCATGACGTACTGGTGCACCTTCATCACCGCTTCGGCCAGGGCTGCAGGTGCGCATACCCAGCCAAGCCGCCACCCGGTCATGGCGTAGGCCTTGCTGAACCCGCCGATGATGACGGTGCGCTCCCGCATCCCGGGCAGCGATGCGAAACATGTGTGCTGCCCTTCGTAGGTCATCCTGTCGTAGAGTTCGTCGCTGATCACGGCCAGGTCATGGCGTTGGGCCACCTCTGCCACGGCCTGGAGATCCTCGCGCGACATGGTTGCGCCCGTTGGGTTCGATGGATAGCCGATGAGAAGGGCGCGAGAGCGGCCCGTGACGCTCGCTTCGACGTCTCCCGCAAGCAGTCGGAAGTCGTTGGCCGCGTGAGTCGGAACCGGGACGAATTCCCCGCCGGCCATCACCGTGGTGGGCATGTAGGCGACGTATGAAGGGTCCGCGCAGAGCACTTCGTCGCCGGGATCGACAATTGCGCGAAGCACGATGTCGAGCCCTTCGCTCGAACCGCTGGTGATGACGATCTCCGTGGCGGGGTCGTAGCGGACGCCGTACAGCCGCTCGATGTGGGCGGAGAGCTTTTCGCGAAGCTCAAGCAGGCCGTAGTTGGACGTGTAGTGCGTGTCGCCGCGTTGGATGCTCTCGACCGCCGCGCGCCGGATTGGCTCTGGCGTCACGTAGTCAGGCTCGCCCACGCCGAGGGAAATGACGTCGTCTATCGTGCTCAGCAGGTCGAAGAACTTGCGAATTCCGCTCGCCGGCACCGATTTCAGGCGGCGCGAGACGAAACGCGAAGACCCGTTCTCCATGGCTGTCATGGCTTGCTCCTCTTCACCCCGCCTGGCAGCCCTGAAAAAGGACCGCCTGTTGGCGGTCCTTTGAATGTCTCGACACTGGTCCTGCTGTTGACCGCCAGCCTACCCGCGCGCACGCGCCGCCGCCGCCGCCGCGGTGGCCAGGGTGCAGGTGGTAGCGATGGCAAGCATCAGCATTGTTCGAACTTTCCCGTTCGCGCCCATTACCGTCAATAGGTGCTGTGCCCGGGTCTTGCGGTGCGTACGCGGCTGTACCGGTAGAATGCCGGGGCATGAAGGACAGAGCAAAGCGCGTTGGCCTCCTCGTCGCTGCCTGGGATACGGCCTGGAAGGCCTTCGCCATTCGCCGCGCCATCAGCAACCGCCAGTGGAAGTGGGTTCCCCTGCTCGCCTTCGCGAACACGGCGGGTATCCTGCCCATGCTCTACCTTTCCAGGTGGAGCAAGACGCCAGCGGAAGCCCCGGCCACAGAAGCGGACGGGGACCTGTAGGTCAGATCCGTTCCTCCGTCACCCCTACTTCTTCGCCGAAAGCCAGGGCATCATGGCGCGCATCTCCGCGCCGACCTGCTCCACGGGGTGCTCGCTGTCGAGTCGCCGCGTGGCCAGGAAGCGCGCCCGGCCGGACATGTTCTCAAGGATGAACTCCTTCGCGAACTCGCCCCGCTGGATCTCGCCGAGGATCTTCTTCATCTCCGCCTTCGTGTCGGGCGTAATGATGCGCGGCCCCCGCGTGTAGTCGCCGTACTCGGCCGTGTCGGAGATCGAGTAGCGCATGCGCGAAAGTCCGCCTTCGTAGATCAGGTCCACGATCAGCTTCAGTTCGTGCATGGTCTCGAAGAAGGCGCTCTCCGGCTGGTATCCCGCTTCGACCAGTGTCTCGAACGCTGCCTTGATGAGCGACGACAGCCCGCCGCAGAGGATGACCTGCTCACCGAAGAGGTCCGTCTCGGTCTCTTCACGGAAGGTGGTGTCGAGCACCCCCGCGCGCGTGCCGCCGATGCCCTTCGCGTAGGCCAGCGCCACCTGCTTCGCCATCTCGCTGGCGTCCTGGTGCACAGCTACCAGGCAGGGCACGCCGCCACCCTCGGTAAACACGCGGCGCACCAGGTGCCCCGGCCCCTTGGGTGCGACCATCGTCACGTCGACGAACGGCGGCGGCTGGATCTGCTGAAAGTGGATGTTGAAGCCGTGGGCGAACATCAGCATCTTGCCCTCGCTCAGGTTGGGCTCAATGCCGTGCTGGTAGATCTGCCTCTGCACCTGGTCGGGCGCCAGGATCATGATGATGTCCGCTTCGCGCGAAGCCTGCTCCACCGTGGCGACGCGCAGCCCCGCCGCTTCGGCCTGCTCCCACGACTTCGAGCCGGGGTAGAGCGCGACGATGACGTCGCAGCCGCTGTCTTTCAGGTTCAGGGCGTGGGCGTGGCCCTGTGAGCCGAACCCGACGACGGCGATCTTCCGCCCGCTGAGCAGCGAGAGGTCGGCGTCCTGGTCGTAGTACATGGTTGCCATGGCGATTCCTCCTGGAGGTCGTTGCGGGTGCGGGGGTTTAACATGTCCGGCGTCTCCGGACACAGCACAAGTTACATCGGGTGAATTACGCGGCGCATGTGCCGCGTCTTGCTCTCGGGGCCGATCCCGATCTCACGCAGCATCCAGTACATCTCGATGACCGCGATCTTCCCGTCGACGGCACGTATCCAACTGGCGAGCCGCGGCCGCTCGGGGTTGATCGCCGCTTCCACCACAGCGTCTTTCGTTCCGCTGTAAATGCCG
The DNA here is from genome assembly GCA_964475735.1 of uncultured Anaerolineaceae bacterium. Lineage (GTDB taxonomy): Bacteria > Chloroflexota > Dehalococcoidia > Tepidiformales > Tepidiformaceae > UCB2. Next base: position 10,200 of record CAYYYI010000009.1, read on the forward strand.
GTCACCTGCCATGAACCCATCGCCGGCGAGGCCATCCTTGCGTGTGCCCCGGCGATCGCTTCCGGGTCGCTGACAGTGCCATGCACGGTCTCGACAAGGGCCGCCTTCTCCGCGAGGCAGGCCTTCATGCTGTCGGCATCGTCGGCAATCCAGGCGGCGAAGAACGCCTGGGCCACCTGGCGAGTCTCGGAAGCGGAGCCTCCGCGAAAGCCGGTCGCGCTGTTCATCGCGGCCGTGGCCGCCTTGTCGAGCTCGAGGTTGGGCAACATGGCGTAGAGGCGGCGCGTGGCCACCTTCCCGTCCTTCATCTCACAGACGTCCAGCACGCGCTGCGTGAACGCCCGCCAGTTGTACCCTTTGGCCTGAAGGGTTGCGCGCACGGCCACCACGTCGCCGTCGTCGATGAACTCCTCCTCCGCGTACGTGCAGTCGGCGTAGTCGCGGAGGAACTCCGTGTACCAGTCCTGCACGGAGACGCTGCCCACAACCGGGGGGCCGGAAAACGGCCAGAAGGTCACGTCTGGCTGGTGGAGTGCCTCGATCCTGTCGAAGCGATCGAGATTGATAGCGGCGATGAGCGCCTTCACGGCGTCGATATTGCTCATGCGGGGGCTGGCACCTTGTGGCTCGGGAATGCCGCGCGATTGTATCGCGCTTCACGAATGCGCGGTAGCGCGAATCTCGCCGCCGCGCATGCCGCCCGGGCTCCGGGCCGCCTCTTGCCTGCGTCTACCCCCGCCGGGGTCTCGCTTGCACGGGAGCCTGCGGCCGCCCCGTGTCCCTTTTCCTGGGCATCGCTTCTCTCAGGGCATGCCGTGCGCTCCCTGGATGGTCACCAACTGCTAACAGACATTCGAATGCCCCTGGCTGCACCCAATGCGCCATTTCTGAGCGTTTCCCTTTGTCCGGTAACTGGTAGCTGTGTAGAGTCGACAATTACCGGGTCTACTTGGTCCGCACTTTTGCCATAACCTGGGAACACTGGGGTAACACTAATGGACATCTCCCGCGAAGCATTGCTCGACATGCACGAGAGAATGGTGCGCATCCGCACTTTCGAAGAAGAGGCCGGAAAGCTCATGGAAGCGGGCCGAGTGCCGGGAGCCCTCCACCTGTACATTGGCGAAGAAGCCGTTGCTGCCGGCGTAATGGTCCACCTTTCGAAGGACGACCAGATCACCAGCACCCACCGTGGCCATGGCCACCTCGTCGCCAAAGGCGGCGACCTCAACCTGATGTTCGCCGAGCTGTTTGGCCGCGCCAACGGCTACTGCAAGGGCAAGGGTGGCAGCATGCACATCAGCGACCTCGATCTGGGCATGCTCGGCGCAAACGGAATCGTCGGCGCTGGCCCGCCCATCGCGGTCGGCGCCGCCTTCTCGAACAAGTTCCGCGGCACCGCCAACGTCACCTGCTGCTTCTTTGGTGACGGCGCCAGCAACGAAGGCACCTTCCACGAAGCCGCGAACATGGCCTCTCTCTACAAACTCCCCGTCATCTTCGTTTGCGAAAACAACGGCTACGGCGAGTTCACCAGCCAGGCGCGCCACCAGGCCATTCAGGACATCGTCGACCGCGCTCCCGGATACGGCATGCCCGGCCTCATCGCCGATGGCATGGACGTGATTGCCGTCTATGAAGCCGCCGGTGAGGCGATTGCCAGGGCACGCCGTGGCGAAGGCCCCTCACTCCTCGAATGCAAGACCTACCGCTTTGTCGACCACGTCGGCCTGCGCGGGATGGGCGTCACCTACCGCACCGATGAGGAGGTCCTGGAGTGGCGCAAGCGTGATCCCATCGCGCTGCTCGAAGAACGGCTCGCGGGGGCCGGAATCCTTTCCAACAACGAAGCTGCCGCCGTTCACGAACGTGTCCTCGGCGAAGTGGGCGCCGCCATCGCCTTCGCCGAGTCGAGCCCCCTGCCGGATCCTTCGGCGCTTCTCGATGATGTCTACTCTCTGGCCGGGGAGGCTGCGCGATGACCTCCACGGGAACCTCTGAAGGGCGTCAACTTTCCTATGTCCAGGCCGTCCGCGAAGCACTGACCCAATCGATGCGGGCTGACCCCAACATCTTTGTCGCGGGTGAGGATGTCGCCCTCTACGGGGGCGTCTTCGGCGCCACGCGCGGCCTCCTCCAGGAGTTCGGGCCTCAGCGCGTCATTGATACGCCAATCTCCGAGGCCGGCATTGTCGGCCTTTCGGTGGGTGCGGCGGCGACCGGCCTGCGCCCCGTGCTCGATCTCATGTTCATCGACTTCGTTGCTGTTTGCATGGATGGGATCGTGAACCAGGCGGCGAAGATGAAGTACATGTTCGGCGGCAAGGCCCGCCTTCCCATCACTATCCGCACCATGGCCGGTGGCGGAATGTCCATGGCCGCCCAACACTCCCAGAGCCTGGAAGCCTGGTTCTGCCATGTGCCCGGGCTCAAGGTCCTCATGCCCTCAACGCCCTACGATGCCAAGGGCCTCCTTATCGCCGCCATCCGCGACGACAACCCCGTAATCGTCATCGAGAACAAGCTCTCCCTTGGGCTGAGGGGCGAAGTGCCCGAGGAGATGTACGAAGTTCCCATCGGCCAGGCGAATGTGGTGCGTGAGGGCACGAACTTCACCATCGTCGCCACCGGCCGCATGGTCGGGGAGTCCCTCAAGGCGGCGGATGCTCTCGCTGCAGATGGGCTGAACGTCGAAGTCATCGACCCCCGCTCCCTTCAGCCTTTCGACACCGGGACTGTCGTCAACTCGGTGCGCAAGACACACCGGGCGCTCGTGGTCCACGAAGCCGTCCGCTTCGGCGGCATCGGCGCGGAGATCGCCGCCCAGATCCAGGAAGAGGCGTTCGACCACCTGGATGCACCGGTGGGGCGCGTGGGAGCCCCCTTTGCGCCCGTCCCCTTCAGCCCCGTCCTCGAAGCGGAGTACATCCCCAACGCCGGCCGCATCGCCGCTGAGGTGCGGCGCATCCTCGGGAAGCAGGGCTGACCGCGGATGGCCTCCGGTCCCATCGGCATTATTGGCAACCCGGCTTCTGGAAAGGATATTCGGCGCCTTGTCGCGCACGCGTCCGTCTTCGACAACCAGGAGAAGCGGAGCATCGTGCGCCGTGCGGTGCTGGGCGCCGTAGCGGCTGGAGCAGACCGCTTTCTCTACATGCCCGATCCGCACATGATTGTCGAGCAGGCGGTGGAAGGGATTCGTGTCGAGGCATCCTTTGAGCCGGTCGAGTCTCCACAGACAGGCAGCGCGATCGATACCACGCGGTCCGCTGCTCTCATGCGCGAAGCTGGCTGTTCAGCCGTCATCACCCTCGGCGGTGATGGCACGAACCGCGCCGCCGTGAAGGGCTGGCGCGATATCCCCGTGGTAGCCATTTCTACCGGCACGAACAACGTCTTCCCGCGAATGATGGAGGCCACGGTTGCCGGGGCCGCCGCGGGGCTCGTCGCGACCGGCGCGCTTTCCCTGGGTGAAGTCGCCCGCCAGGCGAAGACCGTTCACGTAGAAGCCGAAGGAGCGCCAGCCGACCTTGCCCTGGTGGACGCCGCGCTCGTCGACGAGTCCTTCGTGGGTTCAAGGGCCGTGTGGCAGCCAACCCGCCTGCGCACGCTTGTACTTGCGCGCGCGGAGCCTTCTGCGGTCGGCCTCTCCGCCATCGGCGGACTGCTCGCGCCCGTCTCTGATGACGACGATGCCGGGCTTGTTGTGCATATCGGAGGGGGCGGCGAGGAGCTGCTTGCACCCATTGCTCCCGGCCTCTTCGATGTGGTGCCCGTGGCCTCGTTTCGCCGGCTCAAGCTCGGAGAGGCCGTCGACTTCGAAGGCCCGGGCGTGATAGCCCTCGATGGCGAACGGGAAGTGACACTGCACCGGAGCCAGCGCGCGCGCCTGCGCGTCCTCCGCGATGGCCCACTGGTCATCAACGTGAGCCATGCGCTCAGGCTCGCCGCCTGCCGCGGTCTCTTCCAACTGACCTCTTCCGGGGGAAATGATGCCGGCTGAAGTACTCATCCCGAAACTTGGCATGACCATGTCCGAAGGCGCCGTTGCTCAGTGGCACGTGGCTGACGGCGGCGAAGTCCGGAAAGGCGACCGCGTCTATCGCCTCGAAACCGAGAAGATCGAGTTCGAAGTGGAGGCGGAAGCCGATGGCGTGCTGCGCCACCTCGTTGCAAAGGGGGCGAAGCTCGCCCCGGGAACGGTCGTCGCCTACATCCTCGCCCCGGGCGAGGAACTGCCCGCGGGAGTGACCGCACCGTCCCCTATCGCCGCCGCTGAGAGCGCATCGGCGGTCGCCGCCGCACCCGTCACTGCTGGCGGGATCATCGCCGCTTCACCCATTGCCCGCAGGCTGGCGAAGGAGGCCGGGCTTGCCCTCGATTCCATCACCGGCACCGGGCCCCGAGGCCGCATCACGGAGGAGGACGTGTTGCGGGCGAAACAGGCCCCATCCACGCCCGCGTCAGCCGAGGTGGTGGCATCTCCGGTTGCGCGCCGCCTGGCCGAAACCCTCGGAGTGAACCTTGCCAAAGTTCGCGGCTCCGGCCCCGGTGGCCGCATCACCAAAGAGGACGTCGAGGCCGCTGCCTCCAGCCCGGAAACACCCGCTCCGCCTTCTCCCGCTCCCGCCCAGCACGCCGCCGGCGAGGTCATCCCCCTCCGCGCCATGCGCCGGACCATCGCGCAGAGGATGCACTCCAGCCTCCAGGAAATGGCGCAGCTCACCATGGCCATGGAAGTGGACATGTCCGATTGCGTGAAGCTCCGCGCCCAGCTCGTCGACGAGTGGGGCGGCGAGAGCATCCGGCCAACTTACACGGACCTCGTCATAAAGGCTGTCGCGAAAGCGCTGCGCCAGCATCCGCTCCTCAACAGCACGCTCGCGGCGGATGGGATTGCGCTCCATCCCAACGTGCACGTGGGCATGGCGGTCGCTGTCGAAGAGGGTCTCGTCGTGCCCGTCATCCGCGACGCTGATGCCGTGCCGCTCAAGGACCTCGCCCGCGAATCTGCCCGCCTCGCTGCTGCCGCACGATCCGGTGGGCTCACCATGGATGAGATGTCAGGCGGAACGTTCTCCGTGACCGCCCTGGGAATGGCCGGCATCGACTTCTTTACGCCGGTCATCAACCCGCCCAACGTCGCCATCCTCGGCGTTGGGCGCATTCACGACGCCGTCGCCTGGGAGGGCGACCGGCCCGTGCGGGTCCAGCAGATGACCCTCAGCCTGACAATCGACCATCGAGTCGTGGATGGCGCGCCCGGGGCGGCCTTCCTTGGCCTTGTGCGGAATCTCCTCGAAGCACCCTACAGGTTGCTGGTCTGATGGCTGACTTCGATGTCGCCGTCATCGGTGGCGGTCCCGCCGGTTATTCGGCGGCCCTGAAAGCGGCCGAGCGCGGCGCCTCCGTTGTCCTGATCGAAGCGGAAAGGCCGGGGGGCGCCTGCGTCCACCACGCCTGCATTCCCACGAACATCATGCTCGGCGCCGCCGCCTCGTTCGTTGAGGCGCGCGAGATGGACGTGCTTGGCGTCTTCGCCGTGGGCCAGGACTTCAATTTCGCCCGCGCCGCCGCCCGCAAGGATGTTCTCGTCAAACGCATGGGCGCCGGCATCGAGGCGGCCCTGCGCATGAGGGGCGTCACCGTTGTCTCGGGGAGGGCAGCCTTCGCGTCCCCTTCTCAGTTGTCCGTTTCGACCGGCTCCGGCTTGGAAACGTTCTCGGCGAAGTCGTTCGTCATTGCCACTGGCACTCGTTGGGAGTTGCCGCAATTTCCCGGCGTCGCCCCCTCCATCGTTGTCACTCCCGATGTCGTGCAGGGGTTGCCCATCGTCCCGGCAGACGTGGTCGTGGTTGGTGGCGGGCCTTCCGGCGGTGCGTTCGGGCTCGAATACGCCGCGCTGCTGGCCATCGCGGGCTGCGAGGTCGCCTTCGCCGAGCCGGGCGAGCGCCTGTTGCCCGGGCTCGACGGGGCCATCGCCGAGGTCGCCCGGAATATGCTCGCCGCCATGGGCGTGACCATCTTCGAAGGAGCCTCAGTGGGGGGCAAGGATGGCCGCGTGGTCATCACCCACCGCGAGGGCGAGAGTTCCATCCCGGCAACGATGATTGTGGTCGCCGACCCGCGCCGCCCCTTCTTCCAGTCCCTCAATCTCGAAGCGGCGGGCGTAAAGACCTCTGATGTTGTTCCCGCGGACCGCGCCTGCCGCACGAATGTGCCCCACATCTTCGCCGTGGGCGATGTCACCGGCGGCGCGATGCTGAGCAGCGCCGCCTCGCACATGGGCGAAGTCGCCGCCATCAACGCCACGGGCGGCGATGCTGCGACCCGCCTCAGCGCGCTCCCCCACGTGCTTCACACCATCCCCGAGGTGGGCTGGGCCGGCCTCACCGAAGATCAGGCCCGCGCGCGTGGCTACGATGTCATCAGCGGCGTGTTTGACCTCTCCTACAACGCTCGCGCGATAGCCCTGGGAGCGCGGGAAGGCCTTGTGAAGGTAGTCGCCGAGCGAGAACTGGGCGAAGTGCTCGGCGTGCACGTCGTTGGCCCCCTGGTAAGCGAGATACTCGCCGTCGCCTCTGCGGTCATCCAGGCGGAGGTCACGGTCCATGACCTGGCCGCCATGGTGCACTGGCACCCGTCCGTAGCCGAGGGCCTGGTCGAGGCCGCGAAGCGGGCTCTCGCCTAACGGGCCGGCCGCCGTGCTACGAAGATCTCCGCCTCGTCCTCGTCTCTGGTGTGGATGCTCACATCGTCTAACCCGGCTTCGCGCAGCCAGGCCAGCCAATCATCGCGCTGGAAGAACCCGAAGATGTGCCGGTCGTGCTCCACGCGGACCTCTTCGCCCTCACGCAAGAGGTAGGCGAAGTCCACCGTGTACTGCGTGTCCGAGGGGTCGGGGTCCCACGTCCATTCGAGGTAGCGCAGGGCCCGGCCGTCACCGTCGTGGCCGCCGTGCGCGGTTCCTGGCTTGAACGATTCGCGCGTGCAGTCGGGTGCGAAGATGGCCACGCCCCCCGGGCGGCAGTGGGCGAACGCGGTCGCCATGCAGGCGCGAAGGTCCTCGCCCGTCACGAGATACATCACGGCGTCGTGGACCAATACCACGTCGAACAGCCGCCCCAGCCGCAGGGACCGCATGTCTCCTTCGATGTGCTCGCATTCGGGGTTGAGCTCCCGGCTGATCGCGAGCATCGCCGGCGAAAGGTCCACCAGCGTGGCCTCGAAGTGTGCCTTGTAGTGGGAGGCGTTATTCCCGCCGCCCGCCCCGAGTTCCAGCAGTGTGCGCGGCGGAGCATCGCAGGCTTCGAAGGCCAGCTTCCGATAGAAGGCGGCCTCGCCTTCGTAGTCCGTCGGCGCCGTGAGCAGGTGGAACCACGACGCGAGATCCCGGTACAGGAGTGGGAGATGCTCGCTCACTGGCTTACCCTCCTGCCCTTCGTGCTACGGCACGTGCGGCGCGTACTCAGTGGTAATCTGCCCGGCCGCCTCAAGCTGCTCGATCTCAGCGTCGCTGTACCCCAGGAGCTCCCGGTACACGTAGCCGTTGTGCTCGCCAAACATGATGGGCGGCTGATAGAAGTCGACCGGCGTCCCCGGGAACTGCCACATGGGCCCCATGTACTCGTATTCGCCTGAGGATTTCTGGTGTTGCTTCCGGAAGAACCCCCGCGCGCGCATGTGCGGGTCCTCGTACAGGCGAGAGGCCTCCAGCACCGGTGCTGCAGGCACTCCCGCCGCCTGCAGGCGCGCCATCAGGGCGTAATCCTCAAACCCGGCGGTATACTCGGCTATCTTCCGGTCAATCTCGCGGAAGTGCTCCGCCCGGCCGGCGTTCGTCGCGAAGCGGGAATCGCGGGCCCATTCGGGGCTGCCCATCGCCGAGACCAGCCCCTGCCACTCGTCGTCGCTCTCGACCGAGATTGCTATCCAGTGGTCGTCGCTTGTCTCCGGGCCGCCCGGCGATTTCGCCGGATACACGCCGCAGGGGAACCGGCCATGCACGTCGCGATTCCCGATGGCCCCCTGGATGTTCCCGTTCAGGCTGTAGTCCATGATCGCCTGGGTGAACATGGCGGCCGCGTTCTCTGCCTGCGCTATCTCGATCAGCTGGCCCTCGCCCGTGCGCTCCCTTTCCCAGAGGGCGGTCATTACCGCGAAGGCGCCCTGCGCCCCCGCCAGGTAGTCCCCTGAATAAATTGCCGTATTCGATGACGGGTCGGCGTCGTCGTAGCCGCGCAGCAAGGTGTGGCCCATCACGGCCTCCAGGTGCACGCCGAGGGCCCGCGCCCCCTGGGCATAGGGGCCCGTGCTCCCGTAGGCCGGGACGCGCACCATGATGATCCGCGGATTGATCTCCTTCAGCCACTCGTAGGTGATGCCCAGCTTCTCCATCGTGCCCACGGCGTTGTTCTCATAGAACACGTCCGAAACCGCCACGAGCCTTCGCAGCGCCTCCATGCCTTCCGGTGCGCGGGTGTCCACCGTGAAGCTCTTCTTGTTCCGGTAAAGGCTCACGAACGTGGGGCAGTAGTCCCATGGCCGGTCGCCCGGCTCGTTGCGCGGCATGCCGCCCGCCCAGGCGATGGTGTTGAGCAGGTAGGCGGCCGGGGGGCGCGCCATCGGCCCCCGGGTCAGAGGCTGAAAGACGTTCGGGTTCTCCGGCTTGATGATCTCAGCTCCCAGGTCGCCCAGCAGCATGGTTGCAAACGGCCCCGCCCATACAACGCAGAAGTCGATCACGCGTATTCCTTCGAGCGGCTTCGGGCTCACGATGCACCCCCTTCACGAACGACGGTTTCGATTGCTGATTCGGGGAGCCCCGCCTCGTGCAGCACTTCGGCGGTGTGCTGGCCGAGAAGCGGCGCCGGGCGCCGAAGCGCCCAGCCGTCGCGTCCCATGATGAATGGGCGGCCCGGGAAGGTGACCTCACCCAGCGCCGGGTGGTTGGCCGAGGTCCAGAAACCCCGCCCGCGGAAGTGCTCATCCTCGAACATGTCTTCGACGGTGAACAGCGGCCCGCAGAGGATTCGCGCCCGGCGCGCCTCGGCCCAGATCTCGCGCTTCGTTCGCTCCAGGCACCAGAGCAGAAAGTGCGAATTCCACTCTTCCACCAGTTCCGGGTTCATTCTCTGCACCGGGTCGGCGTAGCGCGGGTCGCGGTTCCATTCCGGGTGGTTGAGCATATCGTCGACCCGGTCGGGGTAGAGCATGGCGTTCGTGAAGTCCACGTAGCCGTCGGCGCAGGGGTAGATTCCCGCGGGCATGCCGCTGGCCTGGCTGGCCACGCGTATCGTCTTCCTCCCGCTGAACTGGTAGGCGATGGAGGTCGCATGCCGCCGATCCACGCCGCCCGCGTGCGTTTCCGCGAGTGAGATGTCCACGTGTTGCGCGATGCCGTGGCGCCTGGCCGCGAAGAGCGCCCCCATGAGCGCCACCACGACGCCCGAGCCTGATTCGAAGAGCGCCGCCGTACCGGCCATCTTGACCGGCTCCCGGTTGGTCTCACCCATCGAGTACATCTCGCCCGCGAAACCGTAGATGGTGAGATCGCTCGCCTTGTAGTCCCGGTAGGGGCCCGTCTGCCCAAAGTTCGAAACCGAAATGAGCGGAGCCTTGGGGTTTACCTTCTGCAGCCATTCCCAGCCGACGCCCAGCCGGTCCAGCGTACCGGGGGCGAAGCTTTCGAGAACAACGTCTGCGCGCCGCGCCAGGGCGCCGAGGGCCTCGCGCCCGGCAGCTGTCTTCAGATTCAGCAGCGCCGAGCGCTTGTTTGTGTTGAGGAAGAAGAAGAGGCCACAACGCTCGGGATCGGGCTTGTTGTCCTTGAACGGCCCAAGGTGGCGGGCGATGTCGCCGCCCGGCCGTTCCACCTTGATCACGTCGGCCCCGAAGTCGGCCATGAGCTTCGTCGCGTAGGGCCCGGCGATATGGTGTGTGAGATCGAGGACTACGATGTTGTCCAGCGCCTGCAACCCTGCACCTCCTTTGCCTCAGTTGTGCCAGTGGGCAGCGGCGGGCAGACATGATTGCTCCGCCTTGCCGCGGCACGATACCAGTCACGCAGGTCCCGCGCATCAGGCGTGACCCTTCTCTGAGCGGTCTTCGGACAAATGAGCCGTTGACGCCGGTCCCATCACCTCAAGGCGTCCCGGCACGTTGCGCAATCCCGGCTGGCGATACAGGATTCCTCACGCGCGCTGCGCACAGCTTGCGCATCGAGAGTGCGCAGGAAGCTGAAAGGGAGGGGTCTGCATGTCCATCTACAGCGAATGGCAGGACATCTACAAGTCCAAGCTAAAGAGCATCGATGAGGCGATGCTCCTCATTGAGGAGGGCGACCTCGTTTGCATGTCGATCCTCGCCCCCGGCGCCCTGGCCACCGGGTTCCAGAAGCGCGCAAGCCAGCTGGGAAGGGTCGACTACCGCGGCCTCGCACCGCGCGAGGCCGTCCTCTTCGGCCCGGATGGCCCGAAGGGTGAAAAGGAAATCGAGCTCTTCATCGGCGATTCCATTCGCGCCGCCCACGACTCCAAGGTGGCGACCTACCTTCCAAACACCTTCATGCTCGGAATGAAAGCCTTCGATGCTGGCCGCGAAGAAGCCCGCATGCCCGACGTCTACCTCACGCCCTGCAGTCCTCCCAACGAAAAGGGCTACGTCCATTTTGGGCCGCACCAGTGGCATCGTCGCGCCTATATCCGCCGCTGCAAGAAGAGCATCGCCGTCGTCGATCCCGAAATGATGCCCGTGCACGGTGACGTGTGGGTCCATGTCTCCGAGATCACCGCGTTCGTCGAAGGGGCAGTCCCCAGGGTCGACATGGAGGCGATGGCCCGGCGCATCGAGACCGAAACCCCGCCTGAGGACCGCGAACGCATGCGCCGCATCTTCAGCCTCGTGCTGCCGGAGCAGGTCGCCATCGTCCAGGACGTGTTCCCGACTATGGCCCCAGGCATCCTCGAGCAGGCCTTCGGCATCGGCGAGGTGGACCCGGAAGCCCAGGGCATCGCCAACAACCTCCGCGACCTCATCCGCGACGGCGACACGATCCAGGTTGGCGTCGGCCAGCCAAGTCAGCTCATGATCCGCGGCGGCGCATTTGATGACCGCAAGCATCTCGGCATCCATACCGAGCTCGGCGCCCCCGGTCTTGCGAAGCTGTGGTATCGCGGCATTTCCGACGGTTCCATGAAGACCATCCACAAGGACCACGCCGTGGCCGTCGCCTGGAGCGGCTGCGACGGCGAAGACATGCGCATCATCCGCGACAACCCCTACTTCAACCTCTTCGATCCGGACTACCTCCTCAACCCCGTGCTCATGTCCCAGAACCGCAACATGACCTCGATCAACAGCGCCATCGCCGTCGATCTTCTTGGCCAGATCGCGAGCGAGTGCCGGTTTGGCGGGCACATGGTGAACGGCACGGGTGGTCAGCCCGATACGCACATCAGCGCCGCGCTCAGCAAGGGCGGCCGCGCCATCACCGTGCTTCGCTCTACTGCTCTCGAAGGCACCATCTCCAAGATCGTCGCGAAGCACGAGGCGGGCACCCTTGTCACCATCCCGCGCTACCTGGCCGATACCATCGTGACCGAATACGGCGTCGCCCGGCTGCTTGACAAGAACCACCGCCAGCGCGCCGAGGAGCTCATCAGCATCGCCCATCCGGACTACCGCGCCGAACTGCGCTCCGAAGCGCGCGAACTCTGGGGCGAACTGGGGATCTAACGGCGGCCCGCGAACCGGCTCTAATGGCTGGTGACCGCCTCGGCAACCGCGTCGTTGAGGGGTTCTATCACCTCCTCTGGCTTGCCATGCCAGAGGGCGTCCATGTTAAACGACAGGCGGTCGCGGCCCGACAGCAGGAAGATAGCACCAAGGATGCTAACCGGTACCACGTTCACCAGGTGGGCGAGGATGGCGAAGGACAATGCGTGGCTCCCGCCCACCCCGAAGGGCAACAGCGAGATGGTGGCGGCCGCATGGAAGACCCCCACATAGCTCGGAGAGGATGGCACCAGCATCGCCAGGTTGGTCGTGCAGGTGATCAGCACTGCGACCGTCAGCGGCGCGTCGATGTCGAGAGCCTGCATGAGGGCGTAGTTAATCGAGAAGGCGCCCAACCAGGCCAATGCCGACCATCCCCAGATGCGCAGGACGTGTGTGCGGGCGAAAAGTTGGCGCCATCCGTCGCGAAACGAGGCAGCCTCTTCTCGCAGCCACCCACGGAGAGAAAACCGTGCCGCCAGCGCCGCAAGCCACGAGGACCGGGCGACTGGCCGGTGGGCGACCGCGGTGATCACCACGATCGCCGCGAGAATCCCCAGCACCCACCACGCAATGTGGACCCACCGCAGGTACTGGTCGGGCAGAGGCAGGAACGGGCTCACCACAACAAAGCAAACCAGAAGCGTGACGATGTCGGTCACCCGCTCCGTTATGAGCGATGAAATCACGTGCCCCACGCGAGCGCCCCGCAGGTGGGATGCCATGGAGACGCGCGCCACGTCTCCCAGCCGCGCCGGGAAGACATTGTTCAGCAAATAGCTCACATGCAGGATGCGGAACAGCCTAACTGTCGTGACCTCGGTGGCCGTGGGGAGCAGCATCCGCCAGCGCGCCGTCTTGGCCGTGGTTGATGTGAGCAGGAATACCACACCCAGGCCGACATAGGCCGGATTGGCGGACCGGAGGACGCCAGAGACCTTCGACCAGTCGACCGCGAAGACGAGGATCGCGGCCGAAACGGCGGTGATGGCGAGCCCGAGGGCGAATCGCCGCAAACTTGGGGACCTCCGGGCGCTAATGTTACCGCCGAATTTTCACGCAAAGATGCCACAGTTTGAGCCTTCCGTCAGTTGTTAAGGTCAGTTAATCTGTCTTGTGATGAGCGCACTCCAGGTTGAGGCGCCGGCGGCAGAGCGGCCCGAGGCCGCCTCGGAGAGGCAGGGCAGCCTTCGGTGGCTGCGCGAAGGCCGTCTCCTTCTGTCCGTGCAGGTCCTGCTCCTGCTGGCGATGGCCGGCACCATCATCACCAAGGTCTGGCAAGACCATATCTGGGTCGGCTTCCTCCTCATTGCCGCCACAGCGGCCGTGTGGCTCCCCGAGTTGTGGCGGCCCCGCGCGCGCCGCTGGTGGTTCGCCTATGTGGCCGGCACCTTCGTCTATGCCATCCTCCGCTCCTACGCCGACGAGACCGGCATCCCCGTGCGCGTGATGTACCCCATCGATGCCGACCGCGCCCTCTTCTTCGGCACCGCGCCGGTTTCGTGGCTCCAGACGCGCTTCTTCACCCCCGGCCACATCGACGCGCTCGACTGGCTCGCTGTCATGGTGCACTGGTCCTTCTTTGTCGCGCCTCACGCGGCTGCCGTAGCTATCTTCATCTGGCGGCGGGAGTTCTTCGCCCGCTATACGGTGCTCATGCTCGGCACTCTCTACTTGGGCCTCGTCCTCTTCTTCCTCTTCCCCACCGCGCCCCCGTGGTTCGCTGGACAGATGGGGCTGCTCCCCGGGTCCTACCGCGTTATGGACTTCGTCGGCGGCCAGGTGGATGTGGAGACCTACCGAACCTTCTACCAGTCGCTCGGCGAGCCGAACTCCGTGGCGGCCATGCCCTCCATCCACATGGGCGTCACCTTCGCCATGTACCTCTGGGCTCGCGTCCACTACCCGCGTGTCGCCATCCCGCTGCTCTTCTACAGCATCGCCATGGGCCTTTCGCTCATGTACCTGGCCGAGCACTATGCCCTTGACCTGCTTGTGGGCATGGCCTGCGCGCTCGTCTGCCACCTCGCCTCGAAGAGGCTCGTGCCGGTAGAGTCCATCCCGCGGACCGGCGCTTCGAGTGAACAGGGCGCGCGCTCACCTGCCTGAGGACGACGCTCCCGGCCCCTATGCCGCCCGCTGATACATGCTCGTCCCCGCCGCACGGAACCCCATGTCATGCGACCGCATGATCATTTCGCTCCCGCCAACAAACAGCATGCCGCCCGGCCTCAGCGCCTTGCCGAAACCTGCGTAGATCTGCGCCTTCGCCTGGTCCGTGAAGTAGATGACCACGTTCCGGCAGAGGATGAGGTCGAGGTCCTGCGGGTACGGGTCCGAAAGCAGATCGTGCCGCCGGAACGTAATCTTGCGGCGAATCTCATCGCTCACCGCGTACGTCGAACCCTCGTTCACGAAGTACTTCTTCAAGTAGGCGGGTGGCGTAGCCCGGACCTCAGAAGGGTGGTAGCCCTTGCCCTCGCGGGCGCGCGTTAGAATGGGCACGTCCACATCGGTGGCCAGGATGGTGTGCCCACCGGCCGGGTCGGCCTCGTTGAGGATCATCGCCAGCGAGTACGGCTCGCAGCCGATTGAGCAGCCCGCGCTCCAGATCTTGAGCTTGCGGCCTTCGCGCAGGAGCCGTGGCAGATGGACCCGCTCAAGATCAGCAAACCGCTCCGGCTGGCGAAAGAACTCGCTCACGTTGATGGTGAGCGTGTCCCGGACCTCGACGAGCAGTTGCATGTCCGCTGCGATCGCGGAAGCGAACTCGGGCCAGGCACGGAGCCCGCGCCTGGTCATGATGCTCGCTAGCCGCCGCTTCATCTGCGGCTCCTTGTACTGCCCGAGCGGCACCCCGATGGCCCGCTCCAGGGCAGAACGGAAGGCCAACCACTCCCGATCCTCAGGTGGTTCGTTCATCTTCCCCTCCCCGCGGCAGCGCGCGCGCCGTCGGCAACAGCCTCGGCAACGCGGTCAATGGGCAATTGCTGGGCGTTCCTGGTCTTCTCGCGGGCCACGCGCGGCATTCCATACACAACGCACGTAGCCTCGTCCTGGAGGATGATCCGTCCTCCGGCCGCCTCTATCCGGGCGCAGCCCTCCGCGCCATCGCGCCCCATCCCGGTGAGAATCGCAACCGTGGCCCGGCTGCCATACACCTCAAGCACCGAATCCAGCGTCACATCCACACTCGGCCTCACACCGTGGACCTGTGTCCCCTGGTTCAGCCGCACGCGCCGATCGCGCCCGATCACCGTGTGGTAGTCGCCTGGGGCCACGAGCACCTGCCCGGCCGCGACGACGTCCCCCTCCGCAGCCTCCTTCACATGAAGCGGCGAAAGCTGGTCCAACCGGCGCGCCAGCGCTCCCGTGAATCCCGCCGGCATGTGCTGCACCACCACGACGCCTGCCGGCATATCGGCGGGCAGCCGCGGGACCACCTCAGTCAACGCCGGTGGCCCTCCCGTGGAGCAGCCGATCACCACAATCGCCGCCGACGAGACGGCCGTTGTGACGCTGCCCGTCTTCTGGAAGGCCACCTGGGGGCGGGGCCGGGTGCGCACGACACGCGCGCCCCGGGCGCGGTGGATGGCAGCCGTGAGTTCGTCGCCGACATTCGTGATCTGGGCGCTCAGGTGGCTGGGTTTGGCGATGAAGTCCACCGCGCCCGCCTCGAGCGCCCGCATCGTGGTCTCGGCGCCCTGGGTGGTCAGGGTACTCACCATCACGATCGGCGTCGGGATGGCCTGCATGATCTCCCCGACGGCCGTGACGCCGTCCATTCGCGGCATCTCAACGTCCATCGTGATCACGTCCGGCCGTAGCTCCAGGGCCTTTTGGACAGCCTCAATCCCGTCGGCGGCGACGCCAACGATTTCCATCCCCGGTACCTTCGCGAGCAGGCGCTCGATGGCATGGCGCATGAACGCCGAGTCGTCGACGACAAGCACCCGGGTCGAATGAGTCGCCACTGTCGCCGGGAATGCCATCGGGGTTTCCCTTCTATGCGCAGAGCTTGGTGACGGCGGCGAGGACGCGGTCCGGCTCCGCAGGCTTTACCAGGAAGTCCTTGGCGCCGCTCTTCACGGCTTCGAGCACAATCTGCTGCTGGCCGAGAGCCGTCACCATCGCAATGCGAGCGGCCGGGTCGATTGCCTTGATCTCCTTCAAAGCGGTGAGCCCATCCATCTCGGGCATCGTGATGTCCATCAGGACAGCATCCGGCTTCGATGCCTTGTACTTCTCCAGCGCATCGAGGCCGTTTTCGGCCTGGATCACGTCGTATCCCGCTTCGGACAGGATCTTCGACATGCGCATGCGCATGAATGCTGCGTCATCGACAACAAGGATGGTTGGCACAGTCACCCCCCTACAGTTCGTTGGCCGGCGAAGCAGCCGTGCGGACAAACGTCTTGCCGGTAGCCACATGGACCTCCAGCGTGCGTCCCCTGGTTCCGCCCAGGTCTTCACGCGTGGCGCGAAGACCATGTAGCTTCAGCCGCTCCTTGATGGCTTCGGCATTGCGCTCGCCGATCTTGAATTTTTCTGCGTTCCCCGGGCCCAGCACGGCTGCGCCCCCGGCAAGCTTGAGAACCAGCCTGCTACGCGAAGCTCCCGCCGCAAGCATCCCCTTCAAGAGAGCGTCGATGCCAGTGTCGGCGAAGCGCGCCGGCTCGTTCGGCTGGGGTGCCTTGCCTTCAGATGCCGGGAGAAGTACATGGACGAGGCCGCACACCCCTGAGCCCGGATCGTGGACCGAAACTCCGATGCAGGACCCCAGCCCGTAGGCGATCAGCACCTCGCCGCCATCCTTTGAGATGGCCAGCTGTCCGATGCCAACCGAGATTCGCCGCAGGTCGGCAACTGGAGCTGTCATGCCGCGAGCTCACGCAGGCGCGGAAGTGCCATCGGATCGGGCGCCACCACAAGCAGACCAGCCGCGTTGCCGCCGGCGTCCTCGAAGATCGTGTCGATCATCACCACCTCGCCGCCCTGGGCCATCACCTCGGCATGCACCGCCTGCACCAGGGCAATGGCCATGTCGTTCACCACCGTGGGCGGGCTCGGATGGAGGATGAGATTCATGTGATCGGCCAGCGCATTCACGAACGCGCTTCCCACGATGTTCCCCAGTTCGCCAACGGCGGATTCTGCCAGTTCATCGGGCTCAGTCGTTGTTCCCGGCTCCTGGCCGCACATCAGATCAACGCACTGCAACGCCTTCTTGACCGGGAAGAGCAGCATCACGTGCCCCGTGATGTCGCCGCTGATGGTGAGATAGGCGCCCAGCACGATGGTTTCCGCGCCGCCCACGGCATCGCAGGCGTCCGCCCTTGTCCCAAAGCGCACGGACGGCACGTGGATGGTTATCTCCTGCCCCATAAGGCCGCTCAGGCCGCGCCCTGCCCGCAGAGCCCCCTCACGGGCGACCCCCGAAAGAGATGTGACAAGCCTGTCTTCGATACCGTTCATAGGGTCCCCCGAGTTCTCTCTGGTTCTTGGCCGGTCAGGCCGATGCTGCGACCGCGAGTGTCTGCTCGGCGATGAGGCTCGCGCTGTCGATGATTAACCCCAGCGTTCCGTCGCCAAGAATCGTCGCCCCCGTAAGGCCCTTGCGGTTCCCGATCAGGTCACCCAACGACTTCACGACAACGTCTTGCTCTCCCAGCAGCCGATCCACCAGGAAGGCGACCTGCCTGTCGCTGTGGCGAGCCGCCACCACGAACCTGTCGGAGTTCAGCGGCCGCGGACGCCGGTCGCCAAGCGCGTCGGCGAGGTCGATGACGGGGAGCAGCTTCCCACGCAGGCGCAGGGTGCGCTGCCCGCCAACGGAGTGCATGTCCGCCTCGCTCTCCGAAAGCGCCTCCGTCACCGAGACGAGCGGGAGCGCGTAAACGGTGTCGATCGCCGTCACCATCAGCGCCTTGGTCGTGGCGAGCGTCAGCGGAAGCTGGATTATGAACTCGCTGCCCTGGCCCGCGGTGCTCTTGACCCGCACCTGCCCGTTCAGCCGCTCGATGTTCGTGCGCACGATGTCCATGCCCACGCCGCGCCCGGAAACGTCCGAGAGCGTCTTCGCCGTTGATAGCCCCGGAAAGAAGATGTACTGGAGCACCGCGTCGTCGCTCGCAGCTTCCGCCGCCTCGGCGCTCACCAGCCCCCGATCCACCGCCTTGCGGCGAAGCGTTCTTGTGTCAATCCCCTTCCCGTCGTCTTTCACCGAAAGATAGATGTAGGTCTCCTGGTTCCAGGCCGTCACCGAGACGACGCCGGTCTCCGGCTTGCCCGCTGCTTTGCGCTCCTCCGGCGATTCAATCCCGTGGTCCACCGCGTTGCGCAGAATGTGCACCAGCGGGTCCGAAATCTCCTCGATCACCGAGCGGTCGAGCTCCGTCTCTTCGCCCGCGGTGACCAGATCCACTTTCTTGCCGCACTTGGCCGCGACGTCGCGCACCAGCCGGGGGAGCCGCGTGAGCACCGACCTGACCGGGAGCATCCGGCTCCGCATGATCTGGTCCTGGAGCTCATCTGTGACGCGGGCAAGGTGAGACGTTGTCTCCTCAAAGTTCTCCGTAAGCTCACTCAGGTTCGCGTCCTTCAGCACCCCCGCCAGCTGCTCGCGAATCTGCTGCAACCGCGTGCGGTCAATCACAAGTTCGCCAACCAGGTTCATGAGGCCATCGAGCCGCTCAACATCGATGCGTACCGACTGGGCCACCTTGCGCAGAGGCGCCGCGGCTGCCGGCGCCGGCGTTCCCGAATCCTCGACAATGCTCATCTGGGGCCTGCCCGGCGTGACTGCAGCCCGTGTCGCCGCTTCCACCGAAGACAGTGCGATTGGGGCAGTGAGCGGCATCGGGAGGTGCCGGATCTTCGCCATCTCAACATCAGAGATGCTCGAAATCGCCGCCGTCAGCTGCTCGTCATTCTGCGTCGATGCCACCACCGCGATGAGCTCGAATTCCGCGCTGCCCGATTCGATCGTTGTCCGATTGGGGCGCGTGAAGCCAACTTCAGCCAGGGCATCCAGCTCCTGGAGCAGCTGGTAGCAGCGGATGGAGGGCAGCTGGCACGAGTTCGCGATCGCCACCTCCACGAGGAACGGATTCTTGCCCTGCTCTGCCGCTCTCGTCAGCGCCTCCGCGGCATCGGTGGGCAGGACAAGCTCCGAAACCGCTGCCGGAGTGGCGTCGCTCTCACCCTCCTCCGGCTCCTCGGCGTTGAGCACGGTGTTCAGGTCGGCCACCAGGGGCTCGATGTCTACGCCCGACTCGACCCTCGTCTGGACCTCGTCGGCAAGCACGCGGAGAGCGTCCAAACCTGCAAGCAGCGAATCGACCATTTCCGAGGTGGGGCGCTTCTTCCCTTGCCGCACCTGGTCGAGGACCGTCTCCATCACATGCGTGAGGCTGGCCATACGCTTGTGCCCGATGGTCGCGGAGGATCCCTTGAGCGTATGCGCGGCGCGGAAGATCTGCTGGACGAGATCCGGGTCTGGCTCCCCTTCGAGCTGCACGAGGGCTGTATCGAGCAGCTCAAGCTGCTCGGCGGCCTCCTCAGCGAAGAGCTTCACGTCCTCGGCATCCAGTTCGAATTGCAGTGGCTGCCCCTTGGCCATCGCCATGGACCCCCTCAATTGTTTGGGAAGAATCTGGCCGCCGCCGCGAGCGGCGGCAGCGATCTAGGCCGCCGCCACTTCCGCCTCTTCGTAGTCGAAGCCTGCAAGGCTGCTGTCCGAAGGCAGCACGCCGTTCAGATCCATCAGCGACACCAGGCGGTCTTCAAGCTTGGCGATGGCACGCAGGTAGGCGTTTTCCGAGACGTTCACCACCGAGCTGGGGACCTCTACCTGGTCGGATGGGATGCGCATCACTTCCGATACCGCGTCCACGATTAGCCCGACCATGCCAGTCGCGCTGCTCACCACGACGATGCGCGTCTCCGGCGTGTAATCAGAGATATCGACGTTGCAGCGCTTGCGGAGATCAATCACTGGAACCACGCGTCCGCGCAGGTTCGTGATTCCCTCAACCCAGAAGTCGGTGCCCGGGATTGCCGTGATTGCCTGCATCCGCACAATTTCCTGCACGGCCTGGATGTCGAGTGCGTAGTACTCCTTGCCCAGCCGGAAGATGACGACGTGCTCTTCGCTACTCGAATGAGTCTCGTTGTTCGAACCTGGTTCAGCGGTCTTGGTGGCCATCGTAGGCCCTCCTCTCCAGTCTCTTCCCGGGACACGGTCTGCCACCGGGTGTTCGCCTAGCCTACGTTCGATCCGGCTAGCGCCGTTATCGGGTGCTCCCCGAGATGAGTCTCGGTGGACCCCTTATCGAGGAGTCGACTACGTGGCAATGTAGGGACCGGTCCTGACAGGACCTAGGGAAGGCTCCCATACCGTGCCGAAGATCATGATGTAAGAGTGGGTGGAGTATTGGAGGTCGCCCGTGGCAGCGGATAAGGCTGTCCTCAGTCAGCGCGAAATCGACGCCCTTCTGAACGCTGAGCTCAGCGGAGAAGCGCCAGATGACTGCGCCATCCCGGCCGTCAACCCCAAGCGTGAGACTGCCGCCGGCAAACCCATCAAGCTCTACGACTTCCGCCACCCGGAAAAACTCTCCAAAGAACAGATCCGGGGCTTGCAGATCATTCAACAGGGCGTCGCCGGCGCTCTTGCCGCCTCGTTCTCAGGCCGGCTACGTGCGCCTGTCGAGGCACGCCTGAGCGCTCTCGAACGCGGCATCTACGAGGAGTACGTCGCCCAGGTTGGCGCATCGTCCATCGTCGTCATCATCGATATGAGCCCCCTCCAGGGCTACGCCGTGGCTGCATTTGGCGTGGATGTTGCATTCGGCATCATCGACCGGCTCCTTGGTGGGCGCGGTAAGCGGAACGCGAAAGCTTTGAACCGTGAGCTCACCGATATCGAGCTTGTCCTCATCCGCCACATCGGAATGGACATTGCCCGGTCCCTCATAGACCCATGGCAGCGAGTGACCGAACTCACGCCCGATGTGACCGAGCTTGCCCTGGGGGCGCAGGTGCTCCATGTGGTCCCGCCTTCCGAATTCGTCATCACCGCCTGGTACGAAGTTCGCTTCGCAGAACAAACAGGCGGCATCTCGCTCTGCTTCCCGCTCACCATTCTCGAGCAGATCCTGCCCAACCTGAGCGGGCAGAGCATCTTCGAAAACCGCCCCGGACGCGGCGCGAACAAAGATACCCGCGTGCAGGAAGTTCACGTTAGGCCCATGTCCGTCGGCATCCGGGCCTTCCTCGGCTCCGCTCGCGTCCCCGCGACCGACCTCGCGAATCTGCAGCCCGGAGATGTGATCGTGCTCGATCAGGAGGTGGAGGAACTCCTTCGGCTCAGAGTGGGCAACTGCGAACGCTTCGCCGGCTTCCCCGGCGTAAGGGGCAAACGAATGGCACTTCAGCTGGCCGCCCTCGTTGACGATGATGGTTGCGTAAAGCCCTTTCAGGAAGCTGCCTCGTGAGTAACCTTGTGCCAATTCGTGCTGTGCTGATGGCTGCCGACATCAGGGATGGTGGCACAGGTTTTCACAGGCTCGTGTTCAAAGTCGATGGCGGGCGTACTGGCATGTTCAGTACCACCGTCCTCATCTCCCAGGATGCCTGCCGCAAGCTCACTGCCCAGATGCAGCGCGCAAAGGTCCACCGGGTGGACCGGGCATCCCTGCTGAAGAACTGGGCACGCTGGGAGATCGCGCAGCGGATGGATGAGTCTGGTGGCATGCCAGATACCGTAACCATCACCGCCAGCGATCTCGACGACTACGGCGCCTACGCGATGGACCTGGCAAGGTCGCTCGCTGTGGGCTAATCCTGTCTCCACCGCCCGGTTTAGAAGACCGGGGCCGGCGACGAAAACCTGACTGGGAGCGGACTGCCGGGCCCAAGTCCATCGGGGAGCTGACCAAGTTGTTTGCCAAAGTGACTGTTGCAGAGGCTGCCAGGGCGGCATCGGAAGCGCCGGAAAGAGCGCGTGTTGAGCTAATTGCTCCGTTCATGGACGCAGCCTCGCGCGTGCTGGCCAAGGCCTGCTCGGAGTTCGTCTCCCGGGGGCAACTCCACCGGGTGCGCTCACCGCAGACATCGAGCGATGTGAGCGCCCTCATCGCGATCACCGGTGGAGTAGCCGGCCTCGTCATCTACTCGATGCCATTCAAAGTCGCCTGCGGCCTGGCATCGAAGATGATCGGCGAGCCCGTGCCCGAGATGGACCCACTTGCACAGAGCGCAATCGGCGAGCTGGCGAACATGATCACCGGCCAGGCGGGCATCGCGCTCGAGCAGAGCGGCTTCCCCAACGACATGTCGCCGCCTGTCCTGCTTATCGGCCACGGCAGCACCATCGCCACGCTCAACCTCACCCGGCTCGTGGTGCCGCTCGTCACCAGCTTCGGCGATTTCAACATCGACATCGCCATCAAAGAGGTCTAACCGGAATCTGGCCAACGCCGGCCCGGGGCCGTTTGCCCGTATTCGCGGCCAACCCCAACCTCAGCGTTGATGGATCTCCTGCGCGCGGCCGTCCTGGGCATCGTCCAGGGCCTGACCGAGTTCCTTCCTGTCTCATCATCCGGTCATCTCATCCTCATCCGCTCCCTGTTCAAATGGCCCGACCAGGGCCTCGCCTTCGATGTCGGCCTGCACCTCGGGACACTCACTGCGCTGCTGGTCTACTTCTGGCGTGACTGGTGGGGCATGGCGATCTCGGCTCTCGGCGATCTCGCACGGCACGGCGCGCGGGTGAGGCTCCACCGCCGCGAGAGCCAGCTACTCTGGCTCATTGCCCTTGGCTCCATCCCTGCCGGCGTGGCCGGCCTTCTCCTCGACGACTGGATCGAGGAGAACGTACGGCAGCCCTGGCTCGTCGCGGTCATGCTCGCCTCGGTCGGCGCGATCATGTTCGTCGCTGACCGGCGGGCACGGCTGCAGCGCACCGTCGCCGAGATTGGCGTGGTTGACGCTGCCATCGTTGGCCTGGCCCAGGCGTGCGCGCTCATCCCCGGCGTGTCGCGCTCCGGCGCCACCATCAGCGCCGGGCTCTTCCGTGGCCTTTCGCGAGGCGACGCGGCGCGCTTCGCCTTCCTGCTCGGGACTCCCGCCTTCGTTGGCGCGGCGCTTGTCAAGGCCCCCGATCTCGCCGAATCTGAAGGTCAACTGCTCGAAATCGGGCTCGGCTTCGGTTGCTCCGCAGTCGTCGGCCTGCTCGCCATTCACTTCCTGCTGCGCCTGCTCCGGACGCGGACGCTCGTGCCCTTCGTCCTCTACCGGTTCGGGGTCGCAGCCGCCACGCTCGCGATCGCAGGCATTCGGGTCGCATGAGAGAGGCGCGCCGCGATTCCCGGCGGCCGCGTATCATCTCACCTACTTACAACCGGAGTGAGAAATGGTGCTCCAGAAGCTCAGACTCGATGGCCCCCCGCGCCGGGTCGCCATCGTCACAGGAGGAAGCCGGGGGCTGGGCAAGTCGATGGCGATCTCGCTCGCCGAAGCGGGCGCCGACGTCTGCATCGCCAGCCGCACCGTAGCGCAGCTTGATTCCGCCGCCGCGGAGATAGAGGCCGCCTCCGGGCGCAAGCCTCTCATCGTCCCCACCAACGTCCAGCGAAGCGCCGAATGCGATGCCCTCATCGCCCGGACGGTCGAGCACTTCGGCCGGCTGGACATAATGCTCAACAACGCCGGGATCGGCGATGCCCGAGGCGCCGGCTCCCGCGTCTGGGATCTCTCCGATGAAGACTGGCTCGACACCATGGAGGTGAACCTGTTCAGCACCTTCTACTGCACGCGGGCGGCAGCACGGCAGTTCATCGACCAGGGTGGCGGCGGCGTCATCCTGAACGTGGCCAGCGGCACGGCCCTGCGCGGCACGCCCAACTCATTCGCCTACGCCTCGGCGAAGGCGGGCGTCATCGCCCTCACCAAGAGCATGGCCGTAATGCTCGTCGGCGAGAGTATCCGCGTGAACTGTATCGTTCCCGGCTTCGTGGCCCAGCGTCCCCCGCGTAGCGAAGAAGAGGCAGCCGCCCTCAAGGCGCGCGGCCGTTTCAACACCGCGCGCCGCCTTGGCGAGGCCTGGGAGCTTGGCCCGCTCGCTGTCTACCTCTGCTCCGACGCTTCGAGCTACATGACCGGCGAGTCCATCGCCATCGACGGCGGCGGGCTTGCGGGCGGCATCGCACCAACCGGCTTCGCGCCCGCTTTCGAAGGAGCGTCCGCCAATGCCTGAGTGGAACAGGAAACCAGGATTCGATCTCGCGGGAAAGAAGGCGCTGGTGGTGGGCTTTGCCAACCCATCCGGGCGCGCCATCGCACTGGCGCTGGGCGAAGCGGGCGCCGATGTGGCGGCCGCCTCGGCCACGCTTGATGGCGACGAGGTGATGGAAGCGAAGCGCGTGGCCAGGGACATTGCCGCCGTGGGGCGAAGCTCTTTCAGCCAGGGCTGGGACGTCACCCTCCCACGTAACGTCCAGGTGGGCATGAAGCAGCTAATTAAGGAGTTCGGCCAGCCCTCCATTCTGGTTTACAGCGCCGATGCGCCCTTCGCGAAGCCAATCGCGAAGGTGACGGACGCCCAGTTCGCACACGTTCAGGCCGTGAACCAGAGCGGCGCCTTCTACGCTGCCCGCTCGTTCGTCCACGAGTTGGACGAGGGCGCTGCCGCCCGCCTCATCTTCGTCACCTCCGTTTTCGGCGAGCGGGGCGTCGAGAACCTGGCGGCGTACGCCATGGCGAAGGCCGGTGTCGAAGGGCTCGCCGTCGCGCTGAGCCAGGAGCTTGGAGGGAGGGGAGTCACCGTGAACTGCATCTCCACGGGCTGGATGGACTACACGCCCGGGCGGGGCCCCGATGAGATCGGACAGAACCTGCTCCTTCGCTTCATCCCCATGCGGCGCTTCGGGAGCGCAGAAGAGGTTGGGGCGCTCGCGGTGCTTCTGGCGTCGGATGCCGCTGGCTACATCAACGGCCAGGTCATCCACGTCGACGGCGGGGTCATGACACACCTGTAGAGCCATGGGCAACAAGCCGCTCGCCATTCGAATGCTGGAACAGCGCAAGGTGCCGCACGAGTTGTTCGTGTTCGATGCCGCCATTCGCTCGGCTGCTGAGGTCGCCCGCGAAACCGGGATCCCTGCGGGACAGGTCTACAAGACGCTGGTGGTCGAGAACGACCCGCCGCGCGGCAGGCCCTTTCTGGTGATGGCGCCTGCCGGCTCCGAACTCGACCTCAAGGCCCTCGCCGCGACGCTCCACGCCAGGAAGTTGCGTATGGCCACCCACCGCGACGCCGGGCGCCATACGGGCCTGCAGGTGGGCGGCATC
This sequence comes from uncultured Anaerolineaceae bacterium, assembly GCA_964475735.1. Lineage (GTDB taxonomy): Bacteria > Chloroflexota > Dehalococcoidia > Tepidiformales > Tepidiformaceae > UCB2. The sequence goes on from CAYYYI010000009.1 coordinate 35,328, forward strand.
AGCGCGCTCGCGCTCATCGGCAAGGGGTTCACCGTCCTTATCGACCGGCGGGCACTCGACGAAAGCCACATCCTCGTGAGCGCCGGTCAGCGGGGCATGGATGTCCGCCTGGCGGTCACGGACCTCGTGGCGCTGACCGGCGCGCGGCCCTTTTGAGTGATGCTGGACCGGTGCGGGCCACGTTGAATTCGCATCAATTGCAGGAATTTGATGACAGGCGCGATCCGAAGCTGTTATTCTTAGCGAGGTACCCACGTTCCATCGGCCTCACGGTGAGGCTGTTCTCATTACTTGGCGCTCGATGACCGTTAGGG
>CAYYYI010000010.1:0-30805 GCA_964475735.1 uncultured Anaerolineaceae bacterium
GGCGATGGTCCAGGTGAAGGTCTCGCCCACCAGCGCCGTGCCGTTGACGTTGTTCGTCTTGGTGGCAATGAGGTCCCAGTCGCCGCCGTTCGCGCGGGCGGGGCCGGGGACGGGCCTCACGGCCACCACAGCCGCCGCCGCCACCGCCAGCACCGCCGCCACCACCAGCATCGCCGCCCCCTTCCGTGACTTGCCCTGGAGTGCGAGTGTCATGGCCTCTCCTCCTTCGTGCCCCGGGTCTCAACCGGGCAAGGTCCTGGTTCGCTTGCCACGCGTCGGTGGAAGCGGGCCCCCGGCGCTGACCGCCTTTCGAGCGTGTATACAGCCACCAGAACGCCCCTGCTGGTTCCTGACTGGTGAACAGCACGTGAACGGTACGCGTCCGCTCGAATACGTGTCAATGTGTATCGTAATTTTCGCGCGTTAGAAATCTGTTAGAGAGACGAGGGTAGCCGCGGCGCCCTGCCCCGCTGGAGGGGCGCCCAACCTCCATTTCTGGGCGACACCCCGGAGTCGCGGCCCCCCATGGCCGCTTGATGTTCCACCCATATTTGCCCCTTCGGCCGCTACCGCCGTGCGGCCCTCCACGACATTGGAGTCCCCTCCAGCGACGCTGGGGCGTCGCGGCTACCGGGATGGGCGCGGGTGTGGCGAACGGATGAGGGCCGCCGCAGCCGGGCACAGCAAGGAGCGGATGCGGCGAAACGGGCGACGTCGCAGGGGCGGTGGGGGTTGGTACCAGGACAAGGGATGAGCGACGAGCGATGAGGTATGAGGAGGGTTTGGCGGCCGAAGGCGTCAGAGTGGTGGAACATCCAGCGGCCACAGAGGGCCGCGACTCCCTCCTCCCTCCTCCCTTCCACCCGCCGTTCACCTGATGGCCACTCGGACAGGGCCGCGGTTCGCCGAACTTCCAACTGGGACCCATTGAGCGAGACGGGGCCCGGAAGTGGTTGGCAACGCGACATGCGGAAGACGGCAGGGACAAGAACGCTCGCGCTCATGCTGGGACTCATCGGGATGGCGCTCGCCGGGTTCGGCGCCATCGCCGCGGGGAGCGCGCCTGCACGGGCGCAGGCGGACTGCACCACTGGCGACACTTCGCTCGATTCGGAGGAGCAGGCGTTCCTTTCGCTCATCAACGCCTACCGCGCGCAGAACGGGCTGGGGGGCCTGACTGTTTCGACGAACCTGAACCGGGCGGCCACCTGGATGACCAACGACCTGGCCACGAACGCGTACTTCTCGCACACCGACTCGCTGGGGCGGTCTCCGTACCAGCGCGCCATCGATTGCGGCTACCCGCAGGGCGCGGGGGAGAACCTCGCCGCCGGCGGCGGCTGGTCGAGCGCGCAGTCGGCGTTTGACGCGTGGAAGGCCTCGCCCGGGCACAACTCGAACATGCTGGGCACGTACTACAAGCAGATCGGCATTTCGCGCTACTACCAGTCTGGGTCGCCCTACGGCTGGTACTGGGCGACGAACTTCGGCGCAACCGACGACGGCACGGGCGGCGCTCCGCCTCCACCTCCGCCCACGAACACGCCGACCCAGCCGCCAACGAGCACGCCTACTACGCCGCCCACAAGCACACAGCCACCTGCCGCGACGCCAACGCCGGTGAATCCGCCGCCGGCCAACACGCCAACATCCGTGCCCACGCAGGCGCCGACATCGGTGCCCACCCAGGCGCAGCAGCCGCCGGCCAGTACGCCGACGCCAACATCGCCGGCAACCACGCCGGCAGGGCAGCCCACAAGCACGCCTACTACTACCCCCACCCAGCCGCCTGCGACCACCGCAACGCCACCGAAAACGCCGAGCCCTTCGAGCACGCCCGTGGACACGCTGCCGTTGCAGCCTGGCGCGAACCTGATGACGTGGCCGGGCGACGACACGCCCATGTCGGAGGCGCTCAAGGGGAGCACGGGCATCGCCGCCGTGTACTCGTGGGACGCCGCCTCTGGCCAGTGGCTGCGCTACATCCCGGGGCTGCCGGACTTCGTGAACAACCTGAAGAAAGTCGAGCGGGGCCGGGCGTACTGGTTCGTGGCAAAGGGGACCGCTTCGTTGCCCATCGTGAATTGACCGGTGCGCGGCTACCCGGCGGCCGGGAGCGAATGAGGTAGCGGGCGCTGGCGAGTGGTGCGGGTCCGGGCGCTCCACTCGCTCACGCTCGTGGCCCTGCCAGGTGTGGGCGGGTCAGGCGGGAGTGGATGCCTGCTCGTAGACCTCGGCCATGCCTTCCAGGACAACATCGGCAAGTGCGAGCGTGCGCTCCACGGCATCGACGGCCTCGTCGGTCGAAAGGCCGGACTCGGTAGCTATCTGCGAAGCGGTCTCTTCGAGCGAACGGCGCAGCGAGTTGAACGTGCTGATGGCCGTCGTAAGCCGCACATGCTCGGCTACCAGCATTCGCCCGTACTCCCGGCCAATAGTCCGCGCGTCGTCGCTGAAGCGCTCGCCCTTCGTCGACGAGGCCATATAACGGGCGAAGAGGTCGACCATCTGGCGGCCCATGAGCCGCAACCGGTCGCGCGCGGAGTCGCTGAGTTCCGTGAAGGTGGGAAGGGTGTGGGTCTGGCGGCCGCGGGTCATCCTGCGGCGAACGCGCGCGATGGCCAGGTCGCTGATGCGGTCGGTGTCGCGCGAAGGGGCAGCGCTGTTGCTGCCGGCAAAGTTGCGCAGATCCTCTTCGAGGATTCGCCGGTGGCCGCCGCGGGTGCGGAAGCAGCGCACCTCGCCGGAATCCACCCAGCGGCGCACGGTCGACTCGCTCAAGCCGAGCAGCGCCGCTGCCGCGCCAAGGGGAATCCAGCGCTGCGAAACCTGTGGTTGGCCAGTCACGCTTCTTCGAATCCTTCCAAATCTATCTCATCGTGTGCGGCCGCCGGGTCGCCTGTCAACCGCGAGCCAGTTGCGCCGGGACCGGAGCTGGACGGACGGGCAAGCTCGGCGGCGCGGACCACGGCGGTTTCACCGAAGCGGTCGCGCAGGGTGGTGACTGCGCTATCGAGCTGACCGGTCGTGGGCGACTCGCCGAGGCGGAGCTGGCGGGCACGTTCCTGGAGGTTTGCGACGCCCAGCCCGAGCAGGCGCACAGGGCGGTGGGCGTTCTCCGCCCAGGCGCGCTCGAAGAGCCCGGCCGCGGCTTCGAAGATCTCGCCGGGCAACTCCACCGGCGCGCCCGGCGTCCACGAGCGGGTCAGCGTCTCGAAGGGCGGGAAGCGCAGCTTTAGGGTGACGGTTCGCGCGCTCCGCTCCTGCCGCGCGAGGTCGGCGGCCACGCGCTCGGCCTGGCGGCGGAGCACGGCGCGGAGGCGCTCCTCGGAGGGCTCGTCGGTATCGAAGGTGGTCTCGCGAGAGATTGACTTCGCCTCGGCGCGGCCCGCGAGGACGGGCGCGTCGTGGACTCCCAAAGCGCGGGCATGGAGCTCGGCGCCGTGGCGTCCGAAGCGGGCTTCGAGCGCCTGGACGGGCATGCGTTGCAGGTCGCCGATGGTCTTCACACCCAGCCCGGCGAGCACAGAGGCGGTCTTCGGGCCGACCATGGGCAGGTCGCGCAGGGGACGGGGAGAGAGGAAGGCGGCCTCTTCGCCGGGGGGAACGACGAGCAGTCCATCGGGCTTGGCGGCGTCGCTCGCGACCTTGGCGACAAGCTTGTTCGTGGCCACGCCAACGGAGACGGTGATGCCAATTTCGGCGGCGACGCGGGCGCGTATCTGCCGCGCGATTGCTGGCCCATCGCCGAAGAGGCGCTCGCTGCCGGCCACGTCGAGGTAGGCTTCGTCGGAGCCGGCGGGCTCCACAACGGGCGTGAAGTCGCGCAGGATGGCGTGGAACCGCTTTGAGGCGGGGCCGTAGAAGCTGTAGTCGGATTCGAGGAAGACCGCCGAAGGGCAGAGCCGCCGCGCCTGCGAGACGGGCATGGCCGAGCGGATTCCGAACCGGCGGGCTTCGTAGCTGCAGGTGTTCACCACGCCGCGCGCGCCGAGGCCTCCCGCGACCACCACCGGTTGGCCGCGAAGCTCGGGGTGGCGCAGCAGCTCCATGGAAACGAAGAAGGCATCGAGGTCGACGTGGAGGACGGCCGGAGCAGCCATGGCGAACCTTTGTTCGCATTGTAAAGCATGGACGCCCGCGCGTGGATACCAGGGGGCCAATCCAATATCCTGCGCGCATGGCGACGGTGGCGGTCATTGGCGCGGGAGCGGTCGGCTGTTATTACGGGGCGCTGCTGGCCCGCGCGGGGCACAACGTGCGTTTCCTGATGCGGCGCGACCTCGAAGCCGTACGCGAGCGCGGGCTGGACGTTCGCAGCCCGAAGGGGGACTTCCATCTGCGCCAGGTGGCGGCCTTCGGCTCGCCTGAGGCGATCGGCGCCGTGGACTGGGTCGTCTGCTCGCTCAAGGCCACGGCCATAGAGCAGGCCCACGACCTGGTGGCCCCCTGCGTCGGACCGGACACGAGGATCCTGGCGCTCATGAACGGCCTCGGCGTCGAGGAGCGTTTTGTGGCGTGGTTTGGCGGCGAGCGTGTGTTCGGCGGGATGGCGTTCGTGTGCATCAACCGCGGCGACCCGGGCATCGTCTGCCATCTCGAATACGGCCGCGTCAGCATCGGCCACTACCTGGATGACCCGGCCGCTACCGAGGCGCTCCGCTCGCTGCTGGCCTCCGGCGAGATCGAGGTGGTGGTAGCGCCGAACCTGCGCTACGCCCGCTGGGAGAAGCTCTGCTGGAACGTGCCCTTCAACGGGCTTTCGGTGGCCGCTGGCGGGGTGGGCACGCAGTCCATCCTTGCCGACGCAGCGCTCTCGCGGGTGGCGGAGGCTGCGATGCGCGAGGTTGTGGCAGCCGGCAACGCCGACCTTGCGGCGGCAGGCAGCGACGCCCGTCTTGACGCCGGCCGCGTGGTGGAGGCGATGTTCGCCCAGACCCGCGTCATTGGCGACTACCGCACGAGCATGGTCATCGACTACGTGCTCGGCCGCGAGCTTGAGGTTGAGGCGATCCTGGGCGAGCCGTCGCGGCGTGCGCGGGCTCTTGGCGTGGGGGCGCCCACGATCGACGCACTCTACGGGCTGGTCCGGGCCGCGGACCGGCGGCGCCGGAGCCTGCTGCCCGTGCTAACGCCCGATGACGTGAAGGGGCAGTGGTAGGGGCGGGACTCAGCCTTCCAGGTTGACCGGCGCCCGCCACACACCCAACGGCGAGGCCTCGGCCAGCAACTCCAGTGCAGTGCGGCCCAGGACCGGAAGCGACCCGGGGCAAACCTCCGACAGCGGCGCAAGCACGAAAGCGCGCTCGGCCACGAGCGGGTGAGGAATCGTGAGGGCAGGCGTCGACAGTTCCGCGTTGCCATAGAAGAGGATGTCGAGGTCGATGGGCCGCGGTCCCCAGCGGGGCGCCGGGCGACGGCCGAGGGCGTTCTCGATCGCCTTCAGCGCCGCCAGCAGTTCCAACGGGGGGAGCGCGGCCTCAACTTCGGCCACGGCGTTGAGGTACGAAGGCTGACCGGCCGGCACGGGCTCGGATTCCCAAACCGAGGAAACCCGCTCCGGTACGATGCCGGCTTCGCGCATGAGGCGCAGCGAGGCGCGCAAGTTTGCCGCGCGGTCGCCGAGGTTGCTGCCGAGAGCGATGAGGATGGGCCCGGCCGCCGTGCTCACGGCCGCCAGTTTGCCCGCACGATGGCGTCGGCGACGCGGGCCACGCGCGCCATCTCGCACACATCGTGGACGCGCACGATATCGGCGCCACCGGCGACAGCGAGCGCGACCGCCGCCGCCGTTCCTTCCAGTCGCTCGTCGACAGGCGCGTCGAGCACCTGCCCGATGGTGGACTTGCGAGACGGGCCCACCAGAAGCGGCAGGCCAAAGTCCCAGAGTTCGGGCAGCCGCCGGACCATCTCCAGGTTCTGTTCCGGTTGCCACCCAAAGCCGAACCCGGGGTCAAGGATGATGCGGCTGCGAGAGATCCCGGCCGCATCCGCCAGCCGCAGGGTGGTTTCGAATCCCTCGCGAATGCGCTCGATCACGTCGCCGGGGTCCCGGCGGCGCTGATTGTGCATGGCCACCAGCGGCACGCCCGCCTTCGCCACCGTGTTCGCCATGGCGTCATCGAAGCGCAGGCCCCATATGTCATTCACGATGTCCACGCCTGCGCCGATCGCGGCGGTGGCGACCTCTGCGTGACAGGTGTCGACGGAGACTGGCAGCGCTGTGGCCGCGCGGATGGCACGAATGGCCGGCACGACGCGGGTTGCTTCTTCGGACGGGTCGAGCGGCGTCGCGCCCGGCCGGGAGGACTCGCCGCCCACATCGAGGATGTCCGCCCCGGCGGACTCGAATCGAGCCGCGAGCCCGGCCGCAGCCGCGGGGTCGCCGCCCGTGCCGTCGCCGCTGAACGAATCGGGCGTGACGTTGATGATGCCCATCAGGAAGGTGCGCTCGCCCCACGCGAAGCGGCGGCCGCGAACCTCGAGGGCGGGCTCGCGATACACCCGGCGGAGCGGCCCGCCCGGCGCGGAGCGCGGGGATGGCCCTGTTGCTGTCAGCCGGCTACCTCGAACTCTTGCTCGGAATAGGCCCCGTCCTCGATGTAGAAGGCGCGCACCACCGGGTTCTCCCGGTCGGCGACGCCGATCACGAAGTGGACGTAGGGCGGCCCGAAGAAGGTGTTCATCATGCGGATGTCGGTGGGGCTTGGCCTGGCTTCCGAGCCGGTATGGGAGTGGTAGAACCCGGCCAGGCGGGCGCCGGCTTCGTCGATCGCCTCCTCGATGCGGCGCTGCTCCAGGCCGTGGATGCTGAAGCGGTATGGGCTGCACTCCGCGTTCTTCGCCCGGTGCACGGCCACAACGCTGTCATCGACGGCGGCAAGAAGGCCACAGCACTCGATTGGGGCCTCTTCGAGCGCGTGGCTGACCATGGCGTCGATGTGCTCCTGGCGGAGCCGGATGGCAGCGGCCATGCGTGTGTCTCCTGGCGGGCGAGTTTGCCCTCCTTCCATTGTAGGATGCGCCCGCCCGGCAAACGAAAACCCCCGCGCGCTGCGGGGGTCTCCGGAGGTAGGCTGCTTAGGTTTGCCTGCTAAGGGCAGGTATCGGCGTTCGAATCAGGCAGGAACGGCGAAGAGAGCGTGGACGACATGAAGAGGTAAACACCGGCCAGGCGCGGCACCACCGTGATGCCGCCAGCGGCCGACGAGTTGACGTAGTCGGGGACGCCCTTGAGGTAGTGCTGCCAGCGCTGCCCGCCCTGCTCGGCGGAGCGGTTGTCCCAAATGTAGAGAGCCGTCCATGAGCTGCCAAGACAACTGACGAACTTCGCAGGAGCGACATCACCCTTGAGGGGGCCGCCGATTACGTTCTGGCCTGCCACCAGGCTGCTCCGCGTGCCCGCCGCGGCGAGCCCGAGCGAACCACCCAGGATGGCGGCGAAGGCCAGCGTGCTGGCTGCCACGACCGTGCCTTTTCTAAAGATTCTGCGCATTGTTCCTCCCGCCCTGTCAGGGACTCGATCGGAAACCGTCGACGGTACCGTAGCAAGCGCAGGGTATACGCGCACCAGAAAAACGGACTACCGGTGCGTAAAACGTCTGTAAAACGAGGGGCCCCGGCCTCCGCTCGTGGTGAACGCTCGTAAACATTGCGCCCGCTAGACTCAGCATATGACCACGCGCGTGATCGTCGTTCGCCATGCCCAGACCTACGGGAACATCGAAGGGCGCTTCTGCGGCCATTCGGAGACGGATCTGACGCCGCTGGGCGTGCGGCAGGCCCAGGCGCTGGGGCTTCGGCTGAAGCCCGCGGAGATCGACGCGGCCTACTCGAGCGACCTTTCGCGCGCGGCGAAGACGGCCGAGCATGCCCTGGAGCACAAGCCAGGACTGGAAGCTGCGCCCGACCCGGACCTGCGAGAGATGCACTACGGCGAATGGGAAGGGCTTCCGGGGCGCGAGCTTGGCGAGAAGCACCCGGAGTTGATGCGCGACTTCTTCCTTTGCCGAGTGCACGCGGCGCCCGGCGGCGAGACCCTTCAGCAACTGCGCGAGCGCACCAGCCTGGCGGTTCGCCGGGCGGTGGAGGCCCATCGCGGCGGCTCGATTCTCATGGTGTCGCACGGCAACGCGATCATGGCGATGCTCGCGGAGTTCCTGCGCCTCCCAATCGAAGCGACGTGGTCATTCGCCTGCGACAACACCTCGATCACGCGCATGCAGTTCTCAAAGAGCGGGCATTTCACGCTGCTGGCGTACAACGACGCAGCGCACATCGAGGGTGTGAGCAACGAGCAGTAACGGCGGCCGCTAACGGTCCGGTTTGGGAGTGGGCGTAGCCGGCCGGGTGGGCGTCGCCGCAGGACGGGTTGGCGTGGGCGTGGCCGGGGGACGCGTGGCAGTGGGCTCGGCGGCCGCGCGAGGATCGTTGGCCCCGGCAGTGTCAGAGCCCTGGGGGGCAACCGGCGTCGTGCGAGCGCGGGAGCCGGGCTCGCCCCACCAGAGAGGACCGCTCGACAGCGGGGCGTCTTCGGGGATGCCGAAGTCCAGGTAGTCCTCGGGGTTGACGGGGACCCCCTCCCAACGGATTTCGAAGTGGAGATGTTCGCCCGTCGAAAAGCCGGTGGAGCCTGAGATCCCGAGGACCGTGTCGAACGTCACCTGCTGGCGCTCCTCCACGACGATGGAGCTCAGGTGTCCGTACAGCGTGCTCCAACCTTCGCCGCAGTCAATCACGACATAGTTTCCGTAGGAGCGCGAATAGGCGGCAGTGGCGACGGTCCCTTCGCAGGCGGCATACACCCCGGAGCCGGGATAGGTTTCGAGGGAGAGGTCGATCCCTCCGTGGATCCAACCCCTGCCCCGGGGGGCGCCGTAGCGGTCGGTGAAGGTTGTCCACGCCTTGAGAGGCATCGCGAAACGGCCATCGATAGCAGAGGCGCGGCGGTCCTCGGGCGGCAAGGCAGCGGGAAGGGGCTCTTCGATCGCCCCCTCTTCGGCCATGGTGAGGATGTGGGCCGGGTCGAGCGCGACGTCGCCGGTATCGGCCACCAGGTCAGGAGGTGCGGATGGCAAGAGCGGCGGTGGCGCCATGGGAGCCAGGAGCCGGTCCTGGCCGGAGATTGTCCCGGCGTCCTCCTCGCCGGAGGTGGCCTGTCCCGCGCCGAGAGCGAGCACGCCAAGCACCGCCGTGGCGCCCAGAAGAGCGACGGCAGCCCTCGGGGCGCGTGCAACTGCCCGGCTAGCTCCAGCCATCACTAGGAGCATCGGCAGGGGAGGCCATCCCAACCAGATCGCGTTTGCCGGATAGACCGAATCGCAGCGAGTTTGTTATGTCTTTTCGAACGAACTGCTGCGCCGCCCGGCGACTCCGGCCACGGCAAGGATGGCCTGCGCACCCAACCACGAGGCTGCCGCGACGGCGAGCGCGCGCGAGAAATCGCCGGCCGAGATGGGGTCCAACTCCAGCGCGGAGCGGAATCCGGGCCAGTGCAGGGCGAGCAGCATCAGCGACACAGAGAGCGTCGCCCCCAACCACAGCCCGGGCCGGAGCACTCGCCGCCGCCACGCCAGGAACGACGGGACGTCGATGAAGAACGCCTGACCCACAAGTCCGAGAGCCAGCGCGGTGAACACCATCGCCTGCGTGTGCCCGGGGGTCTCGTCGGCGCGAGCGCTGAGCAACAGCGCGACAAGGCCGCCTGTGGCCACCGCCAGCGCGCGCACCGCTATCTCGGCCCAGGTGGCGCGCGTAAAGAGGGCAACGGTAGGCGCCGATGGGCCGGGAATGGCCTCCCGGCCGGTGGAGAGGGCAAGTGCGGGGAAGATATGGACGACGAGGTTCAGCCAGAGGATCTGCAGCGGCCCCAAAGCCAGGTCGTCGGCAGCGGCCATCGCAAGCGTGATGAGGAAGATGGTTCCGAAGCTGGCGGTGAGCAGGTAGATGATCGCCTGGCGCAGGTTCCTCGCGATGAGGCGCCCTTCCTTGATGCCCTCGACGAGCGACATCAGCCTCCCGTCAGCGAGCACCACGTGCGCCGCCTCCATGGCGACGTCGGTTGCCGCAGGGCCAACGGCGACGCCCACATCGGCGGCCCGCAATGCGGGAGCATCGTTCACGCCGTCCCCGGTCATGGCCACAACTTCGCCTTCGTCCTGGAGGGCAGCGACGATAGCCTCCTTGGTGTCGTGGCTGGCACGTGCCACGACCGCCACGCGGGATAGGTCAGCGCCGGCCAGGTTCGCGCCCGTCACGGCGATACCATCGGGAGTGAGGATGCCCGTTTGGCCCGCTATGTTGATGGCCGTCTGCAACTGATCCCCCGTCACGAGCATCACGCGGATGCCGGCGTCACGGCACGCGGCCACGGCGTCGGCGGCGTCCGGGCGCAGGGGGTCTTCAAGCACGACCGCGCCGAGCATCGCGGGCTCTCCTTGGCCGGCGCCTTCCGCCACCGCCAGGATGCGGTAGCCAACGCTCGCCAACTCGTGCACGGCCTCGGCGAGGGTGGGATGGCCCCCGCCCGTCAGAGCACGCACCTGCTCAAAGGCGCCCTTAATGGCGACGAGCGACTCGGCATCCCCGTCCTCGTGGCGCGTCTGCATGTAGCGCGTCGCCGAAGTGAACGGCTCGGTGTGCGTGCGCGGGTAGTCCTCTTCCAGGGCAGCCGTGTGGCTCCCGAGGCCGGCGGCGGCCATAGCGATCGCCCCCTCGGACGGGTCGCCGTGGGCGTGCCAGCCGCGGTCCGCGTCGTGCTCGACCACGGCGTCGCTGCAGAGCGCACCCACAACCAGCAGGCGCTCGGCGGCGGCACGTTCCGCGGGTGTGACGACACCGCCACCCGGGCCCCGGAACGCGGTGGTGATGTTGGCGCCGTCAACTGTCACCTCGACCCCAAACGCACGGCCATCCGCAAGGAGCACCTGGCGGACAACCATGCGGTTCTCCGTGAGCGTGCCCGTCTTGTCGGTGGCGATGACGGTGGTCGAGCCGAGGGTCTCCACGGCGTCGAGCCGGCGTACCAGCACCCTGCGCCCGGCGAGACGGCGGACGGCCACCGCGAGTGTGGTGGTAGCGACGGCCGGGAGGCCTTCCGGGATGGCGCCCACGGCAAGGGCGACGGCCATCTCGGTGATGGCGCGGGGGTCGCGCCCCTGCAGCAATCCCACAGCCACGATCGCGGCGCACATCGCAAGGAACACCACGATGAGCCGGTTGCCCAGGACTTCGAGCCGGTCCTCGAGGGGCGTGGAGCGCCTGCGAACATCCCGCATGGCGGTGAAGATCGAGCCCAGGCTGGTCGCGCTCCCAGTGGCGACCACGAGCGCCAGCCCACTGCCCGCCACCACGGTCGTGCCCGCGTAGAGAGCGACTGCCGGGGTGGCGCTTTCGGCGCCGGGCTCCTCTTCGTCCGACTTGATGACGGCGACCGGCTCTCCCGTGAGGATGGACTCGTTCACGAAGAGGCCGCGCGCCTCGATCACGCGCGCGTCGGCAGGTACCGAGCGGCCCTCGCCGACAGCGATCACATCGCCGGGCACGACGTCGGCGGCGGTCACCTCTTCGTGCAGGCCATTGCGGACGACCTCGGCGCGGAGCGCAGTCAGCTTCTGGAGAGCGGCGATTGCCTGTTCAGAGCGGAACTCGTTGATGAAGCCGAATCCCCCGGACGCAAGAACGGTGATGCCGATGGCCGCTGCGTTCAACCACTCGCCCAGAGCCAGTGACACTGCTGTGGCCAGGACCAGCAGGAGAATGAGCTTGTTGACGAACTGGCGCAGGAGGACGGCGGGCCACCCGGGACGGACGATCGGGGCCGGATCGTTGGGGCCGTATTGCCGAAGCCGCCGTGCGGCTTCAGAGGAGGAGAGGCCGTCTTCGGCATGCGCCTCCAGCTTCGCGACAAGCTCCGGCAGCGGCAGCGCCAGGAGCGCGTCGACGCCCCCCTGCGCCGGGGAGGGTAGAGCCGGGGCGTCGGCAGCCATGATTCGACTATAGCCGAGGAAAGCTTGCCCAATCCTTAGGTCTGCGGCGGGTGAGAGAACAGGCTGTGCTAATTCCGGGCATGCGCGGCGGCTGACCCGGAGTTATCAAGATTGACAGCATTTAACATGGCTAAACCTCTCTCTCGCGATACACTTGGCAGGTGAGTGTCGAAGCGCTTCCTTACACGCTGCTACTCATCCTGGCCGAAATGGCGATCGGTGGCCTGTGGCTGACGGTGGCCAGCGACCTGCGCGGGGGCGTGACGCGCGGCTTTGTGATGACCATGACGCTGTGCGTGGCCATCGTCGCCGGGCTTGCCCTCTGGACGGCGTCAGCCCTCACCCTTGGAGAAGTGATCGATGGCTACCGGGTAGAGGCGAAATGGTTCGCACCGGTGAAGCAGGCGCTGTTGGCGGTCCTGCTGCTTGCCATCATCTACATGCTCGCGGTCTTCATGGGCTGGGACGCGATCGGGCGGCTTGCGGGACTTGCAGGGGCAGGCGCGGGGGCCGCGGCGGTCATGTTCCTGGCAGCGCTCCTCGCCCCACCCGCCTGGGGATACCCGGGAGTGCTGCTCGCGCTGGCGGCGGGAACGCTTGCGATGGGCGCCGTCTCGGTGTCGATGGTGTGGGGGCACTGGTACCTGACGGAAGGCGCGCTGCCCGCCTGGCCTTTGCGCGACCTGACCGTCGCGCTGCTGGGCGCGCTCGCTTTCCAGGCCGTCGTTGTGGCCATCAACCTGGCGCTGCCCGCGAGCGAAACGCCTTCGCCCCGGAACGCGGTGGAGGTGGGCCTTGTGGCGAACCCGGCCCTCTACCTGAGGATCGGCGTCGGGATTGCCTTCCCGATGGTGCTGGCGGCGCTGGCGCTCGCCACCACCCGTACGCGCTCGATGCAGAGCGCCACGGGCCTCCTGTACATCTGCATGGGCGGGGTCTTCGCGGGCGAGGTGCTGGCGAAGGGGCTGATGTTCATGACTGGCCGGCCGGTCTAACTCGTTCGCCCGGGGGCAGGGCGCTCTGCTACGATTCGGGTGCCACACGGCCCGGGGAAAGGCATGAATCGCGACGAGGCCTGGAAGATTCTGCAGGAGTACGCTCGCGAGGAGCGCACCCTGAAGCACGGCATCGCCGTAGAAGCGGTCATGCAGGCGTACGCGCGCGACGTGCACGAGGACGTCGAGAAGTGGGGCATTGTCGGCCTGCTGCACGACTTCGACTGGGAGATTCACCCGACGGAGGACCTCCATCCGAAAGAGGGCTCGAAGATCCTGGCGGCGCGGGGCGTGCCAGAGGACATCCGCTACGCGATCCTCTGCCATGCGCCTTTCCTTGGCCTCGAGTACACATCGAAGATGGACCGGGCGATCTACGCCTGCGACGAGCTTTCGGGCTTTGTCATCGCGTGCACGCTGGTGAAACCTGGCCGGTCGCTTTCGGCGATCGAACCGGCCTCCGTGCGCAAGAAGATGAAGGACAAGGCCTTTGCCCGCGCCGTGAACCGGGACGACCTGGTGAAGGGAGCGGCCGACCTGGGGGTCGACCTGGATCAGCACATCCGGTTCGTGGCCGAAGCGCTGAAGCCGGTGGCAGGCAAGCTCGGCATCAACCCCTAGCCGCCCGGCCACGGGCGCAAAGCACCGAAGGAACGGAGCACACGATGAGAAACGAGCAGGTACCCGACCGGAACATCGCCATGGAGCTGGTGCGCACCACTGAGGCTGCGGCCCTTGCCGCTGCCCGCTGGATGGGCCGCGGCGACAAGAACTCCGCCGACGGCGCCGCGGTCGACGCCATGCGGATGATGCTCGATACGGTGGCCATGGACGGCGTCATCGTCATCGGCGAGGGGGAGAAGGATGAAGCACCCATGCTCTACAACGGCGAGCGCGTGGGCAACGGTCGCGGGCCGCAGGTGGACGTGGCAGTGGACCCAATCGACGGGACGCGCCTTCTCTCGCTGGGACGGCCGAACGCGCTGAGCGTGGTCGCGGTAGCGCCGCGCGGCACGATGTTCAACCCCCAGGACATCTTCTACATGGACAAGATCGCCGTGGGGCCCGAAGCGCGGGGGATGATCGACATCAGCGCACCTGTTGGCTGGAACATCGAGCAGGTGGCCCGCGCGAATGGTATCGCCGTCAACGAAGTCACCGTCGTGGTGCTCGACCGCGACCGGAACACGGAGATCGTCGACGCCATCCGCGAGACGCAGGCTCGCATCCGTTTCATCACCGACGGCGACGTGGCGGGAGCGATCATGGCGGTTATGCACGGGACGGGCGTCGACATGCTACTCGGCATTGGCGGCTCACCCGAAGGGGTGGTCTCGGCCTGCGCCATCAAGTCGCTTGAGGGCGACATGCAGGGGCGCCTCTGGCCCCGGAATGACGACGATCGCCGAATGGCGGCCGAGCGTGGAATCGACCTCGACCGGGTGCTCATGCTCGATGACCTGGTTTCGAGCGACGACGTCTTCTTCGCCGCTTCCGGCATTACTACGGGCGACTTGCTCAAGGGCATCGAGTACGTTCCCGGGGGCGCGACCAGCGAGTCGCTGGTGATGCGCGGGCGCACGGGAACCATCCGGCGCATTCAGACCGAGCACCACTGGCGCAAGCTGGAAAGGATCAGCGGGGGCCGCTACACGTAGGCGGCCCGCTTCCGGTGACGCCGCATCTCTCGCATCAGGGCCCCTACTGCGCCCTGCCACCGGGCTATACTCCGCGAAAGCGAGGACACCGAAGGAGGTGGGCCGTGTTGCGTCGCGGAGCGCTGGCTCTGGCCGTGGCAGCGGCGATGCTCGCTCTGGCGTGTGGCGACGATGACTCCGCGGAGCCAACGCCAGCCGAAGAAGTCGCGAGCCCCACATCGGAGGCGACGGCGGCGCCGGCTCCGTCACCGTCGCCCACCGCTACAACCGCACCCGCGACGGCCGCGGACATCGCCCTTGCCGCCGCTGCCGCGAAGTACAGGGCCATCATCCGGCCGGCAACGGAGCCCTGCACAAGGGACAATGAGAAGAAGCAGCCGTGCATCACCCTCCAGTCCCCGGCGGCGGCGGCGGAGCGCGGGGCAGCAGCCATCGGTGTTGCCGGCGCCGAAGGCTTTGGGGGATTCGTCGCAATCTTCGGGCGGAATTCCGCGGGCGCATGGGACCTGTGGTTTGGCACCCAGAACCAGAGTTACCATGTCTGGCTCCTGCCCGCTGACATGCTGGTTTGCGCCGACGGCGACGGGCTGAACGTGCGCAAGGCGCCCGGAAGCGACGCGCCGATCGTCACGCTCCTGAAGGACTTGACCCGGGTGCGCGCCGAGGAGTTCGTCCTCGTCGAGGCGGGGCGCGGCCAGGAGCAGGGCACAGGCTGGTACCGGCTGAGCACTCCCGTGGAAGGGTGGGCGCACTCAAGCTTCCTCTCCGACGCAACGCTGAACGACTGCAGCCTGCGCGACCTCCAGAAGAAGCCGTGAACGGCGGCGCTCCCTATACTCGGGCGTACGCAACCATGCAGGAGAGACCGCTATGAGTGACGTGATCGAGATCCGCAACGAAGGGCGCGTGCGCACCATCCGCCTGAACCGGCCCGAGGTGCTGAACGCCCTCTCAGACGAACTGGCCTGGGGCATCGTGGGGGCGGTGGACGAGGCGATCAACGACGATTCCGTGTGGGTGATTGCCATTACCGGCTCGGGCCGCGCGTTCTGCGCCGGCCTCGACCTCAAGCAGAACCTTAGCGGCGCGGCCAACCGGGCTGAGCGAGAGAACCACTCTCCACTTTCCGACCAGGGTTTGTTCCTGGACGACCTCACATGGATCAGCCGTTTTCTCACTGTGCTGCGGCAGAAGTGCGACAAGCCGATCGTCGCCGGGATCAACGGTGTCGCCGTGGGCGGCGGGCTTTCGCTGGCGCTGGCGTGCGACATCCGCATTATGGCGAAGAGCGCGCGCATCATGGCGGGGTACCCGCGCATTGGTGGCTCGCCCGATGGGGGCATGAGCTTCACGCTGCCGCAGGCCATCGGCTACGAGCAGGCGATGCGCTTCCTGCTGGAGAACCGGAGCGTGGACGCGGACGAGGCCCTGCGACTCGGGCTCGTTGGCGAGGTGGTGGAGGATGAGCGCTTCGAAGCGCGGCTGGCGGAGTACTGCGCTCAAGTCGCGCGCATTTCGTCAGTGACATCGCGACTTACGAAGCGCGACGTCGTCAAGGCGACCACGGCAATCGACCTCGAGGCGCAGTTGCGGCTTGAGATCTCGAACATCATGAAATCGCTGGGCAGCGAGGATGGACGCGAGGCGCAGCGCGCCTTCTTCGAAAAGCGCGAGCCCGTGTTCAAGGGGCGATAGGAGCTACTCCAGCACCCCCGCTCCCGCGAGTAGCGCGATGCGCTCGTCGTCGTAGCCGAGGATCTCCCGGAGCACGGTCTCGTTGTCCGCCCCGAACGTCGGGCCTGCGCGGGTAACGCGTGCGGGCGTGCGCGAGAGCCGGAAGCGCGAGCCCTCAACGGTCGATGTTCCAAGGATCGGGTGATCGAGCGCTATGTAGTGGCCCCGGTGACTCAGTTGCGGGTCGGCGTAGCACTCAGCGCCGTTCTGGACAGCATGGGCGGGAACGCCCTGCGCCTGGAGCAGGCGCTCGCACTCGGACATTTCGCGGGTGCGGGTCCATGCGGCGACAGCCTCGTCCAGCTCACGGCGCCGGGCCAGCCTTCCTTCCGCAGTTGAGAGCGATGCGTCAGCGGCGAGATCATCGCGTCCCAGGACCCCGCAGAGGGCGCGCCACTGATCATCGTTCGCGACGGCGACCGCCACCCAGCGATCGTCGCCCGCGGCCGGGAAGACGCCGTGGGGCGCCATGTCCAGGTCGTCGTTGCCCATGCCGCGGAAGATGCGGCCGTTCACGGTGTAGTCGAGGATGGCCGGGGCGAGGAAGTGCTCCGATGCCTCGGCCTGGGCGAAATCGATGTGCTGCCCCTGGCCGGTGCGGCGGCGGTGGTCGAGCGCCGCCAGCAGCGAGGGGAGGGCGAAGCGGGGCGAGATAAAGTCGGTGTAGGCCGAGAAAGGGCCGGCGGGCGGGCGATCGGGCCAGCCGGTGACATCGAAGAAGCCCGCGTAGGCGGCCGCCAGATTGCCGTAGCCGGCAAAAGACGCGAGCGGCCCGGTCTGCCCCATCAGGCAGCTGCTGAAGAGGATGATCCCCGGGTTGACCTCGCGGAGGGCTTCGTAGTGGAGCCCCCAGCCGCGCATCGCCTTCGGCGTAAACGACTCACAGACGATGTCGGCCCAGCGGACGAGATCGAGGAACACTTCCCGGCCTTCGGGTTTGCCAAGGTCGAGCGTCATCCCGTGCTTCCCGGCGTTCATGTTCTGGAAGAGCGCGGAGGTTTCGGGGCCGGGCTTGCCGCCGTGGAAAGGTTGGATGGTGCGGCCCGTGTCGATTCGGGTGGTCGACTCGATGCGAACGACGGTCGCCCCGTAGTCCACCAGCGCGCGCGTCACAATCGGCCCGGCGACGACCCACATGAGGTCGACGATCTTGACGCCTTCGAGCGGCGGCCTTGCTGCGGGAGCGGGCTCGCCCGCGGCGACGGTCACGACGGGCGTTCGCGGAGGCTCGGCGAGGACCTCTGCTGTGTGCTCGCCAATCCGGGGCGCGCGCTGACCGAGCTGCAGCGGAGTGGCGCCGAACTTCGCCCATGCTCCCGGGGCCTTGATGGCCGCGCCCGTCTCGGGGTGAGCGAGCGTTTGCCAGTAGCCGCGGCTGGCGAGCTGTTCGCTCTCGGCTACGTCGCGGACGTTGCTGGCGGGGGCAATGAGCAGGCGGCGCTTCATCGCCTCACCCACCAGCTCGGCCTTGGTTTTCGTGCGCGTGAACTCCTCGACGACGAGCTTGATCCGCTCGTACTCGCTGATGGGCTCAGCGCCGCCGAGCAGCAGGGCCGTGTAGCTCATCCAGTCCTTGTCGCGGGTCGCTTCGTCGCAGAAGCCCTCCTGGTAGACCCATTCCATGAACCGGCGGGTGTAAGGCCCGACGGCGCTGCCAAAAAGGAAGGAGATGGAGACATGGCCGTCCTTCGCGGGCCAGAGGAGGCGGATGTTGAGCGGCCCAACCTTGAGACCCCCACCCATGCGGCGCGCGTCGGTTTCCCCGATTGCGGGCGCGAGCACGTACGACATGGTGGCCTGCGCCGTCGATACCTGGGCGGAGATGTCGACGTGCTGGCCACGGCCGGTGCGCAGGCGCTCGAAGTGGGCGACCAGCGCCCCGCCAGCGGCGTCGCCGCCAGCCATCAGGTAGCCCTGGGGCACGCTCACACGGAGCGGCGGGCGGTCGTCGTCGCCGGTGATGGCGAGCGGGCCACCTGCAGCGACGGTGATGAGGTCGGTCGCCGCATAGCCCGCTTTCGGGCCATCCTGCCCAAAGGGCGAGACGGAGACGTACACCAGCGCCGGGTTCAGCTTCGCGAGGTCTTCGTAGCCCAACCCAAGGGAGGCCATCCGTCCCGGGTCCGCAGACTCGATGAGGAAGTCGGCCCCGGCCGCAAGCCGCCAAACCTGGTTGCGGCCTTCCGGGGTCTCAAGGTCAATGACCACGCTGCGCTTCCCTCGGGCGAATGACCACCACCAGAAGGATCGCTCCGGGTCGCGTTGATCGCCCTCAAACGGGCCCAGTCTCCGCGCACTGGAGCCACCCTGCGGCTCGACGGCGATCACGTCGGCCCCGAGATCAGCGAAGATCTGGCCGCCGAGGATTCCGCGTTCGTCGGTGAGGTCAAGGACCCGGTAGGGCGAGAGAAGCATGGACGCCTCCTGTCGCGCCCCAGCAGCGCGGAATTCCGCGAATTATCAAGCCCGGCAGCCCAGAAACGAAATCGGCCGCCTATCCGGCGGCGTTCGGCTGCCCGGCGCGTTCGCCGCGCAGGTGCTTGAGGGCGAGGTCGACCCCACCGAGGCGCCGTTCACCTTCGGTGCGGGCGACGCCTCGCTGAGAGGCCTGTACGAGATAGTCGGCGAAGGCTGCCTCCACGAAGTTGGTGTAGCCCTGCATGTCCATCGCCTTGTTCACGGCCAACTTTGCCAATCGCAGGGGGACGTGGCCGTTCTCGGCGACGCGGCGGGCATAGGCGACGGTCTCGCGCTCCAGGTCCTCGGCGGTGTAGACGCGATTGACGAAGCCCATCTCGTGCGCCTCAGCGGCGGTAAGGAAGCGGCTTTCGAAGAGGAGTTCCTTGGTCTTGCGCGGGCCGAGGTCCCAGGGGATGGAAAAGTACTCGACGAGGCCCGCGAGGAAGAGGGCCTCGTCGGAAGCGAAGACGAGGTCCATGGCGGAGGCGATCATCCAGCCGCCATAGATGCAGTAGCCGCGGACCATGGCAATGGTGGGCTTGGGCAGGTTTCGCCACTTCAGTGTGAGGTCGTAGTTGTACTTGCGGAAGTTGTTGTAGAACGCGATGCCGGATTCGGGGATCTCGCGAGCCTTGCGGTCTTCGACCGACTCGGGCGTTCCCAGGTCGTGGCCGGAGGAGAAGTGCTCGCCGGCGCCCGTGACGATAACGCACTTCACGGCCATGTCGGCCATGGCGCGGTCGAGGGCGATGTCGAGCTCATCGAGAAGGCGGTAGCTCTGGGCGTTGCGGTATCTGGGGCGATTCAGTGTGACGCGGGCAACGCCGCCATCGACTTCGTACAGGACATCGTGAAGTTCCATCAACAGCCTCCATGGTTGTGGCGGAACTGTACGGCAGAGAGGGCGCCGGGGGCGAGCTTCGCTCGTGCGAGGTCCAGTGCGCCTGTACGCTAGGGGCATGCCCGCTGACGAGGAAGCCCTCGACGCCGTAGCCCTCAGCCGCGATGAATATGCCCTTCTTTGCGAGCGGCTCGGCAGGGAGCCTAACGAGGTCGAATTGGGGATGTTCGGCTCGCTCTGGAGCGAGCATTGCGGGTACAAGAACAGCAAGCCGCTGCTCAGCCTTTTCCCGACAGGCAGCGACCGCGTGCTCACGAAGATCGGCGCGGAAAACGCGGGCGCCATCGACATCGGCGACGGGCTGTGCGTGGTGATGAAGGTGGAATCGCACAACCACCCGTCGGCCATCGAGCCGTACCAGGGGGCGGCCACCGGGGTAGGGGGCATCGTGCGCGACATCTTCGCGATGGGGGCCTACCCGGTCGCAATCCTGGATTCGCTGCGCTTCGGCCCGCTGGAGGAGCCG
This sequence comes from uncultured Anaerolineaceae bacterium, assembly GCA_964475735.1. Taxonomy (GTDB): domain Bacteria; phylum Chloroflexota; class Dehalococcoidia; order Tepidiformales; family Tepidiformaceae; genus UCB2. Next base: position 20,202 of record CAYYYI010000010.1, read on the forward strand.
CAGAACCGGTACCTGTTCGAGCACGTCGTGGGCGGTGTTGGCGGCTACGGGAACTGCCTGGGAATTCCGAACGTGGGGGGAGAGGTGCTTTTCGCCGAGACGTACAGCGGCAACCCGCTCGTGAACGCCATGTGCGTGGGCGTGGCCGAAACGGCGAAGCTCGCCAGCGCCCGCGCCACCGGCGCCGGCAACGCCCTCCTGCTGGTGGGCGCTGACACCGGCCGCGATGGCATCCATGGCGCGAGCGGCCTCGCCAGCCGCACTGACCCGGAGGCGCGCTTCGAAGAGATGCGCCCGGCGGTACAGGTTGGCAACCCGTTCATGGAGAAGCTGCTAATGGAGGCCTGCTTTGAGCTGGCCTCCGAACACCGCGACTGGATCGTGGGCCTGCAGGACCTGGGCGCTGCCGGGCTGACGAGCTCTGTGGTGGAGTGCTGCGCAAAGGGCGAATCGGGGGCGGACCTGGAGCTGGCGAAGGTCCCCCGCCGTGAGGAGGGGATGACCCCCTACGAGGTGATGCTGAGCGAAAGCCAGGAGCGGATGCTCGTCATCGCCCGGCGCGAGCATGTGGACGACGTGGCGGCGCTGTTTCGCCGCTGGGAGTTGCACTGCGAGGAGATCGGGCAGGTCACGGACGGCAACGAGGTGGTGGTGCGCGACAACGGCGTGGAAGTAGCGCGCGTGCCGGTCGAGATCGCGACAGACCCGCCGCAGTATCGGCGCCAGGGCGTGCGCCCCCCGGAGCTGGCGGAACTGAACAAATTCGACCCGGCAACGTTGCCGGACCTGACGCCGGGCAACGCGACGCCGGCGCTGCTGCGGTTGCTTGCGCGGCCGAACATTGCGAGCAAGCGGGGGGTCTTCCGGCAGTACGACCAGCAGGTGCTGGGCAACACAGTTGTACAACCGGGCGGCGACGCCGCCGTGCTGCGCGTGGCGAACACCCGTCACGGAATCGCCCTGAAGACCGACTGCAACGGGCGGCTCTGCTTCCTCGACCCGTTCACAGGCGGGGCGGCGGCGGTGGCGGAGGCGGCGCGAAACGTGGTCTGCACCGGCGCAACCCCGGTCGCCATCACCGACTGCCTGAACTTCGGCAACCCGGAGAAGCCGGATGTCTACTACACGCTCGATCACTGCATTCGAGGGATCGCCGAGGCGTGCTCTGTTTTCGGCACCCCGGTGGTGAGTGGCAACGTCAGCCTCTACAACGAGACGGGCGGCCGGCCCGTCTACCCTACGCCGGTCGTAGGAATGCTCGGTCTTCTGGATGACGTTTCGAAGCACCTTCGCGCCGCTTTCGACCGGCCGGGAGCGGAAGTGTGGCTGCTGGGCGCAGGCATCGAGCAGCGGGCGGCAACACTGGCGGGGAGCGAATACCTCGAGGCCATGCACGGAGTGGTCGCAGGGCTTCCGGCCATCGACCTCGACGTCGAACGGCGGCTCCAGCAGCTTGTGCTGAGGGCGAACGAAGAGGGACTGCTCCTGAGTGCGCACGACTGCTCAGACGGGGGGCTTGCGGTCGCCCTGGCCGAGTCGTGCATCCTTGGCGGCGTGGGGTTCGAAGGCTCGGGCGCCTTCACCGGGAGGCTCGACGCGGCGCTCTTCGGCGAGGCCCAGGGGCGAATAGTGGTGAGCATTCGGCACGATGAGCACCGCCAGGGCGGCGCCTCGGCCCGGCTCCGTGACCTGGCGAAGGAGTTCGGCGTCACCACCACGCTGTTGGGGGCTGTTGTCGCCGGCGACCGGTTCGGCTTCGGGCCGCTGGAGACGACGGTGGAAGCGATGCGACGGGCGTACGAAGTACTGGTCCGGTAGGACGAAGCCAGGCTGTGAGGCGCTTGCTTGCGGGTTCACTTTCAGGACACAATTCGGTCGCCGCTCACGACGTGAAAATGAAGGTGTTTCGAGTCCTGGTAGCGGCCAAGGTTGGTGATCACACGGCAGGCGCCGTATTCGGCTTCAATCGCCGCGGCCAGGTCGCGCAAGATGTCGAACAGCTCGAGGATGAGGCCGCTATCTGAGGACGTGAGGGTGATCAGCGAGGCGATATGGCGCTTCGGGGTCACGACAACATGGACCGGATAGGCTGGCCGGGTGTGCCGAAAGGCGACCACATTCGCGGATTCGGCGACCACTTCGACCGGCGTCCGTCCGCTCAGGGCCTCAGCACAGTAGAAGTCATCAAACATCGTGGTTGCGCGGAGTAAGCGGGAGATGCCGGACCCGATGTCGCCATTCATCGACGACTATGATTGCGCCGTTTTCCAGGTCCGCCTCAAATTGCCTGAGGAGCTTGACCAGCCGCGATCCGAGCGAGGCGGGAAGGATGTCGTGTGTGCGCACCTGGATGACGCTTGGCCCCGTACCACCGGTCAGTGCGAGCATCGCCCCGAAATCAAGGTCATGGGTCAGAACTACGCGCTTCCGGTCACGCGCCCACGCCAGGACGTCGGGGTCAGGAGCGCGTGGGTCGCCAACCTCGGACCAATGGACCGCATCCCATCCCGCGTTTGCGAGAACTGCAACCCAGGCGGGCGACATGTTCATGTCCAGGACAAGCTTCACCGGGGTCTAAGCCGGCAGTTCGGCTTCTTCGGCGCGCCACGCGGCATAGGCGAGCGCGGCGCGAATGTCCTCGGGTTCGAGGTAGGGGTACGCAGCAAGGACCTCGGCTTCGCTGTGCCCCGATGCGAGCAGGCCTACGATCGTGCCAACGGTCACCCGAAGGCCACGGATGCACGGCTTTCCCCCCATGACCCGAGCGTCGAACGTAATTCGTTGCATCGCCTTCACCTGAATCTGCTCCTCTCGCCGATCCTGTCTGAAGTATAGTGCGCCGCGGGCCGCCTCTGCCCGGTTTCTCTGCGGTTTCGACAGTGGCGGAATGGCCCGGTCCCCGGGCGCCGCCTATGCTCAACCGGTGCCTCGACACGAAGATGAGCCGGGTTCCGAAGAACTTCCCTGGCCTGACCGGTCGGCCGGGATTCTGCTGCACCCCACCTCGCTGCCCGGGCGCTTCGGCATCGGAGATCTCGGCCCGGAGGCATACCGTTTCGTTGAACTGCTTGCGGCGAGCAGTCAGCGCGTCTGGCAGGTAATGCCCCTCGGGCCTCCCGGACCGGGAAACTCGCCCTATGCCGCGCGTTCTTCGTTCGCGGGCGCCTCGCTCTTGATCTCGCCGGAGTTGCTGGAGGCGGACGGTCTCCTGAAGTCAGAAGAGTTGGAAGGGGCGCCACCCTCACCGGGCGACCGGGTCGACTTCGAAGCCGTGGCTGCCTGGAAGGACTCGCTGTTCCGCGGGGCCTTTGCGCGGTTCGATCCCCGCCGGGCTCCCGGCGCGGAGGAGTTCTTCGAAGGCGCCCGGAGCTGGTTGCCGGACTACGCCCTCTACATGGCAATCCGCAACCATGACCAGGGTTCGTGGCTGGAGTGGCCGGGCGACCTCGCGGGGCGAGACGAGCGAGCCCTGGCGGAGGCGCGCACCAGGCTCGCGGATGAGATCGCCTACCACGAGTTCCTCCAGTGGGCCTTCTGGCGGCAGTGGCGCTCGCTCAAGGAACACTGCAACCGCCTGGGCGTGCGCATCTTCGGCGACATCCCCATCTTCGTGGCGCTCGACAGCGCGGACGTGTGGGCGAACCAGAGCATCTTCCGGCTGGGGCGGGACGGCCACCCGGAGGTGGTCGCAGGCGTGCCGCCCGACGCTTTCGCGGCCACCGGGCAGAGGTGGGGGAACCCGCACTACCGCTGGGATGTCCTCCGCGAAGAGGGGTACGGCTGGTGGGTCGAGCGCCTCCGCCACACCCTGGAGATGGTGGACCTGCTCCGCATCGACCACTTCCGCGGGTTCGAAGCGGCCTGGGAGGTCCCGGCGAACGAGCCGACCGCCATCCACGGGCACTGGGAGCCGGGGCCAGGGAGACACTTCTTCGAAGAAGCGGAGCGGACTCTCGGCGAGCTGCCGATTGTGGTCGAGGACCTTGGCGTCATCACGCGGAAGGTGCGGGAACTGCGCGACTCGCTGGACTACCCGGGGATGAAGGTGCTGCAGTTCGCGTTCGGCGACGACGCCCGAAACCCATATCTCCCCCACAACTACCCGGCCAACTGCGTCGTCTACACCGGCACGCACGACAACGACACGACGGCGGGGTGGTACGCATCGCTGCCGGATGCGGAACGAGACCGGGTGCGTCGCTACCTCGCAACTGGCGGGCGCGACATTGTGAGCGACCTGATACGCGCGGCGTATGGCTCCGTGGCAAAGATGGCTATCGTGCCCATGCAGGACGTGCTGGGCCTGGGGTCAGAGGCGCGAATGAACGTGCCCGGGGAGGCCCATGGCAACTGGGGCTGGCGCATGCGCTGGGAGCAGGCGGAGCAGGGGCGCATGGAGTGGTTGAGGGAGATGGCGGTCACGTACGGGCGGGTGCGGGGTACCGCTCGCTAGGCCAGGGCGTTCGCGATCTCGTCCTCGTTCAGATCGGGACCGACAACGGCGCAGTGGACCCCATCGCGGCAGAGCAGCCGGCGGGCGACGTTGCGTACGTCCTCGGCGGTGATGGCCTCGATCTGCTCTACGACCTGGTCAATTGACTCCACTTCGCCCCTGGTGAGGAGATGCTCGCCGTGGCGCTGGCCCAATGAGTGCGCTGTTTCCAGCGAGAGGCGGTAGCGGCCGATGTTGTGATCTTTGGCCTTGCGGAGTTCCTCCGGGGGAACGATCTCCCCGGTCAGCCGCCCGGCTTCGGAAAGGCAGACGCCGATGGTTTCGGCCAGCTTGTCGCGGTTGACCCCGGCCGAGATGGTGAACACGCCCGCGTCGGCAAGATACCCGTAGCCGGAGCTCACCGAATAGGCGAGCCCGCGGCGCTCCCGCACCTCGCGGAAGAGACGCGAGGACATCCCCGCGCCGAGGACATCGTTCATCACGCGAAGGGAGAACCGGTCAGGGTCGTTGCGGCCGAAGATGGGCAGACCAAGGAACATGGTGCACTGGTCGATAGGCCGGCTGTCCGTTACCACACGCGGGCCGGTCACCGACGAATCGTAGGGTGTCACGTCCGGCAGCGGCCCATCCGTCAGGTCGCGGAAGAGCGGCTCCGCCTGGGCGACCACCTGTTCGTGGCTGACGTTACCGGCCACGGAGAGGACGATGTTCGAAGGGCGGTACCACTGGCCAATGTGCTCGATGAAGTCCGGGCGGTGCATTTCCTGCACAAGCTCTACCGAGCCGCCCACGTCCCAACCCGGCGGCTGCTCGCCGTAGACGGCGGTGCCAATGAGCCGGCCCGCCCAGGCGCCGGGGTTGTCGTGGTTGCGCTTCAGCTCCTGCTGCACGACGGTTCGCTCACGGTCGATCTCTTCCTGTTCAAGGCGGGAGTTGAGGAGCATGTCAGCCGCCACGTCGAGCGCGGTCTCGAAGCGGTCATAGGGGACGATGTTCCAGTAGCAGGTGAACTCCTTGTTCGTGTAGGCGTTCAGCGTTCCGCCCGCGCCTTCGATCTCCTGGGCGATGAGAACCGCGTCGGGCCTCTTCTCAGTGCCCTTGAACACCATGTGTTCGAGGAAGTGGGTGATGCCGTTCAATCGCCGGGGCTCGGAGCGCGAGCCAACTCCAACGAACAGGCTCACCGAGACTGCCTGCGTTGCCGGCAGCGGCGTAGTGATGATCCTTAGCCTGTTAGGTAGCGTGGTGACTTCCCACGTGGCGCCCAAGGGTGCCTCCCAGCCGGTAGTGAAGCCGTATTCTACGGGCCGCGCCGTTTTTCGCTAGCGGGCTGTGTAAAGCGACGTTTCGTATCCACCGGGGCTCCCCGCAGGCGACCGTGAAAACCGGACCCGCTAGACTGATCGTACTATGCCAAATTGGGTGATCGACGGCCTGCTGGCCACCAGCCCGAGGCCGGGATATGCGCCCGGCCCCGAGGTGCACGTCCCCCACGACGTGGTGCGGGGGTGGGTGCAGGAGACGCTCGACTTCGGAATCGCCTCGATCATTTGCCTGATCCACGACGACCAGCTGCCGCTCTATCACCGGGAAATCCCGCAGGGGCTACTTGCGTACTACCGCGACGCCGGGCTGGAGGTCGCGCACGTGCCTGCGTATGACCAGATGACGATCCCCTTCCGGCCCGAACAGTACGAAGAGGCGTGGGAGGCGTTCCTGCAGCTGCCGAAGCCAGTGCTCGTACACTGCAGCGCAGGGATGGACCGGACGGGACGGATCGTACGCCACATCATCGAACGGCTCGGCCAGCACGACAGCTTCAGTTCGGCAGCCGGGGGTTAGCGGGGCGGTCAGCCGCTCGCCCGGGCTTCCCAGCCTTCCTTCACCCAGTTGAAGTGCATACGGCCATGATCCGCGTTGATGGCAATGACCGCGCCGATGGTCCCGTCGGCCCAGGGGGCGCCGGGGAGCTTTTCGCTGAGGCGCTCGTCGCTCAACTCAGCGAGCAGGGCGAGGGTATCGGCGCGGGCGGCCTGGCCGAGGGCAACGATTTCGCTGAGGGACTTGCCCCGATGGCGCTCGACCCACTCTTCCGTCATGGCGTGGACCGTGGCCATGGTCTCCTCCATCGTGCGCGGAGATCCGTCGGGGTTCTCGCGGAGGCCAACCGGGTTGGGCTGCCCATCGAGGTGCTTGCGAATCATCCCATTGAGACTGAGCTCTATGCCGGCCAGGTGCGCCAGGTGGTCGGCGGCGCTCCACATCGACGAGGGATCGTGCTCGCTGGGCGTAGCAGGGCGGGACAGGTCTTCGGCGCTGAGCGCGGCATAGGTATCGAGCAGCCAGGCGCGGTCGCGGTTGAGCTTCGCTTCTATTTCCCAGCGTTCCATGGTTCGTCCCCTGCGGTTGTCGGGTTGATCAGTCCGAGGGGAGCTTCGCCCACTCGTTCTGCTTCTGGAAGAGGATGTCGTGCATCTGGGCGAACTTGCCCTGCTCCCCGGCGCAGACGGCGGCCAGGCTGGCCTTCCCGGCGTTCGGGTGAATCTGGACGATGGGAAAGTGCAGGAACGCGAGGGCGACATCTGCCCCCAGCTGTGAGCGGATTCGCTTCATGTTCGTATCGACCCACTGCTTGCAGAACGGGCACTGGAAATCGCTGAACTCAGCGATCATCACCTTCGCCGTTGAGCTTCCTTCGATGGAGGCGTCAGAAACGTCGACCTTCGAGGCCACGATCTCGAAGCGCGGCGGGTTGCTTGCCGCTAGCTGTTTGATCGAAGCCGAGTAGCCGTCCAGCGATGTGGGACTGCCATTAAGCTCGGCGGCGATGACCTCGTCGAAGATGGCTGCCGGTTGCGCGCCCACGATCTTCTTGTTGTTGATGAAGAACGTGGGCGTGCCGCTGACGCCAAGCTGCGCGCCCCGCTGCAGGTGCTTGTTGATTACCGCCGCGCTGTCGCTGTTCCCCAGGCACGACTTGAACGCCTGCTGATCGAGGTTGAGCTGGCCGGCGTACCCGAGAAAGGCGACCAGAACGTCGGTGGGGGTCGTGTTCCCGGCCGTTGTCGTTCCGGCAGCAGCGGGGGCGGAGTTCGTGTCCCGGTCAGGGGCAGCGAGGATGCTGTCGCCGCCATTGCCGTCGTCGCTCCCAAACCAGACCGCGGCGGCGATGATAAGCGACCCGAGGATCACCGCGGCCGGGGTCAGGAAGAAGCTCCAGAGCGGCTGCTCTTTGGGCCGGGTCGTGGCCGGGAGAGCGGGACGAATGTCGCCGGGCACGTCCGCACCGGGCAGGGGAGACGGCGGCTCGTCGCCGGGGATAGTGGGGTCGTCTGGCATGCTCCCATCGTAGGGCCAGAGGGAAACAGCGGCGAACCGGGCGGCGGTGATTCTTTACCGGGAGTCGCGGCGTCTGAGGACGGCGATTGTGAGCTCTTCCACCGTCGCGAGCCCGGGGTCGGCCGAACGAACCTCTTCGACCCACTGCTTCGCCTGGCTCCGCTGGTAGCCGAGCGCAGCGACCGCCTCCACGGCATCTTCGACGATGCGGTTCTGCTCCAGGCGGGCGGGATCGATTGGCCGGGCGATGCCGCTGTCCTGGAGGGCCGCCTCGGCCACCAGCTTGCCTCGCAGCGAGGCGATAATCTTGTCCGCCGCGCGCGGGCCGATGCCCGGGAGGCGGGTCAGCGCCGGGCGGTCTTCCTGTTCAATGGCGCGGGCGATCGTGCTCACGCTCACGTTCAGCGCCCGGACTCCCTTTGCGGGGCCAATGCCTTCAACGGTGGTGAACTTGCGGAAGAAGTCTCGCTCTGCGCGGCGGAGGAACCCCACGAGTACCGGCACTGGCTGGTTGGCGCTCGCGGAATAGTGGATGTGCAGGGCGAGGACTGGTTGCTGGGCCTCGTCGCCCAGGTCAGCTTCGCCCGCGAGCGCCTGGATCTCGGGCCATGCGAAGAGGGGCACAAGGACTTCATAGCGCACGCCGCCCACGTCGATCTCCACCGACGGGAGAGAGAGGTCCATCCGTGCCAGGCGGCCGCGGAGATGCGTTATCACGCCGCGCAGTATCGCCCGCGGCGCCGCCCGGGGGAAATGCGCGGCCTTTCGCGAAGGTTTGGCTGAACCTTACGCTTGTGTCGTGCCCGAACTGCCGGAAGTCGAGACCATACGCCGCGACCTCGAACCACTCGTCGCCGGGCGCCGTATCGTGGGTGTGGAGGCCGACCCAGCGACGCTGCCCCTTCTCGCCGGACTTCCGATGGACGGCCTGCGGGCGGCGCTCGTGGGACGCACGATCACCTCGCTGGGCCGTCATGGGAAACACCTGATGTTCGCATTCGACGACGGCCGCTACTTCGTTGCTCACCTGCGGATGACGGGGCGGCTTCTGTGGCGCGACTCGAACGCGCCCCCTGAAACCTACGAGCGCGCCCGGATCGCCCTCGACGATGGGCACGACTTGCGCTGGTCGGACCTACGCAAATTCGGCACGTGGCGCATCGTAAGCGATCCGGGCGAGGTGACGGCCAGCCTTGGCCCCGAGCCGATCGACCCCGGGTTCACTCTCAGGCACTTCCGTTCGATCCTCGCCGGTCGGAAGGCGCCGGTGAAGGCGGTGCTGCTCGACCAGCGGCGGGTCTCGGGTCTGGGCAACATTTATGTCGATGAGGCGCTCCACCGCGCGGGCATCCGGCCGGGCCGCCCGGCTGGCACACTCGGTACGTCGGCCACGAAGAGACTATTCGAGGCCTGTAGAGCTGTGCTGGAAGAGGGCATCGCAAACCGCGGCGCGAGTTTCCGCGACTATGTGGACGGCCAGGGGAACGAGGGAAGGCAGCACATGTACGTGAAGGTGTTCCGCCGCCACGGCAAGCCCTGCTACTCCTGCGGGACCACCATTGAACGCACCGTGGTGGCGGGCAGGGGCACCCATTTCTGCCCGAAGTGCCAGCCCGGCCCGGCCACGAAGGGGAGCAGGGCATGACGATCGATGACCGCACCCTGGCCGCAGCGCTAAGGCTCCCGCCGGATGCCCGAGTGGAGCGCGAGCCGCTTACCGGCCGCGCCGATGGCCCCGAGTTGGTCATCTTCGGCGCGCCGGGCGAGGCGACGGCCTTGCGCATTGTCGTGCGCAGGGTGGAAAGCGAAGAGGCAGAGAACCACGTGGCGGTGCTTGAGACGCTCGGCCGGGCCGGGTTCGCGCACGCGCCGCGGCTGCTCGGCTTCGCCAGCGGGTGCGCTATCGAGGTGTGGGCCGCCGGCGTGAGCGCGCTCTCGCTCGCGCCTCCTGCGGGCTCGTGTGAAGCCGCCATTGACGCGCTCGCCGCGCTTCACGGGCTGGACATCCGGGAAGGGCTGCGATGGGAGTTGGGCGTGTCTGCCCTCCTGGCCGAAGGCGAAGTGCCGCTCCACCGGCTCGGCTTCGCGGCACGCGAACGCGAGCCCGCGCGGGCACCACTCGCCGCCGCCCGCGAGGCGCTGCTCGCCACTCCAGCGGGATTTGTGCACGGGGCGGCCACGGCCGGCCACGTTCTGCTCCGGCCGGGTGGCGCCACGCTCGTCAGCTTCGGCGAGGCGGGCTTCGGCCTGCAGCTGTTCGACGTCGCCGCATTTCTGCTGACCTCGGGTCTTGAAGCGCAGGCTCGGCGCGACCTGACCTCGCGGTATGCGGTCGCACGTGGCCTCCCCACCGCGGCAACGGCTGATCTGGCCGACCTCGCCTCGCTCTGGTGGGGGATGCATGAACTGCTGGGGCTGCCCCGCCGCCAGGTGATGGCGCTGGGCGACGAAAACGCGACCTACTACCTGAGCACCGCCGCCACGCGCATCGAGCGCGGCATCAGGCAGGCGGCAGGGACGCACCCGCTGGCGTCAGCCGTCCGCGCGGCGCTCTGGCCGTCGTAGAATCGCCGGGGGCGGATAGCGGTGCGATGGAGGCAACTGTGAGCGAACCCGGCCAGTGGCTCTCGGGCCCGCGCGACGCCATCACCGACGTGCGCGGCATCCGCGTGGGCCATTGGACGGACCGGCGCGCGGGCACGGGATGCACCGTCATCCTCTGCGAAGAGAGCACCGGCGCGGCGGTCGACGCGCGCGGCGGCGCACCTGGCACGCGGGAGACCGACGTCCTCGCCGGCCCGAACCTCGTGCG
>CAYYYI010000010.1:30905-34436 GCA_964475735.1 uncultured Anaerolineaceae bacterium
ATGGCGCGCCGGACGGCGCAGATGGACGCCCTCATCGAAAACACTACGCTGGTGTGCGTCGCCACCAATGCGGCACTCGACCACCACCACCTACAGCGGATTGCCATCCAGGCGCATGACGGACTTGCCCGGGCGGTGATGCCCGCACACACCTTCGGCGACGGCGACGTGGCGTTCGCGGTGGCCACCGGGAAGGTCGCTGTTCAGCCGCACGACGTGTTCGCGGTGGGGCTGATGGCGGTGCGCGCGGTAGAGCGGGCGCTGGTGAAGAGCGTCCACGCCGCGACCGGACTCGGCGGTGTCCCTTCGGCGGGGGAGTGGCAGGAACGGCCGCGCCAGGCCCCTGCGCCGGGGACACCGGCGGGCGGCTCGGCCCAAAGTTCACAGCCCCATAGTTCATAAACTGGGTATTGACAGGCCTGCTCGAAATCCGGAACGATAGGCGTGCCGCCGATCCCCCGCGGGAAGGCGAGCCGAAACAGTGCCCTTCGAACGAAAGTCCGCCTGGACCCTGAGTGGCCGGTACGGATGGAACACCGCAAGAGCCGCCCGTTCGCGGCCCCGCAGAAGTGGTTCCGTGCCCCGCCCTCACCGGTGGGGCGCTTTGGTTTTCGGGGCCCCGGGAGACCGACTTGCGCACGATGCTCGCAGGCAAGATTCACCGCGCTACCGTTACGGAGGCCAACCTCAACTACGAGGGCTCCATCACCCTCGATCCGGAGTTGATGGAGGCCGCCGGCGTACTGCCCTACGAGCAGGTGCATGTCCTCGACATCACCAACGGGGCACGGCTCGAAACTTACGCCATCCTGGGCCGCCGCGGCAGCGGCGAGGTTTGCATCAACGGCGCTGCCGCCCACCTGGTGAACCGCGGCGACACCGTCATCATCCTCACCTACCAGCAGATGACCGAAGAGGCATCGCACGGGATTGCCCCGCGCCACGTCTACGTCGACGCCAACAACCGGATTGTCCGGACGTCACGCGGCGATGGCTTTGCTGCCCGCGCCCGCGAGGCGGCCGGTATCGCCTGAGGCGAGGAGGGCAAGCATGTCTCGCATCTCGATTCACAAGCTCAAGGAGTGGAAGGCGCAGGGGCAGCGCTTCGCCATGCTCACCGCCTACGACTACCCGTCCGCACGGCTGGTTGAGCAGGCCGGAGTGCCGGTCATCCTGGTCGGCGACTCCCTTGGCAGCGTTGTGCTTGGCTACAACTCCACGGTGCCGGTGACGATCGACGACGTGGTGTACCACACGCGCGCCGTGGCCCGCGCCACGAGCCGGGCGATCGTTGTGGGCGACATGCCTTTCATGAGCTACCAGGCATCGCCCGACGACGCGATGCGCAACGCGGGCCGCCTGCTTCAGGAAGGCGGCGCAACGGCCGTGAAGCTGGAGGGCGGCACGCATATCGTTCCGCTCGTGCGGCGGATGGTGGAATGCGGCATTCCCGTGATGGGTCACCTCGGCCTCACGCCGCAATCGGTTAACCAGTTCGGCGGGCACAGGGTGCAGGGGCGCACCCCGGCGGCCGCGGCGCGGCTCATCAGTGACGCCCGCGCGCTCGAAGGGGCCGGGGCCTTCGCGATCGTGCTAGAAACCATTCCCGCGCCGCTGGCGAAGATGGTCACCGAGCGAATCACGGTACCCACCATCGGCATCGGGGCGGGGCCCCACTGCGACGGCCAGGTGCAGGTGTTCCATGACTTGCTCGGCATCTACGACGATTGCCGGCCGCTGAAGCACGCAAAGCGCTACGCGAACCTGGGTGAGACCATCCGGAACGCGGTTCGCGAATACGCCGCCGAAGTCGAGCAAGGCGCGTTCCCCACGGCAGAGCACAGCTTCGAAATGGACGACGCCACCCTGGCCGAACTGGCCCATTCGCGGTAGCGAGCGGCAGCGCCCTGCGCCAGGTGGGGCTTTCCGCCCGCACGCCATCGACAAAACACGGGGGACTATCGATGATGGCGCCGTGGAGGTACTGATTACCCCCCGGGCAATGCGGGCATGGCGCCGTAGCCAGGGCGGCAGTGCTGGCTTCGTGCCAACCATGGGCTACCTCCACGAAGGCCACCTGGCGCTCGTTCGCCGCTCCTGCGCTGAGAACCTGCGCACGGTGGTGAGCATCTTCGTAAACCCCACGCAGTTCGGGCCCGGCGAGGACTTCGCGCGCTATCCGCGTGACGAAGTGCGCGACCTCGAACTCCTGCGCGAATGCGGCGTCGACGCCGTTTACCTGCCCTCGGCGGCAGAGATGTACCCCTACGGCTACCAGACGGTGGTCGACGTGCAGCGCGTGACGCGCCCGTTGGAAGGGGCGGCCCGGCCGGGCCACTTCCGCGGGGTGACCACGGTCGTTGCCAAGCTCCTGAACGCCGTCGAGCCCGACCGGGCGTACTTCGGCCGCAAGGATGCCCAGCAGCTGAGAGTTATCCAGCGGATGGTGCGCGACCTGGACATGCCGGTGGAGATATTTCCCTGCGAGATCGTGCGGGAAGAGGACGGACTGGCCATGAGCAGCCGGAACGTCTACCTCTCGCCGGAGCAGCGCTTGGCAGCGCCGGTACTCTACCGCGCGCTCTGCGCCGCGAGGGAGCGCTTCCAAACGGGCGAGCGCGACGCTGAGGCCCTCCGCCGCCTCGTGCGCGACATCATCTACCCGACGCCCGGAGCCGAGATTGAGTACGTCAGCCTTGCCGATGACCAGGACCTCGACGAGATAGAAGGGGAGATTGCCGGGCCGGCGCTAATGTCGCTGGTCGTGCGCTTCGGGCAGACTCGGCTGCTGGACAACGTAGAGTTGGGGTAGCGTTAGCCAATGGCGACGACAGTCAGGCCTTCGGCACGCGCGGCCTCCGCCTGCCGCCGGTCGGCGGTCCAGAACTCGAACTCTGTTCCTGCGCCCAGTGCCACCGCGGCAATGATCGCGGTCGCCACCTGGATTGCGTCGCCAGCACGGAGATTGTGAACGAACAGCAGCGATTCCGCTCGGGCAAGCACGGTTTCGTCCATCTCGAGCGTCTGGTACGCGATGACTGAATCGCCCAGGAAGGCCTTCCAGAATGCCTCGCAAACCTCGGGAGGGAACACACGATCCCTGAGTTTGCGACCGAGTGCAGACGCCATCTCCGTCCGCGTGAGCCGTGACAGGATGAGTGTGGTATCGCTCGCACCGCACGCGCTCCGGACGCGCTCTGCATCGGACTCGGTGATGTCGTAACGCCTGACGACCGCGGAGGTGTCGAGGTACAGGGCCGTCAACGCCGATTCCTCACCACGGCGATTCCTCTCGCTCTGCGATCACGGCCGCGGCAAGGCCAACGGGCCCGTGCAGCAGGCACCACTCGTCCAGTTCCTTGAGCCGCCGTCTGCGCTCCTCGTCCGTCATCCGCGATTCTTCGGTGGGCTCAACGAGCAACCCCGCCTCGCGCAGCCGGCGGACAACCTCCGGTTCCTCCCTTTCTGCCAGTTCGTCGATCGCCCGGCGGACGACCTCGGCTTCGGTGCAGCGCTCGTCAGCCGCGATGC
>CAYYYI010000011.1:0-23962 GCA_964475735.1 uncultured Anaerolineaceae bacterium
CCCAGCGTGAGCGAGGTCGCCGTCGGGTCCACGCCCAGGTAGATGCGCAGCGGGCGGTCCTCTTCCAGCAGACGCCGGAGCTCCGCCTCCATCTGGCGACGAAGAAGATCGTCGCCGTAGTCCACGCCGCTCATCAAGACGGCGATCTGTTCGTCAACCGGGGCCATCTCGCGCCGACTTGAGGGCGCGCTCACGAGAGGGCCTCGCGGACCGCGGAAATATCCCGGGCTATCTGCGCCGAAAGCTCGGCCACTCCGCTGAACGAACGCTCGGGGCGCACGTGGTGAACGATTTCCAGTTCCATGCGTTCCCCGTAGATGTCGCCCTCGAAGTCGAGCAGGTAAGTCTCGATGGAGACATGCCCCGCATCGAACGTCGGGCGCCGGCCGATGTTGGTCGCGCCGCGCAGGCGGTGGTCGCGCACGCTCGCGTGCGTGGCGTAGACGCCGAGCGCCGGCAGTGCCCTGTCGGCCGCCACCGAGATGTTCGCCGTCGGAAAGCCAATCGACTGGCCCCGCTCAAAACCCTTGACCACCGGGCCGCCCAACCGGTAGTACCTGCCGAGCAGGGCTGTTACGCGCTCCATGTCGCCGTCGGCCAGCGCGCGGCGGACGGCCGTCGAGCTGTACCGTTCGTGGTCGTGCATCATCGGCTCAATCTGGATGACTTCGAAGCCGAGCTCCTTGCCAAGGGCGGCCATGCGGGCGGCCGTGTCCCGGGGCGCGCCGCGTCCGAAGGCGGCATCGGGACCGAGCACCATCAGGCGCATGCGCAGATGTTCGGCGAAAGCCCGGGCCAGGTCCTCGGCCGAGACTTCCGACACCTCAGATGTGAACGTGAGAGGAATCACCCAGTCGGCGCCGGCGGCGCGCATCAACTCCATCCGGTCTTCAAGCGAAGTGAGGTAGCTTGGGGCAAGCTCGGGCCGCAGAACCGTTACCGGGTGCGGGTGGAGGGTCACCACCCCGGGGCTCAGGGCGCGCTTACGGGCCTCTTCACGCAGCCTGCCGAGCAGGTGCTGGTGTCCCAGGTGCACGCCGTCGAGCACGCCGATCGTGAGCGCCGTTGTGGGTCCGGGCGCCCCGGCGACGAGTTGCGTGCGAGTGAACGAGGGAATGGGCATGTTGACGTGGTTCTCAGCGTAGCAGCGGCTTCGCGACCGTCAATTTGCGAGGCCGTAAACTCGGGGGGTGCTCTCTATCCGGCTCGTTCCGTTGCTCATCTGGGCCGGCGCCATTTTCGCCTTCTCAAGCATCTCCAATCCGCCCGGCCCGTCGGGCGTGGACCGGACTGCCTACGTAGCCCACGGGTTTGAGTACGGCCTTCTTGCCTTCCTTGCGGTGCGTTGGGCCCGCCGCGCCTTTCCGTCCGCGCCGCTCGCGTCGCTGTTGGTCCTGACCTGGCTGGGTTGCGTCGCCTATGGAGCAAGCGACGAGTTCCACCAATCGTTCGTGTCCGGGCGCGACGCGAGCTACGGCGACTGGGTCGCCGATGCGACAGGCGCGGCACTTGGGCTGATCGGCTGGCGCGTCTTTCTGAAAGCCGGGGAAAGGGTCCACCCGGCCTGAGAGTGGCGCCTGCGCGCCCGGGCAAGGTGGATCTTGCTCCTGCAGCCATGACGGGCACACTTGCCGGGGAGGTCACAGAATGGACTTCGCTTCCGAGATGCAGGAACGCCTCAAGGGCTTCTTTCCCGAGACCCTCGGCATCAGGCTCAAGAACGCCGCGAAGGATCGTGTCGTGGCCGAGCTGGACGTGGAGGCTAGCCTCTGCACGGTTCCCGGCGTGCTCCACGGCGGCGTCATCATGGCCCTGGCCGATACCCTGGGCGCCGTGGGCACTGTCCTGAACATGCCCGATGGCGCTCGCACCACCACGATAGAGTCCAAGACGAACTTCTTCGGGCCTGGCGCCGAGGGAACAACCATCACCGCCGAATGCAGGCCCGTTCACATTGGACGCCGCACCCAGGTCTGGCAGACGAACGTCACCTCGCCCGAGGGGCGCTTGCTCGCCCAGGTTACGCAGACGCAGTTCGTCGATCTGCTTCAGCCCGCCCGGCCACCAGACTAGTGTGACCTACGCCACGCCTGCGGGTTCCAGCGCCACAACCTCGATATCGCCCCACGTCGCCGACTGGCGTGCGTCGCATTCGCCGCCGCGCAGCAACTCAAGGACGGCCATGAACGAAACGATGACCTCGACGCGCGTGCGGCAGGCACTGATGATGCGGCGGAACGAGAACTTGCCGTTGCGCTTCAAACGGCCGCGGAAGTCGTCGATACGCTCCGCCAGGGTCATCGTGGTGTCGCGCGGGAGGATGGCCCGGGGTTCGGCCGGCTTCCGGGCCAGAACATCGAGCATGATGCTGAAGAGCGAATCCATCGTGACGCCATCGAGCCCGGGCCCCTCGGGGAGCTCGGGCGGCGGCGCCAGCCGCGTGTAGAGCCGCAGGCCCGCTTCCTGGCGCTCCGCCAGCATCTGCACCGCCGAACCGAAGCGCGCGTACTCGCGCAGGAGGTCGACGAGTTCGCGGCCGACATCGTCGTCCTCGATGTCGAGGCCCTGGTCCGCGGGGCGGGGCAGAAGCGCGCGGGACTTCAAATAGATGAGCTTCGCGCCGATGGCCACGAACTCGGCCAGCGCCTGGGGGTCGACGGCCCCGTCGCTCCTGATCGCGCCCAGGTACTGGTCCGTGACAGCGACGAGCGAAACGGCCGTGATATCGAGGTCGTCTCGCTCAATCAGATGCAGCAGAAGGTCAAGGGGGCCTTCGAAAACGGGCAGGTGGATCTCGGGCATGACTCCTGACAGGCCTTCGCCACCCCGCAGAAGCGCGCCTGCCCTGGTCCTTCGACCGTGACCGTTATCGTGCCGCTGCAGCCGCTTTCACTCCTGGAAGCGACCGCTCGACGGCGGCGGCGATACCGGCGACCGAACGCATCATGTCCGCGAAAAGCTCATATGTCAACGACTGTGCGCCGTCGCTGAGGGCATGGTCGGGGTTGGGGTGCACCTCGATCATGAGCCCGTCGGCGCCTGCTGCGATGGAGCCCAGGGCGACGGGCTTGACCAGTCCCCACTTGCCTGTGCCGTGGCTCGGGTCCGCGATGACAGGCAAGTGGCTGAGCTCCTTCACAAGCGGGATGGCGTTGATGTCGAACGTGTTGCGGTAGGCCGTTTCGAAGGTGCGGATGCCGCGTTCGCAGAGGATCACGTGCGGGTTGCCCTGCGCCATGATGTACTCCGCCGCGAGCAGCCACTCCTCGATCTGGCCGCTGAGGGCGCGCTTCAGCATCACGGGCTTCTTCACCTTCCCGACCTCGTCGAGCAGGATGAAGTTCTGCATGTTGCGCGCGCCAATCTGGATGATGTCGGCGTGCTGCGCGACCGCGTCGATGTCGCGTACGCTCATCAGTTCGGTGATGACGGGCATGCCTGCTTCCCGGCCCGCGGTGGCAAGGTAGCCGAGCCCCTCTTCGCCGAGGCCGCGGAACGTGTAGGGCGAACTGCGGGGCTTGAAGGCGCCGCCGCGCAGGATGTTGGCCCCGGCTGCCTTCACCGCATGGGCGGTCTGGACGATGTGGTCCTCGTCTTCGATTGAGCAGGGGCCAGCCATGACAGCAAGGGCCCCTCCGCCGACTGTGACGCCCTTGCCCACTTCGATCACCGAGTTGTCCGGGTGAAAGTCGCGGCTGACGAGCTTGTAGGGCTTCGTGACGCGGTACACCGATTCAACGTGGAGCATGGTCTCGAACATGTCCTGAAGCTCGGGCGCATCGGGGCCTATCACACCAATGATGGTGCGTTCGGTGCCCGCAGAGATGTGAGCCTGCCGGCCGGTCTCTTCGATGCGGGCGATGATGTGGTCCAGGTCTTCCGGAGTGGCTTCCGGGGAAACAACGATAATCACGGGTTCTCCTCCGCTAACGGGCGGTCGAGTGGGTGCTGCTTTCGAGATCCGGGCGCAATGCGCGGGCGCCGCGGATGTATATGTGGTGGACGTCATGCGCTCCCTTTTCTGTGTTCACGTGAAGGAGGATGCGCAGGCAGAGCGGCAGGCTCCCCGGGACAGACATCTCGTGGCCGCAAAGCAGCGGCACGAAGGTCCACCCCATCTGGCGGGCAGCCACAGCCGGGAATTCCGCATTCAGGTCGGGCGTGGTGGTGAAGATGGCAGAGGCGACGTCTTCGGGTATGATCCCGTTCGCCTCGATCATCGCGGCAAGCAGCTCTTTCGCCGCTTCGACGATCTCGTCGCGGTTATTCTTGCCTACAGTGGTTGCGCCACGGATGCCACGAACCGGCATGACGCGCAGGTCCTCCTCAAGGGTTCTGAAACGGACAGGGGGGTCTTGGTCGCTATCAGCGAGCCGAGGCGGCAAATGCCCCGGCCAGCAGGCGTCCATAGGTGCGGCCCACGCGGGGCCAGGGCCACGCCCATCGGCGCTCCCCCCCGCTAAGGGCCGTTCTCACCTGCCTGCTTGCGGCCGGTAACACTCTCCACAAACTCCCTGACGCGCTGCGCGCGGTGCGCTTCGTCCGCGGCGTCGATTGTGGCGATTATAGCAGAGCCAATCACTGCCGCATCCGCGATGCGCCCGACCGCCTCCACGTGCTCCCGGCTGCTGATGCCGAAGCCTACCGCGAGCGGCAATTCCGTCTGCCTGCGAACGCGGGCGATGAACGCCGGTAGCTCCGCCGGGAGCGACGTCCGCTGGCCCGTGGTTCCCGTGACGCTCACGCAGTAGAGGAACGCGCCGGCCGCGTCCGCGATCTTCGCTATCCGGTCGTCGGACGTGGTGGGCGCAACGAGCGGCACGAAGCTCACATCCGCGCCCCGGCAGGCGGCGAGGAACCTCCCGGCCTCCTCTGGTGGCAGGTCGACGACGATGAAGCCGTCTGCGCCGGCCGCTGCTGCGTCCCGCGCGGCCCGCTCCTCCCCGTAGGCAAGGATGGGGTTGTAGTAGCCCATGAGGATGACTGGAGCGCGCAGCCCTTCCCGCCGCGCCGCCCTAACGAGATCGAGGCAGTCGCCAAACGACACGCCCTTCTCGACGGCGACGTAGTTGGCGTGCTGGATGGTAGCGCCGTCGGCCATGGGGTCGCTGAAGGGGACGCCGAGCTCGATTGCGTCGGCCCCACCGGCTTCGAGCGCAAGGAGGAGCGCCACCGTCTCTCCCGGGTCCGGGTACCCGGCCGTGAGGTAGGGCATGAAAGCCGCGCGCCCATCGGCACGGCAGCGTTCGAACATGGAGCGGAGCCTTTGCGACATGTCAGGACCCCCAAACGAGAAAAGCGAAGCTCGTGGCGTTGAACATGAGGTGGAAGATGATGCTGTCCCAGAGAGTGCCCCGCGACCAGTAGAGCCACGCGATCAGCATGCCAATGAGGGTGAACGGGATGAAGCTCCCGGGGTCGAGGTGAAACATCGTGAAAAGGAAGGAGGAGATCACCGCTGCCGGCCAGAAGCCCCACTTCACGAAGCCGCTGAAGATCAGCCCGCGAAACAGCAACTCCTCCGAGATGGGCGCGCCCACAAGCGTGACCGCGGCCGCGATCGAGAGCGTCAGGTGGTCACGGGTGATCTCAGTGGGGACGGTGCTCTGGGGTTCGAGCAGTTTGATGCCGATGGCTTCGGCCGCGACCGCGTAGAGGATGACCATCGTGTAGGCGCCCACGACAGCCACTGCCGGGCGCCAGGCGCTCATGGCGCGATAGCTCCTTAGGCCCAGGACCCGGCGCAGTTCCGTGAACGTCATCCTCGTGGAGATGCCCACAATCCCCAAGGTGAACGCCTGGGTGACGAGCGTGAGGATGAGGACGAGTTGGAGGGTTGGCTGGTCTGCCAGCAGGTCTGGCGGCGCGGGCAGCTCGCGTCCGTTGGCGGCGGCCTCGAGACGCTCGTCGGCGTACTCGGCCACGCGCGCCGTCTTTTCAAAGATGTCGCCGATGTCGGAAGCGCGCGTGTCCTCGACTACCTGGTATGCCGTCACGACGGCTGTGGCGATGATGAACAGCACTACAAACATGCCCACGCCGGCCATGGCGGCCTTCGGCCCCCACGGGTAGGCCCCGCCGCGCGTGGCTGCCGCTGGTTCTGCGGCGCTCAGAGCGTGACCCCGATGGCGGCCGCAACCGTGTGCATGTCCTTGTCGCCGCGCCCGCTCAGGCCGATGAGCAGGTCCTGGTCCGGCCGCAGGGAACGGGCCACCTCGAGGGCGTGGTAGATGGCGTGCGAAGGTTCGAGCGCGGGGATGATCCCCTCTGCGCGCGTCAGAGCCTGGAATCCTTCGAGCGCCTGCAGGTCATCGACCGCCACGTACTCGGCGCGCTCGCTCGTCTTCAGCCACGAGTGTTCGGGCCCCACTCCCGGGTAGTCGAGCCCGGCTGAAATGCTGTGCGTCTCCACGATCTGCCCGTTCGCGTCCTGCAGAAGGTACGTGCGAGTCCCGTGCAGCACTCCCGGCCTCCCTGCCACCAGCGTGGCCGAATGCCGTCCCGTACCCACGCCCTCGCCCGCTGCTTCTACGCCGATGAGTCGCACAGGGTCTTCGATGAACGGACGGAAGAGGCCGATGGCGTTGCTCCCGCCGCCCACACAGGCGATGGCCGCATCGGGCAGCTTCCCAGCCTGTTCCAGCATCTGCTGGCGCGCCTCGCGCCCGATGACCGACTGGAAGTCCCGCACGATCGTGGGAAACGGGTGCGGTCCGATCGCCGAGCCGATCAGGTAGTGCGTGGTGCGGACGTTCGTCACCCAGTCGCGCATCGCCTCGTTGATGGCGTCCTTCAGCGTGCGGCTGCCCGAGTCGACCGGCACCACGGTCGCGCCCAGCATCTTCATGCGGAACACGTTCAGCGATTGCCGCCGGATGTCCTCGGCGCCCATGTAGACGGCGCATTCGAGCCCGAGCATGGCGCACACCGTTGCAGTGGCGACGCCGTGTTGTCCCGCGCCCGTCTCGGCGATGATGCGCGGCTTGCCGAGCCGCCTTGCCAGCAGAGCCTGACCGATGGCGTTGTTGATCTTGTGCGCGCCGGTATGGGCGAGGTCCTCTCGCTTGATCCAGATGCGCGCCCCGCCGCACTCGCTCGTCAGCCGCTCGGCGAAATAGAGCGGCGTCGGTCGCCCGACATAATGCTTCAACAGGTAGTCGAGCTCCGCCTGGAAGGCGGGGTCCCTGCGCGCCGCGGCGTAGGCCTCCTCGAGCTCCTCGTGTGCGCCCACGAGCGTCTCGGGCACGTAGCGGCCCCCAAACTCCCCGAAACGGGGTGAAAGCGATGCGTTAGCGCTCAACTCCGGCTCCCTTCGCCGCGCCGATGAAGGCCCGGATCTTTTCTATGTCCTTTCGCCCGCCCGTCTCCACGCCGCTCGATACGTCCACCGCCCACGGGTGAACCTCCTCGATGGCAGCGGCGACGTTCTCCGGCGTAAGGCCGCCTGCCAGCACAATCGGCAGCCGTGCGGCCACCTCCACGGCGACGCTCCAATCGAACGCCTCGCCCGTCCCGCCGTGCGCCGCGGCCGAAGCCGTGTCGAGCATGATCGCCGCCGAGACGCCCGCCACGGCGCGTTCGAGCACGTCATCGGCCGTTGTCTGCTCGCCGACGTGGATGGCCCGCAGCACGGGGAAGCGTATCTCCCGGCAGAATGTGTCGCTTTCGCCGCCGGAAAGCTGCACCAGGTCGAGGCCCGCGGCATCGGCGATGCCGTTCACGTCGTGGGCCGTCATCCCCGCGAAGACGCCCACGATCAGCGGGCGACAGCGAAAGATGGCGTCGTCGATTGCCTCGTTCCACGCCGAGAACCACGTGCGGCCCGAGACCTCGCCCGCGTGGGGACCGTCGAAGTGCGCCTGGAGCACGCGTCTCTCCGCACGGATGGCTTCGACCACGTCGTGGCACTCCTGGGGCGTCACCTTGCGCTTCGATTCCGCGAACATGAGCCCGATGAGGTCCGCGCCCGCCCGCATGGTCTCCACGGCGGTTTCAGGGTCGCGAATGCCGCAGATCTTGACGCGCGTCACCGCCGGGCCCCCGCGCGGACGTAGTCCAGGGCACGCTCGACGAGCGCGTCGACAGGTTGGAGGGTATCCAGGGTGAGCCGCTGGCGCGATGGCTCGCGGGCGCCGGGAGCCGCCAGCCAGTCCTGGCGCACTCGCGGGTTAGTGGGTAGCGCTTCGCGGGTGCTCAAGCGGCGCTCGACCTCCGCTGCATCGGCGCAGCGCGTCTCTATCAGGAAGTACTCCACGCCCGATTCGCGCGCGAGTCCATGGCCACGCTCCTCGATGATGGGCCAGTACGCCGGGCTATCGACGATGACCGAATGCCCCTGCAGCAAGAAGCTCCGTGCCAGGTCCCAGATCGTCTCGTACGATGCCGGGCCAGCCACCTCCCGGGGGATGCGCGCCTTCATGATCGCGGTCATGACTACATCCTTGTCGACGTGGATGGCGGGGATGCGCGGCGCCAGCGCCCTTGCAAGGGTCGTCTTGCCGCTGCCCGGCTCGCCGTGCATCTGGATCAGCATCATCGCCCGAGCAGATCCCTGATCTTCTCCGCCGGATCTGCCGCAACCATCAGAGCCTCGCCGACGAGCACCGCCGACGCGCCCGCGGCCTGAAACCGCTCGACATCGGCTCGCGCGCTGATGCCGCTCAGGGCGGCCACCAGGACGTGTTCCGGGAAGGTGCCGGCCAGCCGCTCGGTCGTTGCGAGGTCGACTGTGAAGCTGCGGAGGTCGCGATTGTTGATGCCGATGAGCGCGGCCCCCGCGGCGATTGCGCGTTCTGCCTCTTCGGAGTTGTTGACCTCCACGAGCGGCTCCATGCCCAGCGCCCGGCATTCGGCGATGAGCTCCCGCAGGCTCGCGTCGTCGAGGCAGGCGACGATCAGCAGCGCCGCATCGGCGCCGTACACCGCCGCCTCCAGCAACTGGTAGGGGTCAATGATGAAGTCCTTGCACAGGACGCCCGGCCGGTCGCCGCCCATGCAGTCGATGGCCTGGCGGACGCGGAGCATGTCATCCAGCGTTCCCTTGAACCAGGTGGGTTCCGTCAGCACCGAGATGCCAGCCGCGCCGCCGCGAGCGTACTTGAGCGCCTGGGCAGCAGCGTCTATCCCGGGCGCGATATCGCCCTTGCTTGGCGATGCGCGCTTCACCTCGGCGATGAGCGCCATGGGAGCGTCGCGCCGGAGGCGGGCAGTGAACCCGATGGCCGGGGGCGAGCTCGCTAGCCGCTCCCGCAATGCAGCTTCGGGGACGGCCATCTTCGCCGCTTCGACGTCGCGGCGCCGCTGCGCGACGATCTCGTCGAGGATCGTCGCGCTAGCCATCGGCGATCTCGTTGGTGAGCGAGACGTAGTGGTCCAGCACCTCCCTGGCGCGACCGGAGGCGATCGCCTCGTGGGCCATGCGCGCGCCGCTGGCGAAATCCGGCGTCAGCCCGGCAACGAAGCACGCGGCCGCCGCGTTCATCACCACGAAATCGGTCACCGGCCCTTCCGCGCCATCCAGTACCGCCAGCAACAGGCCCGCGTTGTGGGCCGGGTCGCCCCCGAGCACCTGTTCGAGCGGGTGTGCAGGCAGCCCGAAGTCCGCCGGGGAGATCTCGCGCTCGCTCACCGCGCCTTCGCCCACGATCCAGGCGAAGGTGACGCCCGCCGGGCTGATCTCATCGAGCCCATCCGCGGAATGCACCACCATCGCCCGTTCCATGCCCCGCAGGGCGAACGCCCCCGCCATGATCGGCGCCAGCGCCTTCGCCCCAACTCCCGCAAGCTGGCCGCGCGGCCGGGCCGGGTTGGTGAGCGGCCCCAGCATGTTGAACACGGTTCGCACCCCCAGCTCGCGCCGCGGCCCGGCCACGTGCTTCATCGCCGGGTGGAAGCGCTGTGCGAACAGGAAGCCGAACCCGCACCCTTCGATCACGCGCGCCACCTGCTCGCCGCCCAGGTCCGTCCGCGCCCCAAGTGCTTCGAGGATGTCGGCGCTCCCGCACTTCGACGACATGGCGCGGTTGCCATGTTTGGCGACCCTTCCGCCCGCGGCCGCCACCACAAAGCCGGCGGCCGTCGAGACATTGAATGTGTCAATCCCGTCGCCGCCCGTGCCGCAGATGTCGATGACATCCTCGACCGGGACCGGCTCCGCATGGGCCTGCATCACCGCCGAGCACGCGGCTACGACCTCGGCCGTCTCTCCCCGCACCCTGAGGGCGGCGAGGAAGGCGCCAATCTGGGCCGGCGTGGCGTCCCCGGCCATGATCTCCTCCATGGCGCCGGTCGCCAGCGCGGGCGAAAGGCCCGGGCCGTCCACCAGGGCCTTGATTGCCTCCTGCATCACCATTCCCCGCCCTCCTCGTCGAGGAAGTTCTTCAGCAGTTCCTTGCCGTGCTCGGTCGCGATCGACTCCGGGTGGAACTGCACTCCCTCCACCTTCAGCTTCCGGTGACGCACGCCCATGATCACGCCGCTCTCGGAGGTGGCTGTCACTTCGAGCTCAGCCGGGAGCGTGGCGGGCGTCCCGGCCAGCGAATGGTAGCGCACCGCCGTGAAGTCATTGGCGAGCCCTGCGAACACACCGCGGCCGTCGTGGTGGATGGTCGAAGTCTTGCCGTGCTTGATCTCGCCCGCGCCTTCCACCCGGCCGCCGAAGACGTCGTATATGCACTGGTGTCCAAGGCAAACGCCAAGCACCGGGACTTTCCCCGCGAACGCGCGAATTACGTCGCGGGAGATGCCGGCGTCGCCGGGGTCTCCGGGTCCCGGCGAGATGACGACATGGTCCGGCTTGAGGGCGCGGCACTCCTCGATGGTCACCTGGTCGTTGCGGTGGACCACCACATCCGCCCCCAGTTCGGCCAGGTACTGGTAGAGGTTGTAGGTGAAGCTGTCGTAGTTGTCGATGAGCAGAACGGTCATTCGTCCATAGCCTCTTCGGTGCGGAGATCGGCCGCCACTTCGGAAAGCGCGGCGGCGAGCTCTTCGGGGGTGTAGCCGAAGCCCCGGCGGTCCAGCCGGAACTTCTTCTCAAGGTACTCCGGCTCATACGTGGCGGGCGACGAGAGATCGAGCGGGTAAGCCGCGTTCGGGTCCCCGATGAGCGCCACAAGGAAGAACCCATCGCCTGCCGAGCGCGTAAAGGCGGCCGCCTCGGCCACAAGCGGGATGAGCACGAGCTCGACGCCCGCCGCGCGGTAGAACCGCACTCCCAGGTGCGCGACGTGCTTCTCGATGCGCGGTGTGGCGCTCATGGTGTGCGCTCCGGGCTGGGGATGCCCCGTTCCGCGAAGACCGCCTCCGCGATAGGCCACGCCTCTTCGGCGGCCGCCAGGCCGGCATAGGCGGAGACGACGCGCAGCACTTCGGCCACCTGCCCGGGGGAGGCGCCGTGGTCGAGCGCGGCCGCGACCTGCCGCCGGAGCGACGCGGGACGTCCCAGCGCGGCCACCACCCCCACGATGAGGAGGCTGCGGGTGCGGGCATCGAGCTCCGCACCCGGTGCAGCCGCGCCGGGAACTGCCTGGCCGAGCGCAGCGAGTATCTCCGCCGTCTCGTCGCGCCGCTCGCGGAGCCCGAAGGCGGCAAGGATTGCGCCCTTCACCCTGTCATCCATGCAGAGCGCTTCTACCTCATGGAGACCGAACCAGTCGGAAACGAGCCCGGGCGCGACAGGGTCTCCCGTCCACTCGGTGGGAGCATAGAGGTTGTAGACGACCAGTCCGGCCTCGCCGGGAAGGTGGATTGTCTCGACGAAGTCCTCCTCGATGGCCGGGGCGCGGATGCCCATCGCCTCAAGGATGGCGTCCATGGCGGTGTCGACGTCCTCGTGCTCGGGCAGGAGGGGCCCGCCCGGTAGCTCCCAGGCCGAGGTGGCGTGTTCGCGATGGAGCAGCAACTTTCCTTCGCGCACAACGATTGCCGCGAGGTGGATGCGCTGGCTCATTGGGGGCTCGCCACGGCCGGAGCTGGCGCGGGCGGCAATGCTCGACACAGCTCCCGGATGAGGTCGCGTGCTTCGCGGAAGATGCGCAGTTCGTCGAGCGCCGGCAATTCGAACCAGGCTGCCTCCGACGGCCCGGCCGCGGGGTCGCCGGTCCACGTGATGAGTTGGACCACGGTGTCCGGCCCGCGAGCGTCGCGGAAATGCGACGGCTGCGGCAGCGAACGCAACTTCCGCACGTGACCCGTGCGCACGCCGATCGACTCCTCTGCAAGCCGCATGGCCGCGATCTCCGGGGTTTCGCCGGGCTCGATCTCACCGCCGGGGAGCGTCCAGGTATGTGGGAAGAGGCCGCCCGGCCCGCGCCGCACCAGCAGAACTCGCGCCCCATCCCGGAGGAGGAGCGACACGCTCTCGGGCCCGCGCTTCGCCTTCAGCGACATTGCAGCACCCCGGGGGGCGCGCCCTGGCTAGCCATAGCCGATGCTCCCCGTCTTCATCTCGGCGGAGGCGATCTCGGCCAGGTCGATGGCGCGCATGAGGGCACGCATCTTGTTCATGCTCTCCTGGTACTCGGTCGCCGGGACCGAGTCGTAAACGATCCCGCCGCCGGCCTGCAGATAAGCCGTGCCGTTCTTGATCACCATCGTGCGGATGGCGATGCAGGTGTCAAGGCTCCCCGCGAAGCTGGCGTAGCCCACCGCTCCCGCGTAGACGCCACGGCGCTCCTGCTCCAGTTCGGCGATGATCTCCATCGCGCGCACCTTGGGCGCGCCCGAAACGGTCCCCGCCGGGAACACCGACCGGAAGGCGTCGAACGCCGTGCGGTCCTCCCGCAACTGCCCCGAAACGTGCGAGACGATGTGCATCACGTGCGAGTACCGCTCGATGTGCATGAGCGAGTCCACATGCACCGTGCCCGGCTTCGCGACCCGGCCCACATCGTTGCGGCCCAGGTCCACGAGCATGATGTGCTCGGCGCGCTCCTTCTCGTCGGCGAGAAGCTCCTCGGCCAGCCGCTCGTCCTCTTCCGGCGTTGCCCCTCTCGGCCGGGTCCCCGCAATGGGGTGGTTCGTCACCACCCCGTCTTCCACCCGCACAAGCAGCTCGGGCGATGCGCCCACAATCTGAAAGTCCCCGAGGTCGAGATAGAACATATACGGCGATGGGTTCACCACCCGCAACTGCCGGTAGATGTTGAATGGGTGCACCGCCGTCTTCCGAGCGAGCCGTTGGGATGGCACTGCCTGGATGACGTCGCCCGCGACCACGTGGTCGCGGATCCGTTCGACCATCAGCTCGTAGCCTTCGCGGCCCACGTTAGATTCCGCCTGCCCGGTCGAGCGGAGGATGGCGCCGGTTTCCTCGACTGGCAGCGGCACGGTTGGGTTTGCGAGCCGGGCCACGATCTCGTCGATGCGGAAGGCCGCCTGCCGGTAGGCGGAATCGATGTCGCCATCGAGCCGGCAGTGCGAGATCACCTTGATGGTGTGGTGGATGTGGTCGAACACCACCATGGAGTCGCTGAAGAGGAACATCGCCTCGGGGAGGCCGAGCGGGTCCGCCTGTGGCCGCGCCACGCGCGGTTCGAAGTGCCGCACGGCGTCGTAGGCGACGTAGCCAATGGCGCCGCCGGTGAACGCGGGGACGCCTGGAACAGCCACGGACTTGAAGCGGGCGAGCTCCTGTTCGAGCGGCACGAGCGGGTCGCCGGTGTGCTCGAAGCCTTCGCCGGTCTTGAGCACCCGGTAGGGCTGCGTGCCGATGAACGAGTAGCGCGCGAGCCGCTCGCCTCCCTCCACCGATTCGAGGAGGAACGAGTACGGCCCTTCCCGGACCTTGAGGAAGGCCGAAACCGGCGTCTCCAGGTCCGCGGCGACCTCGCGGAATACGGGCACGAGGTTGCCCTCGCCCCGTCGCGCAATCTCGCGCACTTCGTCGAGGGTTGGGCGAAGCATCAGTACCGTTCCAGGTAGTTCATGTCGAGGGCGTCGTGAACCATCGCCATGGTCTCGCGCGCGGTCTCACGGGCCTGGCGAGAGCCGTGCTCCAGCGCCTCGCGGACCGCCCCCATGTTCGCGGCGTAGCGGTGGCGGCGGTCTCTGATCGGTTCCAGCAGGCCGTTCAGGACAATGGTGAGCCGGCTCTTCAGGTCGGCGTTGCTTACGCCGTGCATTTCGTACTCGTTTTTCAGCGCGGTGAAGCCGTCCCGGTCCGGGTCGAAGGCGTCCAGGTAGAGCATGATCGGGTTCTCAAGCGCTATCCCGGGTTCGTTCGCGCCCCGCGGGGGGCCGCCGAACATCCGCTTCACCTTTTTTGCCACCGTGTCCGCGTCGTCCTTCAGGAAGATGGCGTTGTTGCGTGACTTCGACATCTTCGCCTCGCCGTCCACCCCCACCAGCCGGGGCACCCGGCCTACGAGCGCCTCGGGCTCGGGGAATACCTCCTTGAAGCGGCGGTTGAAGCGGCGGGCCGTCTCGCGCGTCAGCTCGATGTGTGGGAGCTGGTCTTCGCCCACTGGCACCAGGTGCGCTCGCGGCATGAGGATGTTGGCCACCTGCATCACCGGGTAGTTGTAGAACGCGACCGGCACCGGCTTGCGTTCGGCGCGGCCATCCTCGGGGTTTTCGAGCGCCTCCATCTCGGCCTTGAGCGTGGGGTTGCGTTCGAGCATGGAGAGTGGCAGGAACCAGCTCAGCAGCACCGTCAGTTCCGCGTGTTCGGGCACCAGGCTCTCGATAACGTAGTGCGAGCCTTCCGGGTCGAGGCCCACCGCCAGCCAGTCGAGTGCCACCTCCCACACCGAATCGCGCACGCGCGCAATGTCATCCGCGAAGTCCGACACCTGGTAGTCGGCGATGAGGAAGAAGCACTCATAGTCGTGCTGCAGCCGCACCCAGTTTTCGAGCGCGCCGGCATAGTGGCCCAGGTGGAGGGCGCCGGTTGGCCTGATGCCGGTGAGGATTCGCTTCCGTCCGGTCACGGGGCGCCTCGCGGAGGTCTCGGTGGCCCGCCGTGCCGCGGCGCCTGCCCCGCCGGCCCGCTGCGCGCCGGCGGCCGCGGACCCGAGGGCCCGCGTTCAATGTTCCGAACCATGGCGTTGAGCTGGCGCGAGGCCTGCTCCGCAAGGTCCAGTTCGTTGCCGAATAGGGTGTCGGGCTCGTTGATCACGGCGGCGAGCACGTGCAACCACGAGCGCGCCTGGGCGAGTGCCCCCCGCGCGTCGCGGTACATGCCCACCTGGGCGGGGCCTTCCCGCTGGCTTCCTTCGGCGATGAGGGCGCAGGCGAGGCCGGCCTGCGCGAAGGCCTGCTGGTGGGCGTCGGCCGCAGCTTTCAGATTGGAGCCTATCTTCAGCCGCCCCACCGCGGTGGCGAGCCGGACGGCCGTGTTCCAGGCCTCGATGTTCTGGTATTCGAACTCTGGCATCAGTTGCTTTCCGTTGGTGTGAGGCAGCTATCGAGGAACCGGAGGAGGAGGCCGCACGCCTGACGCGTGGCGGCCAGAACCCCCTCCTCGTCCTCGCAGGCGCCGGTGATCGCTTCCATCTCGGCGCTCGCGTGAGCGACATCGGCCACAAGATGCACCGAGAAGAACTCAAACTGGCCGGGCTCCAGCCCGAAGTGGTCGTTGAGCGCCTTGATGGTCGTCCAGGCCACGGCGGGAACCTGGCCCTCAAAGGCAAAGAGCGTGGCGAGCGCCTCCGCGAGCGGCCCTGTTCGGGCAACCGCGCCGTAGTGCTCGATGAGGCGCCTCGTGGCCGGCCGGAGCCCCGCGCCCGTGACCTCGTTCGCGCGCAACCCCAGGGCCGCGGCGAATTCGACCCACAGGGCGGCGTGGTTGCGGTCGCCGTGCTCTTCGTCGTAGAGGTTTTCCAGCAGCACCTGCCGTACCTTCTGTGACTCCGAGCGGGCGTGCATGGCGCTCAGGAATCGCGGGAACGCGGCCTCGAAGTGGTAGAACTGGCGCGCGTACTCGCGCAATTGCGCGCGCCCCAGTTCGCCCCGCCCCAGCGCGACGTAGAAAGGGTGACCAAGCATCGCGTTCTCGTCGAGCGTCGCCCGCAGGCGGGTTTCGAGGCCGGTGGCCGCGGACGATGGCGTCATGGGATCTCCGGTAGCGCCTTCATCGCCTCGCGGACCTTCTCTGCCGGGTACTCGTCGTCAACAAGCTTCCCGCTGAGGTAGTCATCGTAGGCGGCAAGATCGAGCAGGCCGTGCCCGCTGAGGTTGAAGATGATGACGCGGCTCTTGCCCTCCTCCTTCGCCGCCACTGCTTCATCAATGGCCGCGCGAATTGCGTGCGAGCTTTCGGGCGCGGGCAGGATGCCTTCGGTGCGGGTGAAGAGCGTTGCCGCTTCGAAGCAGGCGTTCTGGCGGTAAGCCACGGCCTCGATGTCGCCCGACTCGTACAGATGGCAGAGCAGCGGCGCCATGGCGTGGTAGCGAAGCCCGCCCGCGTGGATGCCGGGCGGCATGAAGGTGTGGCCCAGCGTCCGCATCTTCATCAGCGGGGTGAGCCCGGCCACGTCGCCGAAGTCGTAGCGGTATTCGCCCTTGGTCAGGCTCGGGCAGGAAGCGGGCTCGACAGCCACGAAGCGGGTATTCCTCTTGCCCTCAAGCCGCTCCTTCATGAAGGGGAACATGAGGCCCGCTGCGTTCGAGCCGCCGCCTGCGCAGCCGATGACGACGTCCGGGTAGTCGCCCGCCATCTCCATCTGCTTGATGGCCTCCTGCCCGATGACCGTCTGGTGGAGCAGGACGTGGTTGAGAACGCTGCCGAGCGAGTACTTCGTGTCCTCGCGCATGGCGGCGTCTTCCACCGCTTCGCTGATGGCGATGCCGAGCGAGCCCTGGCTGTCGGGGTCAGCTTCGCGGATGGCGCGGCCGGCGTTGGTGTCGGCGCTGGGGCTGGCGACCACCGACGCGCCCCAGACCTGCATGAGCGAGCGCCGGTAAGGCTTCTGCCCGTAGGAGACGCGCACCATGTAGACCTTGCACTCGATGCCAAACTGGTTGCAGGCATAGGCGAGCGACGAGCCCCACTGGCCAGCGCCCGTCTCGGTGGCGATGCGCTTCACGCCTTCCTGCTTGTTGTAGTAGGCCTGCGGCACGGCGGTGTTCGGCTTGTGCGACCCGGCCGGCGAAACGCCCTCGTACTTGTAGTAGATTTTCGCCGGCGTATCGAGCGCCTTTTCCAGCACCGTGGCGCGGATGAGCGGGGAGGGCCGCCACACGCGGTAGATCTCGCGCACCTCGTCAGGGATCTCGATGTACCTCTCGGCGCTCACTTCCTGCTTGATGAGCTCCATCGGGAAGAGGGGCGCGAGCGCCTCCGGCCCAATGGGCTCGTGCGTGGCGGGGTGCAGCGGCGGCGGCGGGGGCGTCTTCAGGTCGGCCGCCACGTTGTACCAGTGCGTCGGGATTTCGGACTCGGGCAGGAAGAACTTCTTGGTTGCCATAACGGGTTGATTCCTCTCCTGGTTCTGAAAATGACAGCACCCCTCGGTCTCAAAGGACGAGGGGTGCTCGCGGTGCCACCTTTGTTCCCGGGGAGTTCCCCGGACACTCGATGCGGCGACGGCCGCCCGCAGCGTTGGCGCTGGCGGCGATCGCCCGGGCGTTGGTAACGGCGCCCCTTCCGCCGGCAGCTAATAGGCAAACCGTTCGCTGCCGGGACTCCCGGGCCCATTCACCAGCCGCGCCGCCACCGGGCTCTCACCTGCCCCGGTTCTCTGGAGGCTCGCCTGACCGGCTACTCTTCCCGATCCGCGTCGATATGTTCAGTTGTAACCGTGAAGGTTAGGAGCGGCCCGGCAGGGTGTCAAGCAGAAACGCACGCGTGTGTCGCTGCCGAGAGAAAACGACCGGGTGAATATGGGCCGGCGGCAAGTGCGGACGAAGTGGCATGCGCCGCAGGGAGTAGGATTTGCCCTGATGGCCAGAGTCCCGAGCGCTACGCCCCTAGAAGTTGTGAGAGCCTATTTCCGGGCTCACAACAGCCACGACGTCAACGGCGCCCTGGCGCTCTTGAGCCACAGGATTGTCTTCGAGGCGGTAGGGACCTGGACCAGGAAAGGGGTGGCGCTCGCACGCGAGCTTGAAGAGTGGGACGCGTCGCTGGGCAGCACCCTGGAGCCTTACGGAATGGTTGCTGACGGTGAAGTGGTGACATGCCAGGTGCGGGAGCAAAACGAGTGGTTTGCGCTCACCCGGGCCGGTGAAGTGACCTGGGCACGCTGCGAGTTCCGGGTGAGTCAAGGAAGGATAATGTCCATCACGAGCGAGCTGGAGGAGGAGAGCCAGGCGAGAATTGACCAGGCGCTCCAGGCGGTGCTCGCGTGGGCGGGGGACAACAGGGCGACGGAACTCAGCAGGTTGATCCCGGGCGGCAGGTTCCACTACAACGCCGAGGCTGCGACCTGCTGGATTGCGCTGCTGCAGGAATGGCGGGCGACGCTTTCGTGATGTCGGCCGGCGGCTGTGAGTTGCGCGTGGCCGGGAGGGAGCGAACCGCTACAATGCGCCAGATCCTCATCAACCGAAAACACGCGATGAAGAGTAAGTTCGTGGTGTTGCCCCGGTGAACGGAGAGACGGCCGACCAGGCCGTGGTCTATGCGGTCCTGGTAGTGGCGGTTGCGTTGTTCGCGCGCGGCCCCTGGCGGTACGACATCGTCGCGCTGCTGGCGCTGCTGGCGGTGACGCTCACCGGGGTCGTCCCGGCGCTGGAAGCATTCTCGGGGTTCGGCCACCCGGCGGTGATAACGGTAGCCGCCGTGCTGGTAATCAGCCGCGGGCTGCAGATAGCTGGTGTGGTTGACCTGCTCACACGATTCCTGGGGAGAGCGGGGAACGGGCCGGCAGCTACCGTATTGATGCTCACGGCTATGGTGGCAGTGCTCTCGGCGTTCATGAACAACGTGGGCGCCCTCGCCCTGATGATG
Source organism: uncultured Anaerolineaceae bacterium (assembly GCA_964475735.1). Classification (GTDB taxonomy): domain Bacteria; phylum Chloroflexota; class Dehalococcoidia; order Tepidiformales; family Tepidiformaceae; genus UCB2. Next base: position 18,893 of record CAYYYI010000011.1, read on the forward strand.
CCTGTGGCCATCCGCAAGGCGAGGGAGGGGAACTACCCTCCCGCCTTGCTGCTCATGCCACTGGCCTTTGGGTCGCTCCTGGGGGGCATGACCACGCTCATCGGAACGCCGCCGAATATCGTCATTGCCGGGTATCGCGAAGCGCAGACGGGCTCGGCATTCAGCATGTTTGACTACACTCCCGTGGGTTTGCTTGTCGCAATAGCGGGAGTCGGTTTCATCGCGCTGGTGGGCTGGCGGCTGGTTCCGCGGCGAAGCGGGAGCGGCGGTGGGGCCGGGCTTTTTGAGATAGAGCGGTACCTTGCCGAAGTGCGGGTCCCGCCCGGGAGCCGCGCGGATGGGCTGCTGATTCGCGACCTGGAGGATTTCCGCGAGGCTGGCATCTTGATTGCGACCATCGTCAGGGACGGCCACCGCCTGGCTGTTCCTTCGGCCTTCGACACCATTCGCGGGGGGGACGTGCTAAGCGTGGAGGCAGAGCCCGCTGCGCTGCGGAGCGTGGTGGAGCGCTTCGGCCTGGAATACACGGGGACGCCGGGCGAGGGCGGCGCGTCTGCCAGCGACCTGAGCATGATGGAGGCAGTTGTGCTGCCGTCGTCGCCCCTTGCCGGGCGAACGGCGCGCGAGGTGTTCCTGCGCACGAAATACGGCGTCAACCTGCTCGCTGTGGCACGTTCGCACGGGCCTCCCGGGAAGGACTTGAGCGACCTCAGGCTCACGGCGGGGGATGTTGTTCTTCTGCAGGGCGACCCCTCCCAGTGGCCGGCTACGTTGCGCGTGCTGGTGTGCGCGCCAGTGCAGACGGGGCCGGCGGAGATACAGAACCCGAACCGGCTGGTGGCGGCGGGCCTTATCTTTGTGGTTGCGATCGTAGCCACTGGACTTGGCCTCGTGGCGGCGCAGGTCGCACTTGGGGGAGCGGCGGTGGCGATGGTGGTGGTTGGGGTGATGCGCATCGACGACGCCTACCAGGCTATTGATTGGCCCGTGATCGTGCTTTTGGGGGCGATGATCCCGGTGGGGGGTGCCTTTGAGGCGAGCGGGAACGCCAACGATGTTGCGCGCGCGATCGTGTGGCTTTCGGGCAGCATGCCCGATGAGGCTTCGCTCGTGTTGTTGCTGGCGGCGACGATGCTGCTTTCAGACCTGTTGAACAATGCGGCGACGGCGGTTCTGATGGCTCCGATTGGCCTGAGGCTTGCGGAGAACATGTCGGCATCGCCCGATACCATGTTGATGGCGGTAGCGATTGGAGCTTCGTGCGCATTCCTTACGCCCATAGGGCACCAGTCGAACACGCTGGTGATGGGCCCCGGGGGCTACGAGTTCGGCGACTACTGGCGCCTTGGTCTGCCACTCGAGTTGGTGGTGCTGGTGGTGTCGATCCCGGCCCTGCTCATCATCTGGCCGCTGTGAAGGTGGTCAATCTGTCTCCGGTGGAACGATGAGTACGGGGAGCGTAGTCGAGCGGATCACTTTGTCGGTTACGCTGCCCAGGATGAAGCGGCGGGTTGCGCCCTTGCCGTGCGTGGAGATGACGATGAGGTCGGCGCCGACGGCCTCGGCGGTGGCGCCGATGGCTTCATCGGGCGCGCCTTCGGCGGTGACGGGTTCTTCGCCGGCAATAACGACCTGTTCCAGGTAGAGTTCGGCTTCCTTCTTTAGTTCGGGGACGAGCGCCTCGGGGCTGTAATAGAGAAAGTCTTCGGCGGTGACCCTGGGTGGCGCGGAGTACGCTCTGAGGACGGACAGGTGGGCTCCAATGCGCCCTGCCAACTCGCGTGCAAGGGCTAGCCCGCGCTCCGAGTGCTCGGAGCCATCAAGGCCGACGAGAATGGTGCGAAGCCGCGCTGTGGACCTGGGCCGCCGAACGCCGGGCACCAGGAGCACCGGCCGGATGGCGCCGCGCACCACCCGGTCAGCCACCGACCCCAGAATCCCCGCGCGGAAGCCCCCGCGGCCGTGGCTGGCCAATGCGATCAGCGCTGCCTCTGCGGCGCACTCGAGGATCACATCAGCGGGGATGCCATACGTGACTCGTGACGTTACGCTCGACTTGTCGAGCCCGTAGCGGTCCACCAACTTCTCCACGTACTCGGAAAACACATGGGCAATGTGGGCCTCTTCCTGGGGCTCGGGGCGCCGGGCCTGGGGAATTACGTGGAGGCACTGGATGGCGCGGCCGAAGGCCTGGGACGCGAGCCGGGCCACCGGGAGCGCGTTCTCGGCATTGGATGAGCCGTCGAGGGGAACAAGGATGGGCTCGCCGGGCGTCGCGTCAGCCGTCATCGGGTCCTTTCCGGGGCGGCCATGGCGGGCGTCGCCGGGGCGCTGCCGCTCGCCGCTGGATGCGACATTCTAGCATCGCAGTGCCCCGGGCGCCCCGGCGCAGAGCTCCCGGCCCGCCGCGTCGGAGCTCGCTTGACGCGCCCCCGGGCCGGAACCACAATGACTGCGCATTGGCCCGGGAGCGGGGCTGGCGTCGTGTGCCGATCGCCGGCGCCCGTGGAACGACCCCCAATTAACGGAAGGAGGAACTGGATTGGCTGAGAAAGCCGCAACCGCGCCCGAAACGCGGCCCCTCGTCCCCTACCTCACCCTTGGTGAGACGCGCGAGCAGGACTACCTGAATGGCAGCCGCTGCAAGAACTGCAACACTCTCTACGTAGGCCCGCGCCTTTTCTGCGGGAAGTGCAGCACCCAGGGCCCGTTCGAAAGCGTGCGCCTTGCCGGCGAAGGCGAAGTGCACGTCTTCACAATCATTCACCAGGCCACACCGTACGTTCAGGCGCCCTACATCGCTGCCATTGTCGACCTCAAGGGCGGCGGCTCTGTCAACACCAACATCGTGGGCATTGATCCCCTTCCCGAGAACGTGAAGTTCGGCATGAAGGTGAAGATGTTCACGGAGAAGGTCTCCGAAGACCGCGAGGGCAACTCGTACGTTGCCTATCGCTTCAAGCCTGTCTAGGCCCGCTCGCCTTTTCGGCAAGGAGGAACCATGCGAGAAGTAGCTATCATCGGCGTTTCCATGATCAAGTTCGGCCGGTATCCCGACCGTGACTTCTCCCAGCTCGCCGCACAGGCGGGCCTCGATGCGCTGAAGGACGCCGGCGCCCAGATGAAGGACATCGAGGCGCTCTACAGCGGCAATCTCTACACGACCAGCGGTTCCGGCCAGCGCATCCTGCAGCAAATGGGCCAGACCGGCATCCCGGTCGTCAACGTCGCCAATGCCTGCGCCACTGGCTCCACGGCCCTTCGCGAAGCCTTCTTCGCCGTCGGCTCCGGCGCGTTTGATATGGTCATGGCGGTCGGCAGCGAGCAGATGGGCAAGCAGGGCCTTCTTGGCTCCCGTGGAGATCCCGCCACCAGCCTTGAGGGCCGCGTCGGCTCCTACATGATGCCCGCCGTCTTCGGCATGGCCGGCATGGAGCATGCGCGCGAGCACGGCACCCAGATGGAGCACTTCGCCCTTGCCAGCGTGAAGAATCACTGGCACAGCACCATGAATCCCCTGGCGCAGTACCAGAAGGAATCGCCGCTCGACGAAGTGATGAACGCGCGCATGATTGCGTATCCCAATACGCTGCTCATGTGCTGCCCCACCGGCGACGGCGCCGCGGCAGCCGTGGTCTGCTCCATGGAAAAGGCCCGCCAGTTCACCACCCAGCCCATCAAGCTGGCTGCTTCGGTCCTCACGAGCGATCCCTTCTCGGACCGCGACCTCACGCTGCCCGACATCAACACCCTCACCCGCAATGCGGCGAAGATCGCCTACGAGCAGGCCGGGATCGGCCCGGAAGACCTGAGCCAGGTCGAGCTCCACGATTGCTTTGCCACCGCAGAGCTTCTCCACTATGAAAACCTCGGTCTCTGCGGCGAGGGCGAAGCCGGCAAGCACGTTGCCAGCGGCGCACCGTGGATCGGCAACAAGATCCCAACCAAGTACGAGGAGGACGTGGCGCCCTACGCCGACAAGACGTACAAGCCGAAGACGAAGACGGTCGTCAACGCCAGCGGCGGGCTGCTCTCCAAGGGCCACCCGCTGGGCGCGACCGGCGTCGCCAACGTCGCCGAGATCGTCTGGCATCTGCGAGGCCAGGCGGGCGCGCGCCAGGTCGAAGGCTCCAAGGTGGGCCTTGCCCACGTAATCGGCCTCTGCTCCGCCTGCACCATCAACATCCTTACGAAGTAGGACAAAGAGCCGGGACTCCGGAGGGGCGGCCCAGAACGGGCCGCCCCTTTTTCGTCTACGCTTCCAACGATGGCCCGCTGGTTCTCAACGACATTCGCCGCCCTTCGCACCCGTGACTTCCGGCTCCTCTGGGTCGGGAGCCTATTCGCGTTCATGGCGTTCTTCATGTCGACTGTCGTGCAGAGCGTCGTGGCGTTCGACCTCACCGGCAACAACAGCTCGGTGGGAGTGGTGGTGTTTTCGCAGGGCGTTGCGCAGACGCTGCTGGGACCCATTGGCGGGGCGATGGCCGACCGTGCCTCGCGGCGCAAGGTCATCCTCTTGTGCCAGCTGCTTATCACAGCGGCATTCACCTTCCTCGCCGTCCTCATTGGGCTCGACCGGATCACAATCTTGCTGCTGGCCGTGGGCTCCTTCGCCATCGGCTCGGCTTTCTCGTTCCTCGGGCCCTCACGGCAGGCGTTCGCGATAGACCTCGTCGGCCACCAGCAGCGGGGCAACGCGATGGCTCTCAACCAGGTGGCCTTCAACACCGGGCGAATCCTTGGGCCGCTCCTCGGCGGGCTCTTCCTGGCGATAACCCTGCTTGGCCCAACAGGGGCCTACGTGGGCATGGCTGTCATCTACGTGCTCGCGGTGACCACCACGCTGCTCCTGCCCGAGGCGCCTGTCGCGAACGTGCAGCGGCGGAGCATCGTGGGCGACATCGCCGGCGGCGTGCAGTACGTGGGTCGCGATCCTGCCCTGCGCGTGCTTGTCCTCTCGTTCTTCATCGTGATGATGGTGGGCTTCCCCTACGTGACCGTGCTCCCGGGGATGCTGGAGAACGAGCTCGGCCGAAGCTCGAAGGACGTGTCGCTTCTCTACGGCGC
>CAYYYI010000011.1:24062-29295 GCA_964475735.1 uncultured Anaerolineaceae bacterium
CGTTCGGTGCCCACCGGGCAGAACGTCGTCACGATCTTCCGGTGCAGGAACGAGCCCGTCGTCGGGAAGGTGAGCGTCGGGAACGCTCCGTAGACGCCCACCGAGCTAACCGTGCCGCCCATTCGCGCGACGGCGCAGCAGTTTTCGAACGTCGCCTGGTGGCCGAGCGCCTCGACGGCGATGTCGACGCCGCGGTTCCCGGTCATCTCCATGATCTTCGCCACCGCGTCGCCGGGCTCAAGGACGATGTCCGCGCCCAGGCGCTTCGCCATCTCCTGCCGCGCCGGGATGCCCTCGACGGCGATGATGAGCCCGGCCCCAAGCAGCCGCGCGCCGGCCGTGGCGCAGAGGCCCACCGGGCCCTGGGCAAAGATCGCCACCGTGTCGCCGAGCCTGATCTCCGCCCGCTCGATGGCGGCGAAGCCCGTCGACATGATGTCCGAGGCGAACAGGACCTGCTCGTCCTCCAGGTCGTCCGGGATGCGGGCGAGGGTCGTCTGGGCTCCGTTGACGAGGAAGTATTCGCCCTGTGCACCGAACACGAGATTGCCCGGCGAGTTGTAGGTGAGGCAGGCCTGATGCTGGCCCTCCATGCAGCGGGCGCACATGCCGCAACACTGCAGACAGCTCGCCACCACGCGGTCACCCGCCTTGAATGCGGTCACCCCCGCGCCTACTGCGACCACAGTGCCCGTCGCTTCGTGCCCCATCGGCACGCCGGGCGGGATGGGCATCTCGTCGACCAGGTGAATGTCGCTCCCACAGATGGTGCTGAGCCTGGTCTTAATGAGCGCCTGGCCGGGGCCGGGATCATCGGGGTAGGGGATCTGGGTCATGGCGACCTGGTGCTGGCCGGTCTTCACGCAGGTGTTGGAAACGGGCATGGCATTTCTCCTTTGCACGAGGCGGCCTTGCGCCGCGCCGTTGTGTGATAGTCGCGAACAATCCGGCCCGGGGGGCCATGATCCACGTCAGGTTCCGTTGGAACTCAGCGGCGAAAGGAATTCTTCGAGCGCCTTCCTGGCCTCTGGCTCGACGAGGATGGGGGCGTGCCCCACCCCCGGTACCTCGACCAACCGGCAATCGGCAGTGGCCTCGCACATGCGGCTGGCAGTCTCGGCACTGAGCACGTCACTCTTTGCGCCCCGGAGGATTAGCACCGGGCACTTCATCTCGCGGAAGGCCTCCCATGGGTCCGGGCCTGCTGGCGGCGCCGCGAACTTGCGAATTGCCGGGTCCATTTTCCAGACGTACAACCCCGTGTCGTTCTTGCGCACGTTCCAGCGGGCGAAGCCGGCAACCTGGTCGTCGGGCAGGTGCTCGACCATGGGCGCGTAGTTCTCGCGGTAGTACTTCACCACGGCCTTCATGTCGGCGAAGGCCTCGGGCGCATGGCCGACGTAGGCCATGATGCGCTGGAGCCCTTCGGGCGAAATCTCCGGCCCCACGTCGTTCAGAACGGCCCGCCGTACCCGCTCCGGGTAGCGTGACGAGTAGTACATGGTGATCAGCCCGCCCATCGATGTCCCCACGAGCGTGACCCGGTCAAGCGCGAGCGCCTCGCGGATCGCTTCCAGGTCGTCGACGTAGTTGAAGACGTGATAGCCGCCGGCCGGGCCCCAATCGCTTTCGCCCCGTCCTCGCACGTCGAGGCAGTAGACGTGGTATTTCGAAGCGAGGTGGGCGGCGATTGCGTCGAAGGTGTGCGCCTGTCCCGCCAGGCCGTGGATCATAACGACGGGCGAGGCGCCCGGCCTGCCCCTCACGAGGAGGTGGTGGCGCAGGCCATTCGCTTCAACAAAGAGGTCGCGGGCGATCACCGGGGGTGCGGCCATGGGCGAGAGACTCCCTTCTGGTTTGCGGGATTGTAGTGGGTTGCGCCCGGAACTTCATGCGGACGCAAGAATGGGCCCGGGCTAGAGCGGTCGCCGGCCCGCGAACCCGTCGCTCCGTGTGTGCCAAAAGGCGATCCCCGGCTCGCCCAGCAGGTAGCACAACAACACCGTCTCGCCGTCGCGCCGGCAGTGGAAGTCAATGAGACCGCGCGCCGGGTCCTTCACTTCGATGCCCCATTCTTCAAGCTGTGCGGCTGCCTCGCTGAGAGCCTGCCGGTGGGACTCAGCACGGTCTTCGCCGCCGGTTACGAGCGGGCTCCCCGCAAAGTGCCCGTCGCCCATCGCGCCCCGCGCATCGGCGGCAGTAGCGGCCTGGAGCGCGCGGAGATGAAGGAACGCGTCCCGCATCTGTTCGAGCACGGGGATTACCCGGGGCAGGAGCGCGCGGGCCTCCTCAACGGTGTACAGGCGCATCGCGGTCAGACGAAAAGGTGCAACGGGATCTGCGTGGGGTGCACGGTCGCGCCACTCGGGAGCTCTTTGAAGGAGTTAAGCTCGCGCTCTACTCCGGGGCCGATGACGACGTTGCGTCCCACGCGCAGGCCCGGTGGGATGGTCACGCGCTTGCCCACCACGGTGATGCCCGCGTTGACGATGTCGGGCCGTTCAACGTTGGGGATCGATTCATCCCCCTCGCCGATCACGCAGCCCTTGCCGACGATGACCTCCTTGTCGAGGATGCACCGGTCCACCACCGCTCCCGAACGGATGACGCAGCGGTGCTGGATGACGGAGTCGCGAACTTCGGCGCCCTCTTCGATCACGACTCCCGGCGAGATCACCGAGCGCAGCACGGCGCCATCGACGCGCGCAGCCGCCGAAATCAGCGCGTTGTGGATGACCGCTCGCGGGCCCGCATAGGCCGGCGCCATCAGCGCGCCAGATGTCCGGATGCGCATCGTGGGGTCTTCGAACGGAATCGGCGGCGTCGGCGAAAGGAAGTCCATGTTCGCCGACCAGTACGACTCAATCGTCCCCACGTCCCTCCAGTAGCCCTGGTACTGGTAGCCATATACCCGGTGAGATTCGAAGATGCGCGGGATGATGTCGCGCCCGAAGTCGTGCGAGCTTGCGCCATCGAGGTCGGCGTCCGCCTGCAACTGCTCGACCAGCACGTCCTTGTTGAAGAGGTAGAACCCCATCGAGACCCACGGGGAGCGAGGCACGGCCGGCTTCTCCTGGAAATCGATGATCCGTCCGTCCCGGTTCAGGTCCAGGATGCCGTAGCGGTGGGCTTCTTCGCGTGGCACCGGATAGACGCCGACGGTCACGTCGGCTTCGCGGCTGCGGTGGTAGGCAAGCATGTTCCGGTACGACGTGAGGTAGATGTGGTCGCCCGCGAGGATGAGCACCTCCCGGGCGCGCGATTCCTCGATGAAGTAGAGGTTCTGATAGACGGCGTCGGCGGTGCCCTGGTACCAGTCCATGTCGGCCCGGCCGCGATACGGCTGCAGCACCTGGATTCCGCCATCAAGCGTGTCGAAGCCCCACGCGCGGCCCGAGCCAATGTGATTCACCAGCGATCGGGGCCGGTACTGCGTGAGAACGCCCACGTTCGTCAGTGAGCTGTTGGCGCAGTTGCTGAGGGTGAAGTCGATGATCCGGTACTGGCCGCCGAAGACCACGGCGGGCTTGGCGCGCTGCTCTGAGAGCACGGAAAGCCGGTCGCCCTGTCCGCCGGCGAGGATCAGCGCGAGGACATCGTTCATGGCCACTCCCGTCCCGTACTGGCCCCATTCTACGCAAGCGGAGGGACCCCGTAACGCGGGCGAACGGTGAAGCGGCCGCGCGCCGCATGGCGGTGCTCTTTCAGGCGCGCAAAGCCCCGGCCCGGGAGCGAACAACCATCGCGAAGGCGCAGTCGCGGCAGATGACGGTGGCGTAACGAGTGGGCCGTGCCTTGCCGGCGCCTTCGACATCGGCGACAACAAGGCGCGAGTGGGCGCGCGTCACCCGTCCGCACAATGGACAGGGCGCATGTGTCTTGCGGCTTCGAGTCATCTCCCTAACCTCAAAGCCCCGCCACTGACCATGATGAAGCCCGTCCGGACCGCCCGTAAATCGGTGGCGACGCCTACGGAAAGACCCTCGCGTAGCCCGGCGTGGCTACTGTGCCGGGCCGCCGGCGATGGCTGCGAGGAGGCCTTCCTTCGTTGTCCCCAGGACGCTGAAGAACATCGGCACCGCTTCGCCCGAGACGATGACGCCCAGCGCGAGCTCGCGCGCGCCCAGCGAGTCGCGCCCGGCTCGAGCGAGGACGGCGGCCAGGCTATCGAGCACCGCCCGTGCGCCGGGCGAGAACGAAACCTCGTCTGGCGGAGCTTCGTCGCCGGTGCCATGGATCATCGACAGGGCTGCTTCGATTTCCGTGAGCGAAGGCAGGCCGGGAAGGCCCGCCCCGGCGAGAACGGCGAGCGCCCCCGCCAGCAGGTGTTCGGGCGTGAAGATCGCGAGGTTGGCCCGCCGGCAGAGCTCCACTCCCGCCGCCATTGCCTGTTGTGCATCGGCCGTGAGCGCGACTCGCTGCTCCATCACTCCTGCTCCAGCGGGCGCCTCCCTGCGCTGGGGGCGATGTCGAGCACTTCCAGCTCGATCCGCTCGCTCCCCCGGTCGCGGCTAAGCGAGAAAACCACATCCACGCGGTCGGCCAACGGCGAGTCTGCCTGCCGGAAGGCGATGCCGGGCCAGGTCGTGGTCCCGTCGCGGACGGTTAGCTTCAGGTGCGACTGGTCGGAGCCCACAGGCCTTGCGTTCACCAGCTGCACATCGCGGCTAAGCAGCACCGGCCGCCGATTCTCCTGCCCGCAGGGCTCGAAGCGCATCAATCCCTTGATGTCGAGCCCGGTCAGCGTCGACAGGGGCGCCTCGGCGTCGATGTCGATCACGCGCCGCAGCGTGTGGCCGTCGAGAAGTTCAGCGGCCGTGTTGATGAGCCGGTCGCGCAGGACATCCAGGTTCTCGTTCGGAACGGTGAAGCCGGCGGCCGCGCGGTGCCCGCCATGGCGCACCAGCAGAGTCTGCTCCCTGCGGATGGCGGCCACGATGTCGAAAGCGGGGATGCTGCGCGCGCTCGCGCGGCTGGTTTCTGGGCCGCGTTCGTAGATGATTGCCGGGCGGTGGTAGCGGTCTGCCAGCCGCGCCGCGACGAGCCCAACGATGCCCGCATGTATCTGCTCGCTTCCCATCATGATCAGCGGCTCATCGGCTGCTCCAAGGGCCGCTTCCGCGATGGCGCAGGCCTCCTCCGTCTGTTGCTGGCGCAGCCGGTTCAGGTGGTCCAGCTTCTCAGCAATGTTGCGGGCGCTGATCGGATCGCGCGCCAGCAGTAGTTCGAGCGC
>CAYYYI010000011.1:29395-33930 GCA_964475735.1 uncultured Anaerolineaceae bacterium
AGCCGCTTGGGGTTCACGGCTGCCAAAGCGGGCGGCAGTTCGGCAGGGACCGTGTGGTGGTCGAGGATGATGACGTCGAGCCCAAGCTCGTTGGCGTAGGCGACCTCCTCCACCGAGCTGATGCCGCAGTCGGCCGTGATCATCAGCCCTGCGCCGCCCTGGCGGAGCTTCCCCACGGCCTCCTTGTTGAGCCCGTAGCCTTCGGTGAACCGGTCGGGAATGTAGTTTGTGGTGATGGCGCCGAGCGCACCCAGCCCCTGGTGCAGCACCGCCACCGAGGTCACCCCGTCCACGTCGAAGTCGCCGAAGAGGGCGATGGTCTCTCGGGCGGCGATGGCCTGCCGTGTGCGCGCGATGGCCTCGCGCATGCCGGGAAGCTCCAGCGGGTCGTTGTCCGGCATGAGGTGGGGCTTGTAGAAGATGTCGGCCTGCTGGCGCGTGGTGATCCCGCGGGCGGCGAGCACGGTCGCCACCACCGCCGGGAACCCGGCGATTCCCTTCTGGTGCGCGGCCGGATCGCGCAGGCGCCAGCGGGAGGAGGGCCGCCGGGTCGCCGGTGTCGTCACGGTCAGGCGGGCCGGTAGCGGCGGAAGACGAGGCTGGCGTTGTGCCCGCCGAACCCCAGCGAATTCGTCATCACCGCGTGGATCTCGGCAGTCCGGGCGACGTTGGGCACGTAGTCCAGGTCGCAGTCCGGGTCGGGCGTCTCGTAGTTGATAGTGGGCGGAATGACTCCGTGCTGCATCGCCATGATGCAGATGCCCGCTTCCACCGCGCCGGCCGCGCCCAGCATGTGCCCCAGGGCCGACTTGGTGGAGCTGATAGCCAGCGTCCTCGCGTACTCGCCAAAGGTTCGCTTCACCGCGACCGTTTCGAGCTTGTCATTCATGGGCGTCGAGGTGCCGTGGGCGTTCAGGTAGCCGATCTCATGAGGTTCGAGACCGGCCTGCTCCAGGGCGCGAGTCATGGCGCGCGCGGCGCCTTCGCCGTTCTCGTCGGGCTGGGTAATGTGGAATGCGTCGCTGGTCGCGCCGTACCCGGCCAGCTCGGCCATGATGTTCGCTCCGCGCGCCCGCGCGTGCTCTTCCGATTCCAGGAACAGCGCCCCCGCGCCTTCGCCGAGCACGAACCCGTCGCGCGTGGCGTCGAACGGCCGTGAAGCTCGGGCCGGATCAGCGTTGTTTACAGTGAGCGCCTTCGCGGCCGCAAACCCCGCAATGCAGATCGGGGTGATCGGCGCCTCCGTGCCCCCGGCCAGCGCAACCTCGGCGTCCCCGCGGCGGATGATGTTCGCCGCTTCCCCGATGCTGTCGGCGCCGCTCGCGCAGGCGCTCACCAGGCAGTAGTTTACCCCCCGTGCGCCGAGCTTGATGCTCAACTGCCCGCTCGACATGTCCGCCAGCATCATCGGCATCAGGAACGGGCTCACGCGCGAGGGCCCCTTTTCGCGCATCGTCTCGTACTCGGCCGCGAGCGTCGTGATTCCCCCAATCGCCGTGCCGATGACGATCGCGAAGTCGCGGCCGTTCCCTTCGGGCACTTCGTAGCCGGCCTGGCGCAGCGCTTCGTTGGCGGCGGCAAAGGTGAACTGCGTCACCCGATCAGCGCGGCGGGCTTCCTTGCGGTCCATGTAGCGCGTGGGGTCGAAGTCGCGAACCTCGGCCGCGACCTGCGATTCGAAGCCTTCGGGGTCGAAGAGCGTGATGCGATCGGTGCCCGAGCGGCCTCCGATGAGGCCGTCCCAGGTTTCGCAGGCGTTATGCCCGAGTGCGGTGACCATCCCGAGACCGGTAACGACGACGCGCCTGCTCACGAAACCTCCGCGGGTATGGCCATGCCTGGAACGGAATATACCATCAGGGGGCCCCGATCTCTCGTGCCACCCGGGGGAGCCGGGCCGCGATCTCGCCCGCCAGCAGCCCGGAGTTCCCGTAGTCCTCGCGCAGCGATTCGCCCGCCGCCGCATGCAGGTAGACGCCCAACCGCGCGGCGTCGAAGGGCGCCAGGCCCTGCGCCAGGTACGCTCCTATCATCCCGGCCAGCACGTCGCCGCTTCCCGCGCTCGCCAGCAGCGGGTTGGCGAACGGGCTCAGCGCCGCGCCCCCATCGGCTGCTGCCACCACCGAGTGCGCCCCCTTGAGGACGATCGTGCACCCAAAGCGGGCGGCCGCTTCCCGCGCCACCTCCAGCCGCCGCGACTGCACATCGGCAACGGTCGTCTGCATCAATCTCGCCATCTCCCCCGGGTGCGGTGTCAGGACAGCGTTTGCGGGGACGCGCTCCGCCGCGCCGGGCATGGCCGCCAGCGCGTTGAGCGCGTCGGCGTCGATCACAACCCCCCGCGCGAGGTCAATCGCGAGGTCGGGCAGCACAGCCCAGGTGAGCGCGCGCGTGTCCTCCGTGTTGCCCAGCCCGGGCCCGAAGACGGCGGCGTCGAAGGCAGGCCACTCCGGCCGCAGGGCGATTGCCGCGGAGTCGCGCAGGCCGCCATCGTCCGCGCCGGGGAGCGGGAGCCACGTCGCCTCCGTCAGGCCCGCCGCCACGAGGCCGTGAATGGGCCGCGGGCAGGCGATCGTCACCAGCCCCGCGCCCGCGCGGTAGGCCCCTGTGGCAGCCAGCCGGGGCGCGCCGGGGTACCGTTCGCAGCCGCCGACGATCAGCAGCCGCCCGAAGGCGCCTTTGTTCGCGTCGTCGGGCCGTGCGGGCAGGGCGCCCTTCGCCCAGCGGGACGTGAGCAGTTCGAGCGACACGCCCTCCGTCGCCGCCTTCGGGATGCCGATGTCGATGACCTGCACGCGCCCCACGATCGCACTCGCCGGGGCCTGGTACATGCCCACCTTGGGCAGCCCAAAGGTCACCGTGAGGTCCGGGGCGATGGTCAGAGGGTCAACCGCGCCGCTATCGGCATCCATTCCGGAGGGCAGGTCAACCGCGAGCACCTTCGGCGGCGTGTAGCCTTGCCGCGCCGCCGCCAGCCGTTCGAGCGCCATCCCAATGGGGTCCGTTGCCGAAAGCGGGCGCGCCTTGCCGATGCCCAGCAGAGCGTCGATGAGCAGGTCGGCGACCGTGAGCAGGGAGTCAAGATCGGCCGCGCTCGCGCCTTCGGCGATGGTGACCTCCCGCTCGCGCAGCTCTGCGAGCCGGTCGGGGGCGTTCGTACCCGCGGGCAGCGCCACCGCCACCTCGGCGCCCCAATCGGCCAGGTGACGAGCCGCCACCAGTCCGTCGCCGCCGTTGTTGCCCGGGCCTGCCAGCACCGTGATCCGCCGCCCTTCGAGCGTGCCCAGCAGCATCCACGCTTCCTGCGCGACCGCCAGGCCCGCCTCTTCCATCAGCTGCGCCAGCGAGACCCCCGCCTCTACCGCGGCCGCCTCCAGGGCGCGCATCTCGGCCACAGTGACGAGCTTCATCGCAGCCCCTTTTCGCGCACCAGGCGGAGGGCGTTCTCGCCGCGCCGGGGGGTGTCCTCGGACTCCGTGAGCGCGCGTTCGCCCACGACTGAGGCGATGGCGTACTCCTTGGAATGGGTGAGGCTCACCTCCAGGCCGCGCAGCTCGATGCGCTCCGCCCGGTCGGCGCCGCGGCCATAAAGGAACACCAGCGGCTTTCCCCGCCGGTTCGGAAGGATCTCGATGTCGCGCCAGCCCACGCCGCGCACACCCGTCCCCAGGGCCTTCATCACCGCTTCCTTGGCGGCGAAGCGCGCCGCCAGCTCCTGCACCCGCCCGCGGCAGTGCGCGATCTCGTCGGCGGTGTAGACGCGCTCCAGGAAGCGGTCGCCGTGGCGGGCGATGACGTCGGCCACGCGTTCGATTTCGATGATGTCGATGCCAACGGCAAACTTGGTCGCCATGAAAGGCAATCGTACGTAATCGGCTGGCTGTGCGCTCTGCCGGGCTACCCGGCTTGGCGCATTGGGCGCCCTGCCCGCTACTCTATGCCCGTGACAGCCCGGCTCATCGATGGCGAAGCGATTGCCGCGGGCATACGCGCCGAGGTGGCGGAGCGCGTCGCCGCCCTTCGCGCCCGCGGCGTTGCGCCCGGACTGGCCGCCGTCCTCATCGGCGACAACGCCGCCTCCGTTAGCTACGTCTCAGCGAAGGCGAAGGACTGCGAGCAGGCCGGCATCTTCTCCGAGACCTTCCACCTTCCCGCCGAAACCACGCAGGATGAAGCCCTCACGCTCATCGCCCGTCTGAACGCGGACGCGCGCTTCCACGCCATCCTGCCCCAGCTCCCGCTCCCGCCGCAGATCGACGAGCGCACCGTCATCGACGCCATCGACCCCGAAAAAGACGCCGACGGCCTCCACCCGGTGAACCTCGGCCGCCTGCTCCGCGGCGAGACAACCGGCGCGCTCCCGTGCACGCCCAATGGCGTGATGGAGCTCCTGCGCCGCACCGGCAACGACCCAGCGGGCAAACATGTGGTGGTCGTTGGCCGCTCCACACTCGTGGGCCGGCCGCTGGCGGTTCTCCTTAGCAACAAGGCGAAGGGCGCGAACGCGACGGTCACCATCTGCCACACCGGCACGC
>CAYYYI010000012.1:0-33760 GCA_964475735.1 uncultured Anaerolineaceae bacterium
GTTGCGCCGGCCACAACCCCGCCGACCTGGACATAATCGCCGGGTGTCAGCACCTGCGCGGTGGCGGTTTCGACGCCATCGAAGGCGTTCTGTGAGACGAAGAGCGCAACGGTGGCCACGATTGCGATTGCGGCGGCCATTGCGGCAGTTCCCATCGCGCGGTGGGCCACGAATAACCAGCCGAAGAGGCCCGCTCCGATGCGCCCGCGTCTGGCAGGGGGTGCAGCCGTGCCCGCCGACGCCATGAATCGCTCGAACCGGGCCCGGGCCACGGGCATTGAGCCTGCCGCTTCCTGCTCGGCCTGGGCCCGGCTGATGCGCAGTGCGCCCGCCGCCCTGAGCAACCGCTCGACCTCGGTGAGCTCTTCCGGGGTGGCGCCCGACGGTACGGCGCCGGTGACCAGCGCCTCGTCCAGCAGGCGGTCAATTCTCTCCGAAGCCATCACGCCAACCCTTCCCCGTAGCCCGAGCCCGAAAGCGCCCTTTGCATGGCTGCCAGCGCCCTGCGCTGGAGGTTCTTCACCGCATCCTCAGAACGTTCCATGAGCGTCGCTGTGTCTGCGACTGATTTGTCCATCAAGAAACGAAGGCTGAGCACAGTTTGTTGGTCCTCGGTGAGCGCCCGCATGGCCACGGAAATGTCCTGTTTCAGGTCCACGGCAGGGGCGGAGTCAGATTCAGATAGGGCCGTCGTTTCCACCAGTTCCTCTTCGTAGCCCCGGCGGCTGACCTTCTTGAGGTGGTCGCGCACCAGGTTGCGGGCGATGCCGATGAGCCACGCCTCGATCGGTACGCCGCGATAGTCGAACCGGCTGGCGCGGGAGTAGGCGATTTCGAACACCTGCGAGGCGATGTCCTCGGCTTCGTTGATCCCCCGGAGCCGGTAGCGCACGAAGGCGTAGACACCTCGATAGTGCGCCTCGAAGATGGCCGACCACGCCTCAGGATCTCCCGCGACGGCGCGCCGCGCGATCTCTTCCGCCACGGTGTGTTCCTGCCCGGCAGGCTCATCGGACCATACCTCGGTGTCGCTCACAGCGGGATTCACTCTACGTATGGCCCGGCGCACGCGAAAGGTGACGGTCTGGCCGGGAATGAACCGCGCGCTGGCGGAGGACGAAGCCGTGGAGATGTTTGGGCAGGTCAGCCGCCGTTGCGCGAGGCGATGTACTCCATCGTCTTGCGGTACCAGTCTTCCTCGATGTGGCCGGCAGCCATCAGGTAGTTGGCGATCTGCTCGAGCGTGAGGATGCTCACCAGGTTGATGCCCGCCGCCCGCAGCGCCGCCCGGCCGCCCTCCTGCCGGTCAATGAGGGTCACCGCATCGCGTACAACCAGCCCTGCGCCGGTCAGCGTTGCCGCGGTCTGGAGGATGCTCCCGCCGCCGGTGATGAGGTCGTCGATGACCAGGCAGGTCTGCCCGGGCACGTAGTTTCCTTCAATGACGTCGGCCTTGTCGGTCGCCGGGGGATGAATGTAGATCATCGGGACGTTGCAGGTGAGCGAGAACGCTGTCCCCACGTGTAGCCCGCCGAAAGGGACCCCGGCCACGAGCGTGAAGGGGCTCACGTGGGGGTTCCGCATCGACATGAGCGTCTCAAGTTCGTCGCGGATGATGCGGGCGCAGCGGCCCAGGGCTTTCGGGCTGCTGATCAGGCGCCGCAGGTTGATGTAGATGGGCGAGTGGACCGTGGTTCGGCCCAAAGTGAAGTCGCCGACTTCGATTCCATTCAGCTTCCACAGTTCTTCGGCGAGCCAAAGGTTGCCGGCTGGTTTGGTAGACCTGGGCAATGTTCACTCCAGGGGAAATGCCGCCAGGCGAAAAACGAGGGCCACGCCCCGAGAGGCGTAGCCCTTGTTTTCCCTGTTTACCGGGTTGTGTGTCAAGTCCCCGCCCGAAATAGAGGTAAACACCCCCGGGTGTGCGGCACGCCATTCTTTGGGCTGCGCAATTCTCACCACGTAATAGACGGGCATGGGGACCCTGCCGTTTGCCCCTTCCGCGCCGGGCGGAGGGGCCCGGTCAGTCGACCTGCCAGACTCCCCAACGGATTCGGTCGTTGACCATAGCAAGCCTCCAATCGGGAGATCCTGCGGCTCTAGAACCAGCCCGAAACTAGATCGTTAGGGCCGGGCCTGTCAAGCAATACGTTGGGAATCCCGGGCCGTGCCACTGGCCGCCCCGCGGGTTCCGAGGCCGGTTGACCGCGTTCGGGGGATCGTTCCCGGTGAGCGCCGCGATGACGTTCGCCGCCGCCATCTCCGCCATCCGCGAACGGGTCGCCACGCTGGCACTCGCGATGTGCGGCGTTATCACAACGTTCGGAAAACCGTAGAGGGGGTGGTCCGCCGGGAGCGGCTCCGGGTCGGTCACGTCAAGCGCGGCCCCGGCGATCTCCCCGTTCCTCAGCGCGTTGACGAGGGCATCCTGATCGATCACGCCGCCCCGGGCGGTGTTCACGAGGATCGCGGTCCGCTTCATGAGTGCGAATTCGCGAGCGCCCAGCATCCGCTTTGTCGAATCCGTCAGCGGAACGTGCAGGCTTACGAAGCCTGCCTGGGAGAGCAGATCATCGAGGCCGACCTGTTCCATGCCGGGCGGGTCAACCTTCGACGCGCTTCCAGGCCGGCCTGCGTAGATGACCCGCATGCCGAAGCCGAAGGCCCGGCGGGCGACCGCACGGCCTATCTCTCCGGCGCCCACAATGCCCAGCGTGGCCCCATGCACGTCGTCCCCAAGGAACCCCGTGGGCGACCACGTGCGCCATTCGCCCGCTCGCGCGGAGTTGGCGCTCTCGGTCACCCGGCGCGCCACGTCCAGCAGGAGGGCGAAGGCGAAGTCGGCCGTCGTTTCTGCGAGCACGCCGGGGGTGTTTGTCACCCACACGCCCGCTTCGGCTGCCATGGCGGGGTCGATGTTGTCGTAGCCGACGGCCATGTTGGCGACGATCCGCAGGCGAGGGCTTCGCTCCAGCAGGTCCCGGTCCACCCGGTCGGTGAGGAGCGCCAGGAGGGCGTCTGCATTCTCCAGCCGCGCGGCGAGCACATCCGCGGGAGGAGGAAGCTCGCCGGGCCAAACGTCGACTTCGTGGCCGGCCGCCTCGAGCATCGCGACGGCGTTCCCCGGCAGGTGGCGGCTCACGAAAACCCGGCCCATTGGGGTACAGTTTCGCCCGGTGTGGCGACCGGCGAAAGCGCAGGTCTGGTCTTGGCGAATCCTTGCCGGGCCTTTCATGTAACCTGAGATGCGCCCGACGCCGCGCACCGGCTCCAGGGAGCGGAGCGGCGGCCGGGACGTGAGGTGTTGATTGAAGCGAATTCCGCCGCTCGTCGGCATCGCCCTTGCGCTCCCGCTGGCTATCGCGCTCGCGGCCTGCTCCGAGAAGCAGACGCTTGAGCTTCCCGGTGATTCGACGGCCACGGCCGTCTCCTCTCCCGCCGCTTCCCCCACGCCGGCGCCAACCGGCGCCGCCGGCGACGAGCTGCCAGCGACGTTGCGACAGATGCTGGCCGACCTTGCTGCTGCCCGAAATCTGCCCGCGCCACAGAACTTGAAGGCGGAGCTGGTCGCCCGTTCGGAACTCCCGGAATTGCTGGACAGCCTGCTCACAGCGGATGACCGGCGCTGGTTTGCTGAGACGACGACGCTCTACCGGCTCCTCGGCCACCTGCGCAAGGACCAGGACTACCTCACTGTCTGGCAGAGCTTTGGGAGCGATTCCATCCTTGGCCTCTACTCGCCCGTCGACAACCAGCTCTGGGTGGTGCACGAGGACGGAGCAGCGGTGGACTTCGACAACCTCCCCCGGCAGGAGAAGGAGACACTCGCGCACGAGCTGCTGCACGCCGTGCAGGACTACAGCTTCAACCTGGACGACGTCTACGAGTCGATCGTGGACGACCTGGACCGGAACCTGGCGTGGACGGCCGCGGTTGAAGGTGACGCGGTGACGCACGAGGGCATCTACGCGAAGCGCTACATGTCGCTGCGCGCACCTTCGGGCCGGGCCTTCCTCCTCGCGGACGCCGCGCAGGCCAGCGACGTCCCGCCATCCATCGCCAGGGAAATCTACTTCCCCTACACCACCGGCGCCGACTGGATCCGGGCGATCGTGGCCAAGGAGGGCACGAAGAAGGTCGATGAGATGCTCGCCAACCCGCCTCGCGGCACGGCCTACGTGCTCCACCCCGAGTTGCTCGAATCGGGCTGGCAGCCCGCCGATGTGAAGCTCCCGGCGCTGGAGCCGGCGCTCGGCAGCGGTTGGAGACACGAGTCAGGCGGCCAGTGGGGCGAGTTCGGCATCCAGAACTACTTCCGCCTGCGGCTTCGCTCGCTCGACGCTGTAAACGCCGCGAAAGGCTGGGCTGGCGATCGGTATGACGTCTACGTCAACGGCGATGAGAGCGTTGCCGTGTTCCGGGTGAAGTTCGCCAGCGCCGCCGATGCGCAGGAGTTCGCCAGCGCCCAGCAGAACCTGCTGAAGGATGTCAAGGCCTCGTTTTCCAAGGACGGGAGCATCGACCTCGCCAGGCTGCCGGACGGGAACGTCACAGCCACCATCACCCCTTCGGGCGACGAGGTGGTGTTCGCGATCGGCTCATCGCAACAAGTCGCGGCGCGCGCGCTGAAGGCACTCGCCGGGGGCTAAGTCGCGGGCGTTTGGTCCGGGTTCATGCTTCCCTGGCGGTAGCCTTCGAGGTCCAGCGCCACGTACTTGAACCCCAGGTTGCGAAGCCTCGCGACGATTTCGCGGCGGCGTGTGGGGTCGAATGCCAGCGCCATCTCTTCCGGGACGATCTCAATGCGGGCGACTTCGCCGTGATGACGCACGCGAACCTGCCGCAGGCCGAGGGCCCGCAGGGCTGATTCCGCCGCTCCGACCTGGTCGAGCGCCTCAACGGTCACCGGCTCGCCGTGGGGGATGCGGCTCGCCAGGCAGGCCATGGCGGGCTTGTCCCACGTGGGCAGACCCATCTCGCGTGACAGCTCCCGGATCTCCCGCTTGGTGAAGCCGAGTTCGAGCAAGGGGCTGCGCACCCCGTGGAGCGATGCGGCCTCGCGCCCGGGCCGGAAGTCGCCCGCGTCGTCTGCGTTGGTGCCATCGAAGATGGCCGCTCCGCCCGCCCGGGCCGCGATGGCCCCGAGCACGCCGAAGAGCTCGTCTTTGCAGTGGAAGCAGCGCATCGGGCTGTTGGCGACGTAGTCCGGGTTCTCCATCTCGTGGGTCTCGACGAACTCGTGCCTGATGCCGATCAGGCGGGCAAGAGCCGCCGCCTCTTCCCGTTCGGCGGGCGCCACTGAAGGCGAGAGCCCGGTGACGGCTTCGGCGCGGGGGCCGAGGGCTTCGAACGCCATGGCCGCCAGGAAGGTCGAGTCCACGCCGCCGCTGAAGGCGACGACCACGCTCCGGTACGAGCGGAGTTCTGCGGCCAGCGCGGCGCGCCTTGTTGCGGTGTTCATCGTCTTGTATGGTAGCGCCTCCCGCGGCCGGCTGGCCGCGACGGGGGCATGCCACAGAGTCTCTGGGGGGACGCATGCGTGTTGACCAGCTATCCATGCTGCTGGGTGCGGCCCGGAACGCCTCGCCGCACTGGAAGTCGGCGCGGCAGCTCTTTCAGATCAGGGATGAGACTTACAGGATGTCCGGCTCGCTAGCTGCCAGCCGATACGGCCTGATGGTCCACTACACGACCGCCGTCCATGCCGGTTTGATCCGGGATTCGGGGGCGGTGGGCGTGCTCGGGTCTGGTGCGTGGCTCACGCCAACGGCGTACTCTGCCTGTATGGCGTCACCCAACCTCGGCCTGGATTCGCCACGGGATCTCGTCCTGGTGCTTGATGTCTCAGGCGCCGACGAGATATGGGGCCCTGGCACGTCCGTGAACTCGGCCGCCTTTCCCTCCGTTTGGAGAGGAGGCGGGATCGAATTCTATTTGCCCTCGCCACTGGCGCTCAGCGGCTCCCTGGTCGACGTAATAGATCTGGAACCCTGCGGCGGAGGGCACCGATGACCCCCGACATGGACCCGCGATTCAATGAGATCATCGAGGTCTGCCGCCGGGCTGGAAAAGAAGCCGGGCTCCCGGGCACGATGGCCAATAGTTGGACCGGTGACGGGTTTGAATGCAGCTGGGCGGCGAGCCTTGAGCAAGGCACTGCCGTTGGCGAGGTAACCGTCTGCCTCCCTGCAAACCTCGCCCATCCGGGCGCAGGCGCCATCGTCTCGCGGCTGACCCGCCAGACCGGTGATACGTTGTCATGGAAGTCGGATCTCCTCTTCCACCCATCCGTCAAGCCGCAGGTGCTGGGCGAGAGGCTCACGGCCGCACTCACGCAGGCCTGGGAGACCGTCATAGTAGCTTCGGGCAAGCCAGACAAGGCGAACAGCGCCGCCGCTCGGACCAGTGCGGTCGCGGAACTCCGTGCCCTGACCAAGCGGCACACGAGCGGCCAGGGATCGGGCACACTGCCAACCGGGAATTGGTGAGGGCTGGTCCCAGACCAGCCCTCGCATGTTTGCCGCTGCGGCCATGCCCTAACCCCGTCCCGGAATCTGCAGGTCCTCCGCTGGCGGCGCGGGGTTCTGCACACCGGCCATGAGCTGCGTGGGCACCAGCATGCGGAGCTCGTCAAGCGTCCACTTGCCGTGCTTGTAGATGTTCTTAAAGGGCGGGTACATGTCCTGCAGGAGGCCGACCTGCCCCCCTGCCACCTGGAAGATGCGCCCATTGATGTTCCACGCCTCGTCGAGGAGGAGGTAGATGGTCATAGGGGCGACCATGTCGGGCCCGCGCATGGCGGCGGCCTCTTCGGCCGCGCGATTCGAAGCGGGCGCTGGCGCAGCGCCTCCCGCCCCGGCGATACCACGGGCCGCGCGGAGATCCCGGCTCGCCTGTGGAACCGTGGCCGTGAGGCGCGTCGATGCTCCCGGTGCGATGCAGTTGACGGTGACGCCGTAGCGGCCGAGGTCGCGGGCGGCTACGCGGGTGAGCCCGGCAACGCCAGCCTTGGCTGCACCGTAGTTCGCCTGCCCCGAGTTGCCCTGCAGTCCCGAGACGGACGAGTAGTTGACGATGCGGCCGTAGCGCTGTTGACGCATGAGGACCGCCGCCGGCTTGATGGTCGTGAAGTGGCCCTTGAGGTCAACGCGGATAACGTCATCCCATTCCTCTTCGGTGATGTTGAAGACCATCCGGTCGCGGAGGATGGCGGCCAGGTTGATGAGGCCATCGAGCTTGCCCCATGTATCCAGCGCCGTGCGGATAACGCTCTCGCCGCCATCCATGGTGGAGACATCGGCGAAGTTGGCGACGGCTTCGCCGCCGGCCTTCTTGATCTCAGCGACGACCTGCGCGGCCGGGCCGTCGTCGTGGCCTGAGCCGTCGGGATTGACGCCCGGGTCGTTCACGACGACCCGGGCTCCTTCCGAGGCGGCGAGGAGGGCGCACTCGCGGCCAATGCCGCGCCCGGCGCCTGTCATGGCTACTACTTTGCCTTCCAGCAGATTACCCATCGGGTGGGTGCGGTCCTTTCTTCTGCGCGGCTACGGCAGGCGCACGGTGGCGAAGCCAGGGGTGGTCTTCTTGCCCTCGAAGTCCTCGGTCCAGACCTCCAGGTCGACGAGCTTCTCGCCGTTCTCCTCGTATTTTCGCTTCACCACGCCCTTGCAGAGGATGTCCTTCGTGGGGTAGTCCATGCCGCGGTAGCTGCAACCGAACTTCTTGATGCGCCCGGTGTTGCCGGCCCAATCGTGCAGGAGCTGCCCGAGGAAGGCGTGCTTCAGCGCGCCGTGCACAATCAGGCCCGGCAGGCCGGTCGAGATGGCGAAGTCCTTGTCGTAATGGATCTGGTAGAAGTCGCCGGAGCCGGCGGCCCACTGCACGAGCTGCTGCGTGCTGCAGTTCTTCTTCAGGGTGGGGATCTCCATCCCCTCGGTCACTTCGTTCCAGGTTGCTGCCATTTCTCTGCTGCCTCCTAGTAGCGGATGCCGGTGCCGGTCACGATCGCGACGACCTTGCCGTGCTGGTTCTTGTAGACGGTCTTGTTGGTGGAGATGAGCATCTCGCCGAGGCTGCCCTGGCGTTCTTCAAGCGCGGCCAGGTGGGAAGTGGCGGTGAGCACATCGCCCGCGCAGATGTCCTCGAACATCTCGATCTCGCTGCCGCCGTTGAGAACGCGGCGCAGGGGGCGGCTGGGCTGCGGGCCGGGCCCGCCGCCGCGGCGGCCGCCGAAGGTTGGGTCGCTGTTGCGCGGGTCGAAAATTGGCGTGCCCAGGTAGCCCGGGGGGCACGGCAGGCTGCGGTAGCCGGCTGCTTTCGCGGCCGCCTCGTCGTAGTACACCGGGTCGGTGTGCCCGACGGAGCGCGCGAACATGCGGATGGCGGTCTTGTCGACGTCGAGCGTCCATGGTTCGGATTCTTTTCCGATCTGGGCACGCATCTCGCCGGTGATGAGGGGTACGGCTGTGGTTTCGGTCATGCCACTCCTCCTGTCCTTAGTGCGAACCAAACGATATCGGAACCAGCCGAGGGCGTAAATGCCGCCCGTACGTCCTTCACGGATCGCCCGGGAAGCCCCCGTTGCGAAATCAGGGTTTTGTTGGCGGGAATCGCGCCGTCGCGCTCTGCGAATCGGGGAACGCCCAATACGCCGCCGGCAGGGAGGGAACTAGGCTCGGACACACGGGCAGGCTACCTCCCGGTGGAGTGACTAATGGGAGAAGGGTCGGTGCTGGCGCCAATCCTGGGCCGGTGGAATCAGCTGCCGCCGTCGCGGCAGATAGCGTTGGGCGCGCTCCTGGCCGGCGCCATAGTGGTCTTCTACCTGGTCTTCGTTGCCTCGAAGTCGCCCAATCTTGTCACCGCCTACAGCGGCCTCGCCCCCGAGGACAGCGCCGCCATCGCCGACCAGCTCGAGAAGGACGGCATCCCCTACGAAATCGGCGGTGGCGGCGCCACGGTCGCAGTCCCGGCCAATAAGGTCGCCGAAGTGCGCATCAAGCTCGCGCAGGCCGGGCTGCCCAGCGGCGGCGGCGTGGGCTTCGAGATCTTCGACAGCCAGGGCTTCGGGACAACCGACTTCGTGGAGAAGGTGAACTACCGTCGCGGGCTCGAAGGTGAGCTTGCGCGCTCTATCAACACCCTCGATGGCGTTCGCGGCAGCCGTGTGCACATCGTCCTTCCCAAGGACGCCCTCTTCAAGGAAGACCAGAAGGCCACCACCGCCAGCGTTCTCCTGCAGCTCAAGCCTGGCGCGCGCCTCGCGCAGGACCAGGTGCATGGCATCGCGAACCTCGTCTCCAACTCCGTGGAGGGCCTGGGCCGGGGGGGCATCACCATCGTCGATGAGACGGGCCATGTGCTCTTTGACGGCGCCACCATGGATAGCCCCTTCGCCAGCGGCGCCACCGCCAGCCAGATGGAGCTCCAGCGCCAGTACGAGATCGCGCTTCAGCGCGATGTCGAATCCACGCTCGCGAAGGTCGTCGGCTTTGGCCGCAGCGCCGTGACCATCAGGGCGCTGCTGAACTTCGACACTGTGACGCAGGAGGAAGACACCTTTGGCACGCAGGTCCAGGTGCGGAGCTCCACTTCCAGCACCGAGACCTATACGGGCTCGAATCTCACGGTTGGCAACGTCCCCGGCACGGGCGCAAACGACGGGACTGACGCCTCTGGTTCGGGCGGAACCGGCAACAGCGAGTACTCCCGCACCGAGACGACCACGAACAATGAAGTCCCGCGCACCACAAAGAGCACGATCAAGGCGCCCGGCAGCCTCGAGAAGCTCAGCGTGTCGGTTGTTCTCGATGACAGCGTCACTGCCGCGCAAGAAAGCGCCATCACCAGCGCCGTCGCCGCCGCCGTGGGACTCGACCAGACCAGGGGCGACATCATTAGCGTTACGCGACTTCCCTTCGACGTGAGCGTCGACGAAGGGATCGTCATGGCGGCGGGTGATGGGCTGGCGCAGTACCTGGAGTACCTCAAGCTCCTGCTGCCCCTGCTGGCTGTGATCCTCGGGTTTGTGCTGGTGATGCTCCTCCTCCGCTCGCTCAGCAAGCGCCAGCTGGCGCTCCCCGCGCCTCAGCCGTACCCGGCCCTCTCGGGGCCAATGCACGCCGCCGCACTGCCGTCAGTGCCGCAGCCCGCCCTTCCCGCGCTGGAGACGGGAAGCGACCCCAGGGAGGAGCGCGTGCTCAAGCTTGCTGAGGCCAACCCGAGGGCGGTCGCCGATGTCGTTCAAACATGGATGCGTGAGGAGGACCGCTAGGTAACCCGATGGTTGCTCGCGAGGAGAAGCTCAGTGGCAGGCGCAAGGCGGCAGCGCTGGTTATCACGCTCGGGAAGGAGCGCTCGGCAGAAGTCCTGCGTCATCTTAGCGACGAGGACATCGAGCGGCTCACCTGGGAGATCTCGGCCATGGGGGAGCTCAAGGCCGAGCAGCGCCGCGAGGTTGTCACGGAGTTCCAGGACGCGGCCGTTGCACGCAATGTCATCTCCCTGGGCGGGCTCGAATACGCTGAAGATCTCCTCCGGCTGGCCCTCGGCGAGGACAAGGCCTCAGAGCTCATCGACCGCCTCTCCGCCAGCTCGCCCACGGTCCCCTTCGGGTTCCTCCGTCACCTGAACGTCCAACAGCTTGTGAACTTCCTCAGCAACGAGCACCCGCAGACCATCGCTCTCCTCCTCTCGTTCCTGCAGGCGGAAAAGGCCGCCCAGGTGCTTTCGTCGATGGATCCGGAGACCGCCGCCGACGTGGCTCAGCGCATCGCTCTCATGGACCGTGCCAATCCTGACATTGTCAACGACGTCGAGGCCGTGCTGCGGCGCAAGCTCAGCGCCGTCCTGCAGCCCGCTCGTGAGACGCAGAACGTGGGCGGCATCGAAGTGCTGGTCAACCTTCTGAAGCAGTCCAGCCGCATGACGGAGAAGACCATCATCGAGGCCCTCGAAGACAACGAGCCGGAGCTCGCCGACGAGGTCAAGAAGCGCATGTTCGTCTTCGAAAACGTGGGCACTCTCGATGACCGCTCCATCCAGCGCATTCTCCGCGAGGTTGAGGTGCGCGACCTCGCCCTCGCTCTCAAGGCGACGCCCGACTCGGTGAAGGAAGCGATCCTGCGCAACATGTCGTCTCGTGCCTCGGCCATGCTCAAGGAGGACATGGAGGCCTCCGGGCCGGTGCGCCTCCGCCAGGTGGAGGAAGCGCAATCGCGCATCGTCGTTGTCATCCGCCGGCTCGACGACGCGGAGGAGATCGTGATCGCGCGCGGAGGCGATGATGAGCTTGTCGGTTAAGCCCCGCCGCGTCATTCGCGCCGCCACCGAGCACAGCGAGGTCTTCGTGCTTGGCGAAACGACGCGGCAGACGCTCCCCGCGCCACCCGTGGCCACCGCCGAGGAGATGCTCGTCCTGGCGGACGCCCGGGCCGAAGGCATTGTCGCCGAAGCGCACCGCCAGGCCGCGGAGGTCATCGCCGAGGCGCGCGCGCAGGCGGACCGGTTGCGGGAGGAGGCGTTCACTTCCGGTTTCGCGGCAGGGCAGCAGCGCGCCGCGGACGAGATGGCTGCCCCGCTCGAATTGGTGCGTCGCGCCGCCGCCGAGGGGAAGGCGATCCGCGATGACATCGCCGATCAGTCGGCGGCTGTCATCGCGCAGGCAACGGCTCTCGCCGTGCGCCGGATCGTGGCTGATTACTACGAAGCCGGGCCAGAGCGCACCGCGGCGGTCTGCGCCGAGGCCTTGAGAGCCGCTGCTGGCCAGGAAGTCCTCAGCATCCGTGTCAGCCCGGGCCTGGCCGAGCACGTGCAGGCTACCCTGGCCGGCGCCGCCCACTACGTTGCAGCGGACGATGCGGTCGCCGCCGGTGGCTGCATCATCGACCTTCGCTACGGAACCATCGACGCGACGCTCGACACGCGCCTTTCGCTCATGGAGATCGCTCTCGCCAACGCCGGCGGGGTGGCGCGGTCATGAGCGCGCCGGCTTTCGGGGCCATCTTTGAAGCGGCCGCGGGATGCGAAACCTTCGGCCGTTCCGGAACCATCGTGCGCGTGCAGGGAGAGTTCGCCGTGGCCGCCGGGGTGAACCTCCGGCCCCATGAGCTGGCCTTTGTTGAAGACCGCGCGGGCAGGCAGTTGGCCGGCGAATGCACCGGTTCCAGTGCTGGCCACGCTCAACTGGCGATGCTTGACCGGGGCGCGCTGCCGGCCGGTGCGCGCGTGGTGGCCACCGGCCAGTATGCAACCGCCCCGCAGGGCCGGGCACTGCTTGGGCGCGTTCTCGATGGGCTTGGCCGTCCCACGGATGGCGCGGGGCCGCTCGGCCACGTCCGGCACAACCCGGGGCATGCGGAGCCCCCCCACCCCCTCGACCGCGAACCGATAGCCGAGGCCCTTGGCTCTGGCGTGAGAGCGATCGACGGGTTGCTCACGTTGGGTCGCGGCCAGCGCGTGGGCATATTCGCCGGCTCAGGCGTCGGCAAGAGCACACTCCTGGGCATGCTGGCGCGTGGCGCTGCCGCGGACGTCACGGTCATCGCTCTCATTGGCGAGCGCGGCCGCGAGGTGCGCGACTTCATCGAGCACGACCTCGGCCCCCAGGCGCTCCAGAACTGCGTCGTCGTCGTCTCGACCAGCGACAACCCGGCTGCCATGAGAATCAGCGCCGCCCGCACCGCGACTGCGATTGCCGAGTCGTTCCGCGCCGAGGGGCTCGATGCGCTGCTTCTCTTCGATAGCCTTACGCGCGTCGCCATGGCCCAGCGCGAAGTTGGCCTTGCCGCCGGCGAACCGCCCGCAACGCGCGGCTACCCACCCTCGGTCTTCAGCACGTTGCCCCACCTCATGGAACGCGCCGGGCCCGCCGCCCGCGGCAGCATCACCGCCCTCTACACCGTGCTTGTCGATGGCGACGACATGGAGGAGCCAATCGCGGATCTTGCGCGCGCAACCCTCGATGGCCACATCGTGCTCAAGCGGTCGCTCGCCAGTGCCGGGCACTACCCACCCATTGACGTGCTGAACAGCGTATCGCGCCTCATGCCGCGCGTTGTTGGCCCGGCCCACGCAGGGGCAGCCCGCGAGCTACGCAGTCTGCTCGCGGCCTACGAGGACGCGCGCGACCTGATCAGCATCGGCGCCTACGTGAGCGGCTCCGACCCCGTTGTCGACCGCGCGCTGGAACTCTTGCCCGAAGTCAACGCCTTTCTGAGGCAGCAACCGGGCGAGGTTTCCTGCTTCGATGAGGCGGTTGCCCGCCTGGACGAGCTGGCAGGCATCGATGGTCCTGCGCTGAGCAGGCCAGGGGAGGAGGGCGACGTTGACGCTCAGTTCGAAGAGATTGCAGCGGCTGGTGAAGCACCGTGAGCGGCTCGAACGTGTGCAGGAACAGCAACTGGCGGAGGTGCGCCATCAACACCTCCGGCGGGAGCGCGCATTGGCCGAAACAGAGGCGCGGCGCGAGGCCGTGCTCGATGCCGGCGCTCCTTCGCGGGGTTCCGTCGACCCCTCTGAACGCGCCGCCGCTGACGCCTACCTGCTGCGCCTCAGGCGCGAGACCGGCGCGCGAAAAGCTGCCCTCGGCCACTCCGCGGAGACCGTGGAACGTGAACGGCGCGCGCTCATGGAGCGCCGGCGAGATGTCCGCGCGATCGAACTCCTCCTGGAGCGCCGCGCGGAAGCCGGGCGGTTGCGAAATGCCCGCCGAGAAGCCTCGCGGCTCGACGAGACGGCTGCCCGCCAGTGGCTTGGCAGGCGCCCGGGCACAGACGGCTACCCATGAGAACACAGCAGCAGCGAACGGAGGAAACCAATGCTGAATCTCCTCGGTGATTCCACCATTGGCACGGTGCGAAGCTGGCTTGGCGGGCTGTCTCGCCGCCAGCAGGCCATCAGCAACAACATCGCAAACATCGACACGCCCGGCTACCGGGCGCAGGACGTCAACTTCGAATCCGAGCTGCGGCGAAGCCTTGGCGCGGAAGCTGGCCGGCTCCTGACCACGAACGCACGCCACATTGGCGGCGCGCCGGGGCGCTCCGGGCAACTCGGCAGTCAGGCGGCCCAGATGCTCACGTCGCAGCGGAGCGATGGCAACGACGTGGATATCGACCAGGAGATGGTCAAGCTCGCCGAGACGCAGATGCGCTACCAGGCCGCCGCCAGCGCGCTCAACACCAGGCTCGCCACCATCCGCAACGTCATCAGGGGCACATAGGAGGTTCGCCATGGGGCTGTTCAGTTCGATTTCGGCTACCACGTCGGGGCTGGCCGCCCAGCGCGTGCGCATGGATACGGTCGCCTCCAACGTGGCGAATCTCGACACGACCCGCGCCGCCGACGGCGAAGGGCCTTATCTGCGCCAGGTGGTGCGCTTCGCTTCTGCGCAGCAGGCAGCGCCTTTCCAGCAAGTGGTGGCCCGCCTTTCGGGCCAGCCGCAGGGCGGCGTGGTGTTGACGCAGGTCGAGACCGACCAGCAGACGCCCACACGGATGCAGTACGAGCCATCCCACCCGGACGCTGACGAGGATGGCTATGTGGAGATGCCCAACGTCGACCTCGTGACGGAGATGACCGACCTCACATCGGCCAACCGCTCGTACCAGGCCAACGTCACGGTCCTGAACGCACTCAAGCAGATGGCGCTAAGGGCGCTGGACATCGGAAGTAGGTAGTTCCCGGGCCGGGAGCTACAGGTCACGGAGGCGCAATCATGGAGATCGAACGAATTCAGGGAGCGGCGGCAGCAGCACAGACTGGTGTTGCGGGCACAAAGCCCGCGACCGGGTTCGCTGACATGCTGGGCAACGCTCTCGAACAGCTCCAGTCGGTCAGCGACACGGCCAACCAGAAGGTCAACGCGCTGGCAACGGGCCAGGATGTCGAGCTTCACGATGTGATGCTCGCCCTGGAGGCGGAGAGCCTGGCAATCAGTCTCGCCACCCAGGTCCGAAACAAGGCAGTGGAGGCCTACCAGGAAGTCTTCAGGATGCAGGTGTAATGGGCCTCGTAGTTCAGACCACAGCCAATCTGCTGCCTTTCCAACTGGCTGCCGAGAGCGATGCCTCCGGGGAGAACGCCCCCTCCGGCGTCTTTGCGGAGTTGCTCGCTGCCCTGGCCAACCCCGGTCCTGCGCCGGCCCTGGCCGCCGGCGCCCCGATTGAAATGGCACCGGCTTCGGGCCGTGCGCCAGGGTGGTCCCAGGACCTTCCGCCCGGTCCCGCGGAGGACGCCTCCCCTGCGGACGGCGAGCTGGCCGGCGCAGTGCAAGCGGCCATTGCGCTCGCTGCCGGTGTTCCTACCAGCGTGCCGCTGGAGCAAAGCCCGGTTACCGGGTCCGTGCTCAGCGAGGCGCAGGAGGCGTCGCCGTCAACCGGTGTCGCGCTACTGCCCGCAGAGATGTCCCCGGGTGAGCCGTTGGAGGCCGCGACTCCTGAAGCGTCAGTGCCCGGTGAGCCTGCAGTGGTTGCCGGCGCGCCCTCCTCCATCGAGGGAATTGAGACTGGCCATGACGCAACCCCTCAGCCGGCCAGCCGGCCCAACTCCGCCCAGATCGGGTCTGCCGAGGCGCTCCCGGATTCCGAGGCCGTCACGCTCGCAGAAGACGCGGAGTCCGCACCAGCCTCTCCGGAATCCCTTGCCATCGCCCCCGCGGGCGAACCGGGCGGACCGCCCGCAGGCGAACCCGGCGTGTCGCCCCCGGGTGAGCCGATCACCGATGCGGCACCAATCCTGTCCCTGTCAGGTGAGCCCGCGACGGAGGCATCCGCCGTGGAGCCCACGCCGCAGCCTTCGAGCGAACCGGGCGATGGCAATGAGCAGCCCCCCGGCGAGGGGGAATCAGAGCTCCAGGGCAGCGTGGTCCGCTTCGCCGGGAACGCAATCGACAGGAGCCGTTGGGATGGCCCGGCCGCCCGCGGCAACCAACCGGCGGCTGTTCAACCCGATAGGCCCACTCCAAACGCCTCGCAGCAGGGCATCGCCCATGCCGCCGCGCATTCGGCCGCAGGCCAGTTGCGCGAGGCGGCGGCGCCGGCCGATGCGCCCGTAGCCGGATCCCCTGCTCCTGCCGCGCCCGCAGAGGTTCCGCCACAGGTCGAGCAGGTTGGTTCGGCCATCCTTGAGCGCGTGGAGGCGGGCGGCGGAGAAGCCACCATCCACCTCGAACCGGCCGAACTGGGCGAAATCCGGATCCGCGTGCGTCTCGCTGACGGGCGGGTCCACGTTGAGGTCCATGCGGGCCGTCCTGAATCCGCGCAGCTCTTCCGCGACCACACGGTTGACCTCACGAGCCTCCTCGGCGACCGCGGACTGGACCTTGCGGACGTCTTCGTGGGCACCGGCGATGGCCGCGGGGACGAGAGCCGTGGCGAGGGCGCCCAACAGCGCCGCCGAACTGAAACCGGCTTCGCCGAACTGCTCGGTCTTGAGCAGCAGCCTTCCGGCGCGGAGCGTCACAACCGGCTCCGGGCCGCCTACAACCCCGACGGCGCCCACCTGTTCCGGATCTAGGAGACCGAAATGACTATCAACATCGATCCTGTGACCGGCCTCCAGAACGCGAGCCTCGCTCCCGCGAAGTCCGGCGGAAGCCAGGACATGAGCTCGGTCGACTTCATGAAGCTGATCATTGCCCAGATGCGGAACCAGAATCCCCTGGACCCGCAATCGGACACCGACTTCATGGCCCAGATGGCCCAGTTCGAAGCGCTGAACCAGAGCAAGGCCGCTACCCAGACCCTCAAGGTGCTCCAGGGCCTGAGTGAGCTGGGCAACGCCGCCGGCCTCATCGGCAAGACCGTGACCGGCCGCCAGGTGAGCGCCATCGGCATCACCCGGGACTCTGTGGCGCGCGAACGGTTCGGCGCCGTGTATAGCCTGCTCACCACCAGCCAGAAGTCCGAAGTGAACCTGGACGGCCGCGTCCAGACGGCCATCGCTGACGCCGAGAACGCCGGAACTGAAGTGACCGGCGTCGTTGACCGCGTCATCGTCGGCCCCGATGGCATCCCCGTGCTATCGGTGAACGGGAAGGTCATCGACCAGTTCACCATCTCGGAGGTGCGCTAGCCATGGCGATCGAGAAGATTGGCCCCGCCGGCATTGGCGCGCCCGGCACCGCCGGAGGCCGTCTGCCTCCGCGCGCGGGGCAGCCCACGGCCGCAGTCTTTGGCGAAGCGCTCCAACGAGCCAGCGAGGACCTGCAGCTCAGCCGCCATGCCCAGAAACGCATCGAACGGCGCGAGCTCGGCCTCGACAGGGGACGTCTCGATCGCCTCAACGATGCGATCACTTCCGCGGCGGCGAAGGGAGCGCGCAACAGCGTTGTCGTGCTCGATGAGCTGGCCGTGGTCGTGGATGTCCGCCAACGGACGGTCATCACAGCCATGAACAGGGAGGAGGGGGGCCGGAATCGCGTCTTCACCAATATCGATTCCGTCGTCATCGCCTGAGGCGTTGACGGCTTCGAAACAACCGGGCCGGTCCGCTACGACGGGAGGCTCGATCCATCCAGAAACCGGCGGCTCGCCGCCAACAGCGAAAGGGTCGTAACAGCCATGATGCGGGCACTGTTCTCAGCAATCTCCGGCATGCGCAACCACATGTCCTACATGGACGTGGTGGGCAACAACATCGCCAACGTCAACACCATCGCCTACAAGTCCAGCCGCGTGACCTTCCAGGACATCCTCGGCCAGACGATCAAGGGCGCGAGCTCGCCCCAGGAGGGAAGGGGAGGCACCAACGCCGCCCAGATCGGCCTGGGCATGAACCTGGGCGGCATCGACAACATCATGACCCAGGGCTCCCTGCAATCGACCGGCAAGCTCACCGACTTCGCCATCCAGGGCGACGGCTTCTTCGTGGTCACCGATGGCTCCCAGCAGTTTTACACCCGCGACGGAGCGTTCGACATTGGCGTCGATGGTGGCCTCGTCAACCCCGTGACCGGCCTGCGCGTCATGGGGTGGAAGGCTGATTCCCAGGGCAAGATCGACACTGATCAGCCGCTGAATCCCCTCGACATTCCCTTCGGAACAAGAATCAGCGCCCAACCGACGACCAAGATGACCCTTGCCGGCAACCTCGATGCGGGAACGGCGACTTATTCGGCCGGGCCGCCCGAAGTGGGCGTCGTCCGGACGACGGTCACGGCCTATGACACGCTGGGCAATGCCCACACCGTAAGGATCGAGTATCAGAAGAATGCCGCGGCAAACACATGGGATGTCGCCGGCTTCTACGACGACGACGGCGATTCGCTCACAGCGCTCGTACCCGTCACCCCCACCCCCGCCCAGCTCGTCTTCGACGGCACAACTGGCGAGGTCACTACACCCGCAGGCGGCCTGCTCAACTTCAGCCTGGGCACGCTTCCCGGCGACGCGACCGAGCCGCTCGCCTTCGATATCGACATGGGCAAGCTCACCCAGTTCGCCGGCCAGAGCCAGCTCAACCTCACAAACCAGGACGGTTTCCCTGCTGGCGCGCTCGTGAGCTTCGCTGTCGGCTCCTCCGGCGAGATCTCGGGCATCTATTCCAACGGTTCCAACCGCGTCATCGGGCAACTGGCGCTGGCGACCTTCGTCAACCCCGGCGGCCTGCAGCGTGCCGGGCAAAACCTCTGGAACCTGAGCGCCAACTCGGGCGACCCGATCATTGGGCAGCCCAACACCAACGGCCGCGGCGTCGTCGGCACGGGCACCCTCGAGAGCTCCAACGTCGACCTCGCCCTCCAGTTCACGAACGTCATTCTCGCGCAGCGCGGCTTCCAGTCGTCCTCGCGGGTGATCACGGCCAGCGACCAGCTCCTCCAGGACCTGGTCAACATCATCAGGTAGGTGAATTGGGCCGGGGGCGCCTGACCGCAGGCGCTCCCGGCAAGCCATGCTGCGACCCAACCGGCTCAACCGCATCGCGACGATCGCCACCCTCCCCCTGATGGCGATCGTCATCGTGTACGCGTCGCGCGCCATCAGCGCTTCGCAGACCACGTCGGACCCGCCCCGCGAAGGGCACGTGGTGGTGGCCAACCTGAGGGGAGAGACCCTCTCCATCCTCAGCCTCGCAGGCGGGCAGACCCACACGCTCGCGCTCCCTGGCCCGCCCCATGAAATGGCCTTCGCGAATGGCCGCCTCTACGTGACCCTCGGCCGCGCGAACCTCCTCCTCGAAGTCGATCCCTACGCGCCGGGTATCCTTCGCTCGCTCGAGCTCGAAGGCGAACCGCACGGCCTGGCCATCGATGGCGACACGATCTACGTGACCCTCGACCGCGCGAGCATGCTGGTCTTGGTTGACCGCGGCAGCCTCACAGAGACAGCCCGCGAACCCACAGGTTCTATGCCCCACACCGTAGCCGTCGCGAACGGGGTCATCTATGTGACGGACTCCCGCGACGACCGGCTGCGACGAATCCCTGGCAACATCATCGTCGAGACCGGGCGGCTCCCCGAGAGCGTCACGGTTGTTGGCGAAGCCGTTGTCACAGCCGACGCGGCCTCGAACGCACTGAGCGTCTTCTCGCTCGACGCGCTGCGGCTTGAGCGCCGAATCGATGTGAAGGGGCGCCCCGTGCGCGTAATTGCCCTCAGTGACCGCCTGGCGCTCGTGTCCCTGAACGACGATGCTCGGGTCGCCGTGGCCGATGTGCAGGCCGGGAAGGTCACGCGGCGTCTGCGCACCGGCGGCCGTCCGGATGGGCTGTGCCTCTCCCCATCGAAGGATTACCTGGCCGTGGCCTCGAACGAATCCGGCAGCGTGAGCTTCTTCCGTGTTGACGGTTGGGCGCCGGCGGGCTCGTTCGCGGCCGGCAAGGGTCCGGGCGCGTGCGCGTGGATTCCTGCCCGTTGACCCGGGCGTTGGCCGCCTGACACGATGGCTGGAGCGAGGGTGCGCGGAGGCGACGAATGGCGGCCATCCCGTGCCAGGCTGGCGGGTGGTTCTCCCGCTGTCCCAACCTGTCGCAGCACTCCTGTCAGTACTGCGGCCGGAACTTCTGTACCGGTCACAGCCACTACGTACAGGGACATGAGGCGGTCTGCGGCAGGAAGCGCTGCCGCGCGAAGCACGACGACCTCGTGCGCCACCTGGGCTACCTCGAACGCGCGGAGCAACTCAACCGCGTTGGGCTCTGCGGCGTGGATGGCTGCAACCGGCCGCACATCTTCCAGTGCTCCCTTTGCCGCGCTCAATTCTGCGAGGCGCACCTCTCTGAGCGCCGCTACACGCTCTCGGAGGGTTGGTCGCGCGTGGACCGCCCGGTGAGCGTTTGCCCGGATTGCTGGGACAGGCGCAAAGTTTGGCGAGGCCGCTGATGGATGAGACCGGGAGCCGCGTGGACCTTGCCGCCGTAGAGGCGGCACGCCGGCAGATCGCGCCGCTGGTGCGCCGCACGCCCGTGTGGGAGTCGCTCACGCTGGCCGAGTACGCGGGCCACCCCGTCATGCTCAAGTGCGAACACATGCAGCGAACCGGTTCGTTCAAGGTTCGCGGGGCGGCGAATTTCGTCGCCCACCTGGCGCCGGCCGAACGGGAACGAGGGCTGGTGACAGCAAGCGCGGGCAACCACGCGCAGGGAATCGCGCTTGCCGCGAGTACGACTGGCATCGCGGTAACCGTGGTGATGCCCGCGACTGCACCGCTTGCCAAGGCGAACGCCGCCCGCGGCTACGGGGCGAGGGTCGTGGTCGCCGGGAATTCGCTCGAAGATGCGCGCGCCGAAGCCCTGGCTATCGCGGAGAAGGAGGGCCGGGTCTACGTCCCGCCCTTCGACGACGGCCATGTCATCGCCGGGCAGGGAACCGTCGCCCTGGAGATCCTGGAAGACGCGCCGGAGGTGACGGAGGTGCTCGTCCCCGCGGGCGGCGGCGGGCTCCTGGCGGGCGTGGCCCTGGCTGTCAAGGAAACCCGGCCCGACGTACGCGTGATCGGGGTGCAGGCCGCCGCCATGGACGGCATCTGCCGATCGTTCTCGGCGGGCAGGCCGGTGACCGTGCCGTCCAATCGCACCATTGCCGATGGCGTCGCCGTAGTTGGGCCGTCGGCCCGGACGTTTGCTCTCATCGAGCGCTATGTGGACGAGATGGTCTCCTGCACCGAGGACGCGATCGCGCGCGCAATCGTCCTCCTCATCGAACGCTCGAAAATGGTGGTGGAAGGCGCGGGCGCGCTGGGGGCGGCCGCTATTCAGTCGGGCGCGTACCGCCCGCGCGGCCCGGCCTGCGTCGTGCTCTCGGGCGGGAACATCGACATCAACCTGCTCGGCTCCATCGTCCGCAGGGGCCTCGTCGACGCGGGGCGCTACCAGCACATCACGATCGAGGTTTCCGACACGCCGGGGGAGCTGGCGCTGGTCACGGGAGTCATCGCTGCTGCTGGCGGCAACATCCTCGAAGTTGACCACAATCGCGAGGCCCCGGGGATGCCGGTGGGGGCAGCGCTGCTTGACCTCCTCCTCGAAGTCCACGGCCCGGAGCACTTCGAGCGGGTCATTCAAGCCCTGCGTGACGCGGGCCTTCGTGGCAGTCCGGGCACCAGCGCGCGCCTCGCTACAGAGGGCGCCCGCCGCCGCCACGAAGCGCAATAGGTGAGCCCGGCGCGCGCCTCTGCAAGGGCGCGAGCGACGATCGATAGACAAGTTCTATGTGGTGCATTAATACTCACTATCAGCGAATACGAAGGCAGGAAGTGACACTCAGGGCGGTAGATACAACGGATTCATGACATTCATGACAGGTACAACTTTGGAGACCGCCGCCTGATCCGGATGCCGCTTCCAGGCGCCGAACCAGCTTCCCACTCACTTCGGCCGGATGAAGGCCTTACTTTGGGTCATATGGACCATCCATATTGGGTCCAGCGGACGCGGCCCCTGCTCAGCACGTGCTCTAGCGTTACTAACAACGAGAGACCGAACGGAGGAGGGACCATCGAAGATTCGAAACCGGGACGAATCCGCGATATCCGCGCAACTTCTACATCATCTTTATCGCAACCCGGCCAGCAGACTGGCCACTTCCCAGTGGAGGGAAAACAATGACGCGCCGACATCTCGACTTCATCTTCGCGGGCGGGGGCGCCCTGTTCGCAGTGCTCCTCCTTGTCTTCGGATATGTGATGAACGACCAGCACTCCTTCGCCGACTCCTACGTCAGCGACCAGTTGGGCCAGCAGAAGATCACCTTCGCTGCCGCCGACAAGCTCACGGAAGAGGAGAAGAACTGGAAGGCTGGCTCATCCTGCCTGCTGGACAACGCGGGCAAGACCATGCAGACCGGCAAGCAGGCCGAGTGCTACGCGAACTACTACATCGCCATGCACATGGACCGCTCCGCGACGAAAGCCGGGTGGCCGGGTGAGACCTACGCCACCATGGGCCCGATTCGCACCGACCTGACCGCGCAGATCACTGCCGCCAAGGAAAAGGGCGACACCGCTGCCGCCGCCGACCTGCAGAAGAAGCTTGACGCCGCAACCTCGCTGCGCAGCACCTTCCAGACTGGTGAGACCCTCCGTGGCCTGCTCCTGACCACGTACGGGTTCAGCATCTTCGGCGACAAGGCCGCGCTCGCTGCTAACGTGAGCTGGGCCGGCGCCGCCCTGCTGGCACTCCTGTCCGTCGCCGGCTTCGTGCACGCCTTCATGACGCCACGCGAGCGCCTGGTGGACGAGGGCGAAGTGGTCCGCAAGGTTGGCTCGGGTGGGGCCCCTGCCAAGGGGGCAGCCTCCTGAAAGGTCGCCGCAATTGCCATAGCGGCCCTCCTCAGGAAGGGGCCGGCAGATGCCGGCCCCTTCTCCATTTTTTCCGGCGGCGAACCGGGGGCCGGTCTGGTCCTCTTTCATCGAGGGCCGCTCCGTTACGATTGAGGAGTGCCCACTCTCCTGGCGGTGATCCCGCACCCCGACGACGAGTCCTACAGCTTCGGCGGCTCGATTGCGCTGGCGGCCCGGGCAGGCTGGCGCTGCCTGGTGCTCTGCGTCTCCGCCGGCGAACAGGGAGAGCGCCATGACGGCGGCCCGCGGGCGCCGCTTGAGGTGGGGCGCGCCCGGGAAGCGGAACTTCGCCGCTCCTGCGCCATCCTTGGGGCCGAACCGCCCATCGTTTGGGGGCTGTCCGATGGCGCTCTCGCCCGCGCCGAAGACCAGTCCGCCCGGCTGGCAGCGGTCTTCGAAGAGCTGATGCCGGACCTCGTGCTGTCGCTCGGAGCCGACGGCGCCTACGGGCACCCCGACCACCTGGCCGTGCACGGGTGGGTGTTACATGGATGGAGGCTATTGCCGGGTCCCCGGCCGGCCCTCCTGTTCACCGCCTTCCCGCCGGGCCTTTTTCAGCCGCAGTACGAGAAGTGCGCGGAGAGCGGCATGCCAGGCATGACGCCGATTCCGCACCGCGGTGGCATCGGCACGGCAGAGTTTGACTGCGAAGTGAACATCGCTGCGGTGCGCGAGCAGAAGCTCGCGGCCATCGGCGCCCACCGCACGCAGCTACCCGGCGGCGACCCCGAAGCGCTCTTCCCGCCCGGAATCGTGAGCGCCCTGTTGGAGACTGAGCGATTTGCCGACGCCACCGGACACCGGGACGATGCCGTGGCCGGGCTGCTCGCCGCATGGCGGTGAATGGTTAGTAGACAGAGAGTTTACGAGCCGTTGCCCGCTGCATTACGCACCCGGTGGAACCAAACGCCATACTCCAGACGTTGGATGGTGTGGAAGTGACCCACAGGAGCGAAACATGATGCGGACAGGTTTCCTGGCGTTGCCGTTGCTCGCCGTTTCGGTGCTGGCGGCCATGGCGTTCACGCCCCTCAGTACGTCAGCGCGGCCATTGATGTGCTCCGGCCAGCCAGATGTCTGGCGCGACTCCGAAGTCATCGTCGGTGGCTGGTTCCTCGGCTGGCACCCGGAAAAGGGCGCGAACACGAAGCAATCCTACGAAGTCGATATCGACATGCAGGTGGAGCAGGTGTTTAAGGGCAGCGCCCCATCCGAGATTCGGCTGGTGGAAACGCTCCTCTACCGCCGTCCGGACCAACCGGCGGGACAGGAGTGGATGGGCGGAGGGGCCGCCTGTGGCGCTTTCGACCTTGACCCCAGCGGCAGCTATGGAATTCTCGGCCTGCGCGACAACGGAGACGGCACCTACATCGCTTCGAGCCTGCTGCGCCTCTATATCGGCCCTGAGCCTTCAGGACCCGCCTACGACCAGGCGCTCGCGCGCCTTGCCCCGTGGGCGCCCGATGCGGGCAACGCCGGTCTCGTCGCCGGGCACCAAGAGACGTCGCTCGCCGCATGGGCGTCGCTTGCCGTCCTGTTGCTGGCCGCGCCCGCCTTCGCCGGGTCTACCGTGTGGCTGACCGCCCGGCGCCGCTGACTTCCGGGCCGCCTGAATCCACCCTAAGCTCGGTGCGTGGTTTCCCTATTCCGCATCGTCTCCCTCGTCCCGAGCATCACGGAGCTTGTCTGCTGGCTGGGCCGGGGTGATGCGCTCGTGGGGCGGACCCGCTTCTGTGATTCGCCGCCGGACGTTGCCGAACGCGTTCCCAGCATTGGCGGAACGAAGGACCCGGACGTCCCCCGCGTCGTCGCGCTCCGGCCGGACCTGGTGCTCGCCAACCGTGAGGAGAACCGCCGCGAGGACGTGGTGGCGCTCCGGGAAGCGGGGCTGAATGTGCTGGTAACAGACCCCAACACGGTGGAAGCGGCGATGGAGATGTTCATCGAGCTCGGCACGGTGCTGGGGGTCCCCGGGAAGGCCAGCGAATTGACCGGTGAAACGCGTGCGGCTCTTGCAGAGCCGGGCGGCCCCTTGCGGATGCGCGTGTTCGTAGCGGTCTGGAAGCGGCCCCTGATGGGGCTGGGTTCTGCCACCTACGGCCATGACCTCATCGAGCGGGCAGGCGGCCTGAACGTCCTGGGGGACCTTGAGCGGTATCCGGAGGTGACGCTCGACGAGGTTCGCGCCCGCGCGCCGGACCTGGTGCTCCTCCCGGACGAGCCCTACCACTTTGGGGAGGTTGACGCGGCAGAGTACTCTGGTATTGCGCCAACGCGCCTGGTCGATGGCAGGATGCTCTGGTGGCACGGGCCCCGCCTTCCCGGAGCCATCCGGGTGCTGAGAACCATCTTGACGGAGGTGGAATAGCCATGAATCGAACCGTAGCGGCAGGTTCCGTCGCGGCCGGCGTGGTCGCTGGAGCGGCGGCGGGCGCATTGGCTATCCGCAGGCAGCGCGAGCAACTGGTCGCGGCACTAGTGTCCCCGGGGCAGGTCCGCGAAGTCGACGGCGAGCGGATCCACTACATCGATGAGGGCTCCGGCCCGGCCATCGTGCTCATCCACGGCTTTGGCGGCAGTACATTCAGCTGGCGCCACGTGGTCACGCCGCTCGCCGCGACGCATCGCGTCGTGGCGCTTGACCTCCCGGGGTTTGGCTTCAGCGAGCGCCGGCCAATCTGGCCGCTCACGCTCGAACAGCATGCGCGCCGGGTGGCCCGGCTGATGGAAGAGCTCGGCATCGAGCGGGCCAGCGTTGTAGGCCATTCCATGGGTGGCGGAGTGGCCGCCCGGCTGGCAGCCACCTTCCCTGCGATGGTGGAGCGGCTTGTGCTCCTCGCGTCCATCGATCCGGGAGAGCAGCGCTGGCTGCGCGGCTCGCGCGCGCTTGGCCCCGTTCTCCTGGCCGCCCGGCTTGGACTTGAGGTCCCCGCTATTACGCGGGCTGCCTGCCGTCCCGGCCTTCGCAGCCTGGTCTGGGATCCGTCGTTCATGACCGAAGAGGTGATTCGCGGTTACTGCGACCGGCTCATGCTCCCCGGTACGGGAGCCTGCCTCCGCAAGCTGGGCGGCGACATGCGCCTCGAGCCGCCGGTTGATGTTTCAAGCATCGCCGCGCTCACCCTCGTCATCAGCGGCGAAGCGGACCGGGGCATCCCGCCCGGGGTGGGCGAGCGCATCGCGGCCGCCATTCCTGGCTCGCGGCATGTGGTTGTTCCCGAGACCGGGCACCTTGTGGCCGAAGAACAGCCTTCGGCCTTCCTTGCCCACCTGCGCGAG
This sequence comes from uncultured Anaerolineaceae bacterium, assembly GCA_964475735.1. GTDB lineage: Bacteria > Chloroflexota > Dehalococcoidia > Tepidiformales > Tepidiformaceae > UCB2. The sequence continues at coordinate 26,059 of CAYYYI010000012.1, forward strand.
TTCCTGTCGGAGGCCGAGGCTCCACCTTCTCGCCGTTCACGCAAGAAGGCCACGGCCGCTACCGGGCAGGGCTGAGCCGCCCACTGTCGGCGCAGAAGGCGACCCGTCCGCGGCATACCGTCGCCACCACACGCCATCTCTCGTCGAAGAGGACGAGGCCGGCGTCGTAGCCCGGCTCGATCTTGCCTTTGCGCTCGCCGGCGCCGGCCACTCGCGCCGGGTTGGCCGAGCAGAGCAGCGTGGCCGTCACGGCGTCGACACCGAGGAACGCCATCGCGTTGCGGAAGTGCTCGTCCATGGTCGCTACGCTCCCCACGATGGTCCCGTCGCTCCTCACCGCGGCGGCGCCACTGACCGCGACCTCCTGTCCACCGAAGCGCCCGGCCGTGGCCCCCTGGCCCGCCATCGAAAGGTTGTCGGTGACTACTACCGTGCGCTGCGGCCCCAGCAGCCCGTAGGCCAGCCGCAGCACCTCCGGCGCCACATGCGCGCCGTCGCAGATGAGCTCACAGGTCACGCCCGGCTCAAGGAGCGCGGCGGCGATCGGGCCGCCTTCCCGCTGGTGTAGCGGCCGCATGGCGTTGAAGAGGTGGGTTACATGGCGAACGCCCGCGTCGAAGCCAGCGCGCGCTTCGGCAGTCGTGGAGTCGGTGTGGCCCATCGCCGGGACCGCGCCCGCCGCCGCGATGTCGCGGATGACATCCAGCGCGCCGGGCAATTCGGGCGCGATTGTCACCTGGCGGATGCGCCCAGGCGCGGCGGCGCTCCAACGGGCGAACTCTTCGCGCGATGGGCTTCGCAGGGTCGCCGCGTCGAACGCCCCTCGCCGCGCGGGGTTGATGAAGGGCCCCTCAAGGTGAAATCCGAGCGGCTCAGCCCCCGATTTGCAGTCCAGCCCCGGGGCCAGGGCGTCCAACCGCCGCTCAAGCTCGTTGGCGTCGCGAGCGGCCGTGCTAACGAGAAAGGCGGTCACGCCGTGCCGCGGCGCCCACTCGCAGTAGGCGCGGATAGCGTCTGCGTTGTCGCTGAAGAAGGAGTGGCCGCCTCCGCCGTGAACGTGGATGTCGACCAACCCCGGCGCCACGAAGAGCCCCGTCGCGTCGATCTGCGCCGCCCCCTCCACGGGCAGATCGCTCCCGATGGCGGCGATGCGCTGCCCGGCGCACGCGAGATCGTCCCGGCGCAGGCCTCCGGGCGTGACCAGCGTGCCTGACCGGATGAGTAAACGCGCGGTCATGGTTTCTCCGGGTTTGGTTGACGGCCCGTCGGGGGCGACCATAAGGTTGCCGAAAAGCCGGGATTCGACAACTCGTGGTTCGATTTCGCCTGAGCCGGCGCGGGGGCGCCGCGGCGGCCATTATTGGCGGCGCCTTTCTGGCCGTCTACCTGATGCTGGTCACCTACACGGCGATCGATCGCTACCTCTTCCCGGGGAACGAGCTCGAAGCGCCGTCGCTCCCGGTTGCCCTGCCCGGCACGAACATCAGCGTCGATGTAGCCCTGCCGGGCGTCGCCAGGGCCGGCGACAAGCCGTGGACCCCGGAGGCCCGCCTGAACATCCTCGTGCTTGGTCTCGACCGCCGTCCCGAGGACCCACCGGGCAAGCCTGCCCGCAGCGACACCATCTTTGTCGCCAGCATTGACAAGCTCAATGGGGGCCTGCAGATGCTCGCAATCCCGCGCGACCTCTGGGCCGAGATCCCGTACGGAGACAAGCCGGGCATTTGGGCTCCGGGCAAGATCAACGCTGCGCACAGCTACGGCGAGTTCTACAAGTACCCCGGCGGCGGAGCGGCAGCGGCGGTCGCTGCGGTTGAGCACAACTACCACATCGACATCCACCACTACGTCACCATCGACTGGGTCGGCTTCGTGCGGCTCATCGACGCCATCGGCGGGATCGACATCGATGTTCCCGCGGATATCTCCGACTACGGGACCGACGTGCTCGATTCCTTCCCCGATCAGACGGTGAAAGCCGGTCCTCAGCACATGACCGGCGAGCAGGCACTGGGATATTCGCGCGTTCGCGTCGACGGCGACATCAAGCGGATCGAACGGCAGCAGGCGGTCATCCGCGCTGTGGCCAACCGGGCCGTGAGCTTCGGCTACATCGCGCGCCTGCCCGAGCTCTGGGATGCCTACCACGACGCCATCAAGACCGACGTGAGCACCGGGCAGGTCCCCGGCTACACCCTTCTCGCGGCAGGCACCGACCTGGCGAACATCGAGACCTTTTCCCTGTCCAGCGCCCTCCACTCCGGCATCGCCGAAGATGGCGCTCTTATCCTCCTCCCCAACACCGACGCGATGTTCGCCATAATCGACCTCTTCCTCTCGGACCCCAGGACGCGCGACGAGGCGCCCGTGGTCGCTGTCGAGTACGCAGACGGGCAGGAGGCCGCTGCCAAGGCCGCGCGCGACCACCTGGCCGCCTACGGCGTTCCCGCCGATTCGATACGGCTCGTCAAGGGCGCAGGCGGCACACCCGGTGTGTTTGACCTCACGGGGAAGACCTACACGGCGGCCAAGCTGACCGGCCTCTTCGACCTCCGCCTCCTCAACTTCGAAGGGCCTGCCCCCGATGGCGTTGACGTGCTTGTGCGGTTGGGCGAATCGACGAAGATGAAATCCCCATGAGCCGCTACCACCAGCCAAAGGTGGGCTGGAAAGAGACCCGCCGCCTCATCGGCCTCGACATGGATCTCTTCGGGGAATGGCCGCTGACCTTTGGCGCTTTCCCGGCCACGCGGCCGCGGTGGATGCTCTTCTTCTACCTTCTTTTCACAGGCCACATGTTCCCGGCCGTGCTCATCTACCGCCTGCAGGTGTTCCTGTACGATGCCGGGCTCAGACCCATCGCCACCCTGCTTTCTCGGCTCAACCACTCCATCTTCAGCGTGACGATAGGGCACAACGTGCGCACCACTGGCGGCCTCTACTTTGCCCACGGCTATGTCGTTATCGATGGCATCGTCAACCTTGGCCACAGCGTCCAGGTTGCTCCTTTCGCCACTATCGGCCTTTCGAACAGCGAGAGCCGCCCCTTCGACCTCGTGGGCCCCACCATCGGCGACCATGTCAACATCGGAACCGGCGCGAAGGTGCTCGGCCCCATACACATCGGCGACCACGTGAAGGTGGGCGCCAACTCGGTAGTCGTCCACGATGTGCCATCGCACCACACGGCCGTCGGCGCGCCCGCCCGCTCTTTTCCCACCGTTCCGCTCGCCGACCGGCAGGAGCGAGCGGCCGCACCGGGCGAGGAGGCGGGCGCGTGAGGCTGCTCTACACCATGTACCAGGGAAACCCGTATTCGGGCGGGCAGGGCGTCTACCTCTACCACGTGACGAAGGAGATGGCAGCGCGCGGGCACGAAGTGCATGTCATCGCCGGGAGCCCCTGGCCGCGCACCGCGCCCGGAGTGCACCTCCACAAGATCGAGTCCTACAGCTTCTGGGCCCACTTCGACGATCGCCAGGCCTTCTTCGGCCGCCCGCCCTGGACCTTCTTCAACCCGCTGAACTTCTGGGAGTTCACCATGACGAAGCAGACGCTCTCGCAGCTTCTGCTCATGTTCAGCCTGCGCGCCTACCGCCTGATGAAGGAATTGGGCCCCTTCGATGTCATCCACGACAACCAGACCCTCGCCTACGGGCACCTGCTCATGCAGCAGCACGCGCCGCTCGTGGCCACCATCCACCATCCCCTCTCCATCGACCGCGACAACACGCTCTTCCAGGCGGGAGGCATCCTTGAACGGTTCCGCCGCTCGCTCTGGTTCCCGTGGGTCATGCAGGAGCGCGTGGCGCGTCGGGCCGATGCCGTGGTCACCGTCTCGCAGACTTCAGCGCGCTCCATCCGGCGCGCCTTCAAGACGCCCCCCGAACGAACGCACATCGTCTACAACGGCGTCGAAACCGATGTCTTTCGCCCCCTGCCGGGCATCGAGCGGGAGCCGGCCCACATCGTCTGCATGGCCAACACCGAAGACGCCAACAAGGGGGTGCGCTTCCTGCTCCAGGCCTGCCGCGAGCTCAAAGACGCAGGCGAGGAGTTCCGCCTCACGATCATCGACAGGCCCGCCGAGGACCTGAGCCAGGCGCCCCCACTTGTTCGGGCTCTTGGGCTTGAGGACCGCGTCACCTTCAGCGGCCGCCTGGGCGAACGGGCGCTTGTGGAATTGCTCAACCGCGCCACCTTCGCCGTCTGCGCCAGCGTCTACGAGGGCTTCGGCCTGCCCGCCGCTGAAGCCGCTGCCTGCGGGACCCCTTTGCTATCCACCAGCGGCGGCGCGCTCGCCGAGGTGCTCGAACCGGGCGTCAGCGCCCATGTGGTCCCACCCGGTGATACCTCGGCGCTCGCCGCGGGAATGCGCCGGATGCTTCACGACCGCGCTCTGCGCGACCAGCTTTCGGCCACTTCCCGCGCGAGCATCACTTCCCGCTTTAGCTGGGAGCTTGCCGGCGACGAGTTCGAACGCATCTACGAAGGGGTCATCGCCCGGCGGCGCCATGTCTCGCCCGCGCCGCTCCCCCGCAGGGCGCGCCTGGCCCTGAAGCCGTAAACGCAACAGCGCCCCGCCTGGAGTGCGGCCGCCAGCTCAGGTCACCACAACCAGGAGCGGCACGGTGAGCCAGCCCGCGGCCAGCTCCAACGCCGCGACCGCGCCGGTCCGGAGCGAAGGGCGGAGGGCAAACCCCGCTACCGCCAGCGCCGACCCGCCAACGATGAGCGCTGCCCCGACCTCAGTGAACGCAGCGAGCCAGCCGCCGGCCATGAAAAGCGGCGCAAAGACAAGGAACAGGGTTGAGTAGAACCGGCGGTCCGCGTTGCCTGCGCCCGCACTCATGGATGGCTGTCCTACGACTCGGGGGGCTCGCTGGGGGTCGTCATCAGCGCCCGGCCGATCCAGAGCGTGATGTAGAGCATCCCCATTGTTGCCGCTGTCACAGGGAGCGCCAGCGCCCAGTAGCTCCTGCGCAGGACGCCTATCGTGTACACCAGCCCGGCGAACGCCGCCGCCAGGCTTATGATCAGCCCGTACCGCCGGGTGAGCGCGACTGCCTCTTCTTCCATGGCGAATTAGAAGAGACACCGGCGCGTACCTATGGGCAAGTGAGCGACGGCCTCCCGGAGGCGCCTGCCCGCGATTGCCCGCCAGCGACGCCGGTGGCTATAGTTACGGGTCACAGCCCATGCTCATCGACCTCCACGCCCACACCTGGCCCCGCTCGCACGACAGCGTTCTCAACCCCGATGACCTCATCGTCCGCGCAAAGCAGGCAGGGCTCGATGCCATCGTCTTCACGGAACACGACACCGTGTGGGACTACAAGTCGATAGAGGAGCTGAGGGCGAAGCACGACTTCCTCGTCCTCGCCGGCATTGAGATCAGCACCGATGACGGCCACATCCTGGCCTTTGGCATCGACAAATACGTGTTCGGCATGCATCGCTCGCGCGAGCTTGCCGCCTACGTAGAGAAGTCCGACGGCGTGATGGTGGCGGCCCACCCCTACCGCCGCCAGATGCCCTGGTTCAGCCGCGACGAAGACGAGTACCAGGCGGCGCTGGAAAAGGCCAGCCGCAACCCGGCCTACCAGTACGTACAGGCGCTCGAAGAGCTCAACGGCCGCGGCAGCGAGAAGGAGAACGAGTTCTCGCGCCGCCTGTGCGAGATGATGGACCTCTCAGGCACGGGCGGGACCGATTCTCACGCCATCAGCGACATCGGCAAGTGCGCCACCTACTTCGAAAGCGAAATCCACGACGAGCGCGAGCTAATCGCCGAGCTGAAGGCAGGCCGTTTCCACGCGGTCGACCTGCGCAGCGGTGAGCCTGTCCGGGTCCGACAGTAGTCCCGGCGCATCGCCTCGTTCGTCCCCGCCCGGTCGCTTACACTCGGTATCCATGACCCCTGAGTCCCGGTTCTACCACTCCCAGCGGCTCAAGCTGCACTACCTCGTGTGGGGCGACGAATCGAAGCCCCCGCTCATCCTCATCCACGGCAACCGCGACCATGCCCGTTCCTGGGACCGCACCGCGCGGGCGCTGACCGGCCGCTACTGCGTCTACGTTCCCGATTTGCGCGGGCACGGCGATTCGCAGTGGGCGATTGGCGGCAACTACTCCGTCATCGACTACGCGCTCGATACTCACGCCCTTGGCGAGCACATCGGCCGCGAGCCATACACCATCGTTGCCCACTCGCTCGGCGGTGGCGTGGCGCTCCAGTACGCTGGCGCGTTCCCCGAAAAGGTGTCGCGGCTCGTCACCATCGAGGGTCTGGGCGGCCTCGGCTGGGCGAGCGGGCAGCGCCGCCCGGCGCACGTACGCATGCGCGATTGGGTGGAGAGCATGCGCAAGCTCGAACAGCGCCGCCTTCACTCCTACGCGACGATCGACGACGCGACCCGGCGGATGATAGAGGCGAACTCCCACCTCACGCCGGAGCTCGCTCACGAGCTTACCCTCCACGGCGTGCGCAAAGGCGAAGACGGCAGTTTCACCTGGAAGTTCGACAACTACACCCATGCCGGTTCGCCCTACGAGTTCAACATGGAGGACGCCCGCGACCTCTGGAACCAGATCCGCTGCCCGCTCCTCATCATCTGGGGCGACGAGAGCTGGGGGCGGCGCAATGTGACGCGTGATCTGAGCGCCTTCCACGAGTACCGCGAGGTCTCAATCGCGAACGCCGGTCATTGGGTGCACCACGATCAGTTCGATCGCTTCATGGAAGTGGTTACGGAGTTCCTTTCCGAATGACCCGGAAGTGGCTGGCAGGAGCCCTCGTTCCCATGGTGCTCGCCCTGGTTGCGGCCTGCGGGGACGACGGCGATGACCCCGGCACGGAACCCACACAGCGGTCCCCCGGCACAGCAACGGCGACCCCCGGAAATGAGATTGTGGCTGCCCTCCAGAAGCTCGACGCGCCCCTGGAGCTTGCCGGCGGCCTCGCGCTCGGCAGGCCGGAAGCGAAGGTCACGATCGCAGTGTTCGAGGACTTCCAGTGCCCCCACTGCCTTCGCTTCACGGCCCTCATCGAGCCGGCAATCGTCGAGGAGTACGTGAAGCCGGGGAAGGTGAGGCTGGAGTTTCGCAACCTGCCCTTCCTGGGCCCTGAGTCGGTCCAGGCTGCACTGGCCGCGTGGTGCGCCGGGGAGCAGAACCAGTTCTGGCCCTACCAGGAGAAGCTCTTCATGGTGCAGGCCGAAGCCGGCCAGGCCACGAGCGAAAAGCTCGACGTCGGGCGCTACAGCACCGAGAAGCTGCAGGAGCACGCCTCCGCGCTGGGACTCGACCGGGCGGCTTTCGACGCCTGCTACACGAGCGAGGCGGCCGCCGAGGGCGTTCGCGGCGGCCTTCGCGAGGCCCAGTCGCTCGGCCTGCGTGGCACCCCCTCGTTTGTTATCGATGGGCAGCCGTTGGCGGATTCACCCGCGTCCCTCGCTGTCTGGCGCAAGGTCCTCGACGAAGCCCTGGCGAAGTAGGGGCTGGCCGAACGTAAACCCGCTTTTCGTGTTCCAAGCCGGGCCCGATGGTATCCTCAGCGTCGGACGCCCGGCGTTCCCGGGCGTTCGCACCATCTTTAGCACCGGGATTCACAACCGATGTCCAACCGCCAGGCCCGCCGAGAACAGTCGCGAACGTCGCGGCAGACACGCCCCACGCGCGCAGCACGCCCGTCCAGCGGCGG
>CAYYYI010000013.1:0-13799 GCA_964475735.1 uncultured Anaerolineaceae bacterium
CAAGCTTCATGCTCACATTCTACGCGCTAGCGCCCCTCCCGCTCTGCCTCTCTCTTTGCCGTGGGCGGTGATACGTTAGCTGTGACGCTCGCGGGTGCGAGTGAGGCCGCCACGCATGACCGAAGAACTCCCCGAGGATCGTCCCCAGCGCAGGCGCGAGTACTCCGGCCCGGCATCGACGCTCGGGGTCGCGGCGCTCGTCGTGCTGGCAGTTGGCCTGGCCATCTGGTTCTTCGAGATGAGGGGCCCGGCCGGCGCGGGGGGCACCGCGGAGGGCCTGGGAATTGTCGCCTTGCCGGACGATTTGAACGCCAGGGGCAAGAAGCCGGCCGCGGAGCCGGGCCGGGCCGCGCCCAACTTCGCCCTCCAGGACCTCGACGGGCAGACGGTCACTCTCGCCGATTTTCGTGGACGGCTCGTGTTGCTCAATTTCTGGGCGAGCTGGTGCGGGCCGTGCCGGGGGGAGACGCCTGATCTCCAGGCGCTCCAGGCTCGCGTGGGAGGCGCCGGATTCACGGTCGTTGGCGTGAACCAACAGGAAACGGCGTCCGATGCCCGGAGCTTTGCGGCGCAGTTCGGCGTGACCTACCCGGTGCTGCTCGACCGTTCGGGCGAGGTCTCAAACGCGTATCGCGTAGGACGGGGCCTGCCCGTGAGTGTGCTGGTTGGCCCGGACGGGGTGGTCCTGCGTACCTACATCGGGCGTGTATCGGCGGAAGACCTTGCCGCCATTGAGGACGAGCACCTCCGGTGAGCGCCCCTGCGCGCCCGGCCGCGGCCCCGCTCCGCCCCGGGGGCCTCGATCCTCTGCGGTTTCTCTGGCAGCTGCTGACGAACGTGAAGTTCGCGCTGCTGCTCGTGGGTTTGGCGGTGGTAGCAGGGCTTGTGGGGGTGGTGGTTCCGCAGGTTCCCGCGCCGATGCGGGGCAATGCCGCGGCGCGCTCGGCGTGGCTGGAGCTCCAGCGCGAGGACTTCGGCGCTTTCACCGGGCCGTTCGATCGGCTAGGGCTATTCGACGTGTTCCATTCGTGGTGGTTCACCGGGCTGTGGGCGGTGATCATCGTGGCGGTCACGGTGTGCACGGTCAGCCGCTTTCTGCCCACCTGGCGAACCGTCCACCGCCCACCGAGAACAGTCGGCGACCGGTACTTCGAAACGGCCCACCACCGGGCGTCCTTCACGCACGAAGGGGGCGCTCAGGCGGTCGAGCGGCTGCTGGCAAAGCGCCGCTACCGCGTGGAGCGCGTGAAGTCCGAAGAGGGCGCCGAATATCTGTTCGCCGAACGGTTCGCGTGGAGCCACTACGGTACGTTCCTGAGCCACCTCGCGCTGCTGCTCCTGCTGGTGGGAGGGTTGCTGACGGTGTTCGCGGGGTTCGATCGCACGCTAGTCATTGCCGAGACGACGCCCCCGGCCCCGGTCTTGGACGAACCCGGTCCCGGACAGCTCTTCGTGCGGGTGAGCGACGCCGTACGCGGGGTCGACGAGAGCGGCAACGTCATCGACTACCGGAGCTTCCTGGAGGTTCGCCGGGGGGACGAGATCGTGAAGTGCACCACGACCGTGAACGACCCCTGCTCTGCCTTCGGGTATCGATTCCACCAGGCGGCCTTCTTCGACGACATCGGACGGCTGCGCATCAACGCGCCGGACGGCCGCGTGCTGTATGACGACGTGATCGACTTCGAGAACCGCACCACCGCCGTGCCACGACTGCGCGTCACGGATGGAAAGGGAGCCGTGGTCTTCGACGAAGATGTGCCCCAGGCTGGGACAGATCCGGGAGAGCGGCCCGGCCCGGAGGACGACGTTGCACTCGGGGCGGTTGCTTTCCCTGACCCGGCCGGGGGAGGGGCGTTCGTTTCGCTCCCGGTAGCCTGGCGGGTGGTCGACGGGGAGCTGCGCGTGATGCTCCTGACCGGGGACGAGCCCGAGGGCGTGCTCGCACCCGGGACCGCTGGCACCGCCGGGGGCTACAGGGTCGAGTTCCGGGAGGCGCGCAGCATCCCGGCGATGCGCGTGGACGACATGCCGGGTGCGGTTTCGCAAGACCGGACAGTGGTTGTGCAGATGGCGTCCGGGCGGGACGGCGAACCATACCTGTTCGTCAGCGGCATCGACAGCGACAACGTCGAGCTCATTGAGGACCAGCCGCTGCGGACCCCGGGGGGCTACACCTACACCTTCGCCGGGCGCATCGAAGCTGCCGGGCTGAGCGTGCGGCGCGACCCGGGCGACACCTTCATCTGGGTGGCCGTTGGCATGGCGATGGTTGGCCTTTCCATCACGTTCTACGTTCCGCGCCGGCGGCTGTGGGCGAAGGTGACGCCCAATCGCACCTACCTGGCAGGGATGGCCGAACGCACGACGCGCTTCGGGCGGGAACTGCGGCTAATGGGGGCCGATCTCGGCGCGCGCGACGCGCTCCTGCCCGGCGACACGGAGCGGGGCTAATCGGTTCGCCTTCGCCCCGCGAGCGGCGCGGCATGCTACGATCCCGGCGGGCCGCGCCCGCGGCACCCCAACCAAGGCGAGCGCCGCTTGTCCGCTTCTCATCCCGTTGACCGCCACCGGATCGCCTCGGCCGTGACAGAGCTCCTCACCGCCATAGGCGACGACCCCGCGCGCGACGGCCTGCGTGACACGCCCCGGCGCATCGCCGATATGTACGCGGAGGTCTTCTCGGGGATGGCCGCCGATCCCGCTTCGTTCCTGCAGACGACCTTTGAAGTGGCGCATGACGAGATGGTGATCCTGCGGAACATCCCGTTTTACAGCATGTGCGAGCACCATCTGCTGCCGTTCCATGGCGAAGCCCATGTGGGCTACGTACCCGACGGCCGCGTTGTGGGCATCAGCAAGATCGCGCGCGTGGTGGAGACGTGCGCGCGCCGTCCACAGGTGCAGGAGGTGCTGACCAGCCAGATCGCCGAGACGATCATGGCCGGGCTCAAGCCCGACGGCGTGGCCGTGGTGATCGACGCCGAGCACCTCTGCATGACCATGAGGGGCGTCCAAAAGCCCGGCAGCCGCATGGTCACGAGCGCCATGCGGGGCAGTTTCCGCAAGTCGCCGGTGACGCGGGCTGAGTTCCTCTCCCTGGTGCACGGGCGGTGAGCGAGATTATGAACGCGGAGGCCCCGGCGCGCCTTTCGATCACGTCGGAGGCGTTCGAGGCTCTGCAGCCGGAATGGGCGGCCCTGCAGGCAGCCGTCCCCGGGGCGACGCCATTCCTGCACCCGGCGTGGCACGCCACATGGCTGCGGCACTTCGGCGAAGGGCTCGCGCCCGTATTCCTTGCCTGCCGCGACGATGACGGCCTTGTGGGTGTCGCCGCGCTTCAGATAGAGGGCGACACGGCCCGCCAACTGGGCGACTACCACGTGTGCGACTATGCCGGGCCGCTGGCGCTGCCGGGCCGCGAGGCGGAGGTTGCGGCGGGCGTGCTCGAATGGCTTGTGGAAGACCTGACCCGGCGGCTCGTCCTCTGGGGCGTGCAGGAGGGCTCTCCCTTCGTGGAGGCGTTCGCAGGGGCGGCGGACTCATTCGGCTGGCAGTTCGAAGCGGTTCACGAGGCGAACGCCCCGAGGGCCGAGCTCCCGGGCGACTTCGAATCGTTCGTTTCGGGACTTTCGAAGAAGGACCGGCACGAGCTGCGGCGCAAGCTCCGCAACCTGGAAACGGCCGGCGACGTGGCGTTCGAAAGCGTCGCCGAGCCGGCCGCCATCGAGGCGCGGTTCGACCGCTTCCTGGAGATGATGCGCACGAGTCGCGAGGACAAGGACGAGTTCCTCACCCCGCGGATGGCGGCGTTCTTTCGCGACCTGGCTCAGACGATGGGCGGCGCCGGGCTGGCGCGGCTTGGGACGCTGCTGCTCGACGGCGTGCCAGTGGCGATGATCTTCTGCTTCGAGAACGACGAGACCACGTTCCTCTATAACAGTGGATATGACCCTGCGTTCGCGCAGCTTGCCGTGGGGCTCCTTTCGAAGGCGCACGCAATCCGCGATTCCATCGGGCGGGAGAAGCGTGTGTTCGACTTCCTGCGCGGCGAAGAGGAGTACAAGCGCAGGCTGGGCGGCGTACAGGCGCGAGTGTTGACGTTGAGCCTGGGGCAGCGGCAGGGCTAAGACTCCGGGCCGAGCCGGGCGGGAGAGCGAGAACTGTGCGGGCAGTGTGGGGGTTGTGTGCGTGTTGCGCGCGGGGCGGCGGCGGGACGATGGGTGCGTTGAACCAACACACCCGGAGGCGCAGAAATGCTCAGGAATCCCGACCAACCGCTGGCAGCGGCCGCAGGCGCGGCTACCGCTGGAAGACTAACCGGCCCGGCCTGGCCCGGGCTCTTGCGCGGGCCGGCGCAGGTGGCCGCCCTCTTCGGCGGGCTCATAGGGCTGGCCGTTTGGGGGCCCGATGTGGGCATCCCGATGTTCGAGACGTACAAGGCGCTGCTTTTCGTGCACATCGCCGCAGCGCTGGTTACGTTTGGGTCGACGTTTGCCATCCCCATCTTGCAGCCGCTGGCGGCGCGGGGCGGAGTTAGGACGCTGCGGCTCGCTCTTGAGTTCGCCGAGCAGCTGGAGAGCCGGGTCGTGGCGCCCGGGTCGTTCCTGGTAATCGCGACGGGGGTCGCGATGATCTTCTCGGACCAGACCGGGTATAGTGAAGACCTGCCGGCGTGGCTGATCGCCGCGATGGCCTGGGCGCTGAGCGTGGGGATTCTCGCCCAGACCGTGCAGGCGCCGAACGCGCGGAAGGCGCGAGCGCTTCTGGAAAAGGTACCGGATGGTGACCCTGTTCCGCAGGAGCTGGCGCCGATTGCGAGGCGGATGCGGATCACAGGGCAGGCGCTGGCCTTCTCTACGATCGGCATCATGTTCCTGATGGTCTGGAAACCGGGGACGTAGGCGACCGGCGCCACGTCCACTTTGCCGGCCGCGCCCGGGGGCGCGGGCGCAGCCGGCAAACGCGGCCACGATGCGGCACAATAGTCTGACCATGCTGAGCAATTCGGGGGGCCCGGGCTGATGCGCATCGCACAGGTTTCTGCGCATACGAGCCCTCTCGCGCCGCTGGGCGGGCGCGAAACGGGGGGTATGAACGTCTACGTGCTCGAGCTTTCGCGTGAGCTGGCGCGGCTCGGTTACGAGGTCGACATCTTCACGCGGCGGGACGGTGATCTGCCGCGGGTCGAGCAGGTGGCCGCGAACCTCCGGCTGGTGAGGCTCGACGCGGGCCCGCCCGAACCGGTGGAGAAGGAGGAGATCGTAGCCTGCCTGCCGGACTTCGCGCGGGACATGCGCCGCTTCACGCACAGCGAAGGACGCGGCTACGACATCATTCACAGCCACTACTGGCAGAGCGCCTGGGCAGCCCGCGCGATTGCGCGACACCTGCGAGTACCCCACGTGGTGATGTTTCACACGCTCGGCGAGGTGAAGAACCGGGCGCGCATCAGCGAGCAGGAACCGGCCCGGCGAATCCGCCACGAGCGCGCCATCGCCCGGCGGGCGGACGCGATTGTCACCGCCAGCGACCACGAGCGGCAGCTGCTCTCGCGCTACTACGGCGCGAAGGAGGAGCAGATGCACACCATCCCCTGCGGGGTCGACATCGGCCTGTTCCGGCCGCGCGACCAGAAGGCGAGCCGCCGGCAGCTTGGGCTGGAGCTGGATAGCCCGGTGCTGCTCTGGGTGGGGCGGCTCGAGAAGCTGAAGGGCGTCGACATCCTCATCCAGGCGCTCGCCGAACTCGACGAGCGCGACTTCACCCTGCTGGTGGTGGGCGGCGATGAGCGCGCGGGCACCCTCAAGGCAGAGCTTCAGTCGCAGGCCGCCGAGGCGGGCCTGGCGGCCAACGTGCGCTTTGTGGGCGCGGTGCCGCACGACGAGCTTCCCGTGTACTACTCCGCTGCGGATGTCTGCGTCGTTCCCAGCTACTACGAGAGCTTCGGACTGGTGGCGGTCGAGGCGATGGCCTGCGGGACACCCGTAGTGGCGTCGCGGGTGGGCGGGCTTGTCTCCACCGTCATCGATGGGGTGACGGGGTATCTGATCCCGTGGCGCTGCCCGGGGCCATTCGCGGAGAAGCTGGAGGTGCTGCTGCATAACCCGGAACTGAGGGCGAACTTCAGCGCGGCGGCGCGGCGGTCGGTGGAGCGGTTCCGCTGGGAGAGCGTGGCCTTGCGGGTCGCGGGTGTCTACGACCAGGTGCTCGCCGAGCATCGCGCGCGGGAGGTCGATGGCGGCTTCGGCGCCGAGGTGTACGAGGCGGCCGTGCTCGCCGGGGGCAGGCGGTAGAATGGGCCCGGCATGAGCAAGAACGGCAAAGGGAAGAAGCGGGGCAAGCTGAAGGAGATCCTCCACATCGGCAAGGGTCCCGAAGCGGCGCGCCCTGTGATGACGGCCACCGGCGCGGCCCCACCCGAGCCACCTCCACCCATCACCGGCCCTTCCCGGGCCATGGTCATCATGGCTCACCCCGATGACGCGGAGTTTCTCTGCGGGGGAACAGTGGCAAAGTGGTGCGCGGAGGGCTGGGAGGTTACCTACGTGGTTGTCACAAGCGGCGATAAGGGCACGCACGACGAGTCGATGCACCCGGAGAAGCTCGCGGCCATCCGCGAAGAAGAACAGCGGGCGGCCTGCCGCGTGCTGGGCGCAAAGGAGTGCATCTTCCTGGGCTACCCGGACGGGTTCACCATGGACGAGCACGAGTTGCGCGGCCAGATTGTGCGGCTTCTGCGGCTTTACCGGCCCGAGGTGGTCATCACCTGGGACGGTTTCCGGCACACCTTCAATCATCGCGACCACCGCAACATCGGCACCGTCACCGCTGACGCCATTTACCCACTGGTGCGCGACCGCCTGTTCTACCCGCGCGACGAGGAGGACGGGCTGGCCGCCCACCAGGTGAATGAGGTGCTGCTGGCGGGGAGCGACAACCCGGACTACGCGGTCGACATCACCGAGCACTGGATGACGAAGGTGGACGCCATCCTCTGCCACTCCAGCCAGATCGGGAATCGCCAGAAGAGCGACTTCCTGAAGATGCGCGAGGAGCAGGTGAAGCGCGAAGGGGAGAAGCCGATAGAAGAGCGCTTCCGCCGCTGGAGCATCCGCCGGCCACCACGGATGGAACAGAAACAGGACGAGGACGCGAAGGAGAAAGAGGGGGCGGCTGCCGGATAGCCACCACCCCGCGCACGCGGTCCGCTCCTACTCAACATCGAAGTAGAGGTCGTTCTTCAGGAAGATGTTGGGGTCGGCCCGGAGCCACTTCACCGTCGCGCCGGCGGGAATTTCGAAGAAGACCCAGCCCTGCGTCTTGCCGCCCGGCGTGAGATCGTACACCCCTTCAAGGGGCTGGCCCGCGAAGAACACGAACTCCTGATTGTGCTCCCCGTCCTGTGAGTCGCGGAGCTTCCAGTCGATGGCTGTGACTTCCTTCGTGCCCACGTTCTCGACGATGACTTCGACACCCCACCACTTCATGCCGGCGCCGGGGGTCTCAACGGAATTGCTCGATCGGACGTTGTCCGTCACCTGCACGATGGTCACCTTCACCCGCCGCGCCGCGTTCCCATCGGGCGCGATTTCGCCGGATGCACCGGGGGCGAGGGTGGCGTGGACGTCGCCCTTGTTTGTACCCACCGCGCCGGGCACGCCGGCGTCATCGTCATCGTCGCCCCCTGCCGCGGCGACGATGATCGCAATCACGACCACGAAGGCCACGATCGCGCCGATGACGCCAAAGCAGCCGAAGAAGCCCCACTTGAAGATCCCCTTCGCGGCGGAGCCGCCTTCCTTCACGGCGATGGCGGCCTCGGTAGATGCGAGCACGGCAGCGCGGCGCGACTGGTATTCGTCATCGGTGATGACGCCCCGCGCCTTGAGCCGGTCGAGCTCTCTTAGCTGCTGTTCCAGGTTCGTCTTGGCCAACTGGCGCCCCCTTATCTCTGATGAGGCGCGAGCATGCCACCCGTGGGCGTCACCTCATGACGCGATCCGGCGCTGGCATCCGTTCAAAGGCGTTGCCACGGGCGGATGCGGTCAGTCGGCGGAGCCCGGGCGGCCCTGGCCATTTCCCGCCGCACCGCTCCAGAGGCCCAGCCCCGCCTCGCGGGCGGCACGCTGAGCGGGCAGGTAGCGCGGCTCCACGTACTTCACGTCGGGCGGGTACGTGACCACCTGCGCGAGTCCGCGCGCCAGGAGCGCTTCGTTCACCAGGGTCCCGTCTTCGAGCCAGACGTACCGAAGGAGGCGGCCGAACCTGTCGCGATCCGTTATGTCGCTCTCCAGACAGACGCGGCGGCCTTCGACAAGGGTGCGGTTGGCGGCACTCGCCTCGGCCCCGAAAGGCTCGGCGCCCCTGGTGGGATGAGCGATCTCGGGGGCATCGACCCCGATATAGCGCACCTTGTCCTCGACGTCCGCGATGCGCACGACGATGGTGTCGCCGTCGATCACTCGGACCGTCCTGGCCCACTCACAGGGAGGCAGGGAGACCGGTGGCGCCGCGTCAGACGCCCCGTCACGGAGAGGATCGCAGCCTGCGACAGCGATGGCCGCGAGCAAGGCGCACAGCGACAGCGAGGCCTTGAGCACTACGCCCACGCTACGCGCCCGGCGCGACAGGTCATGGCGTCACGCGGGCAGGAGCTTCCCGGCGTTGAGGTCGACCACGGCGGTGGTGCTGCGGACCATGATCTCCTTCATCACCGCCGCGCCGCGCGGGTTCGAGAGGTCGGTATTGATGGCGGAGTTCACGGGGATGATGAGGGCGACCAGCACGGCGATGCGGTAATCGTCCCAGCAGCGTTCGAAGGGGTAGTTGGTGACGCCGCCTTCGCAGAGGGTGTCGTGGTAGAGGCGAATCAGGGCGCGCTCGTGCTTGCGTCGAAGGTCGATGGGCAGGCTCTGGCTCACGAAGTAGCCCAGATCGTAGAGGCCGCCGCCCCGGACGCAGAGTTGCCAGTCGATGACGATGAGCTCCGTTTCGGCGCCCGGTTCGCCGAAGAGCATGTTATCGAGCCGGAAATCAGTGTGGGAGATGAACTGGTCGTGTTTGGCGAACTCGTTCATGACATCCGTCCAGGCCGGGCCCAGCCTTTCGCCCGGTTCGAGGAGAGCGGCGGGAAGGGTGTCGCCCCAGATCTCGACAAAGGCCGGCCAAGCAGCCTGGTAGAGCTGACCGGCGAAGAGCTGCAGGGGATCGTTCACACGGGGCATCCAGTCGAGCGTTTCGACCATGGGGTGGTTCCACCAGGCGGCGTGGAACTTCGCCAGTTCGCGGACGACCATTTCGGCGGTAGGAATGTCGCACCCTTCGAGCTGGTCACCGAGACGGGCGGCGCCGGTCAGGTCTTCGAGGAGGAGGGCGAAGTTGCCGCCTTCGGGGTCGGTCCCCGAGTAGTAGGCGCGGGGGATACGCAGGCCGATGTGGGGAGCCACCTCTTCGTAGAAGCGGTTTTCGCGCTCGTAGTAACGGAACTGCATGCCCACGGCGCGGGCTTCGGGGAAGGCCGTCGGCAGCTTGGCGATGAGCGAGGCGGGCGCGCCGTTCTCGGGGCGGTCGAAGCGAAGCTCGATGCGGCGCAGCTCGCCCAGGAAGCCCACGCCTTCGCCGATGGGCGTAGAGTCGATGGCGTCCACCACTGCCTCGCCGATGTGGCCGCCGGCGCGCAGGGCTTCGGTTAGCCACGCGGGGGTGATCTCGTTCATCGTGGCTGGCACAGGGGGCACGGGCAGGACCTCGGAGATGGATTCCCCGATGCTCGTGTCGAAGGCCGGGAGTGTCAACTGGCGCCGCGCTGGCCGGGCGCGCTACTCCTCAGGCTCATTGAAGGAGGCGGCGCAGGGATCGCAGATGCCGTGGGAGACCGGCCCCGGCCCATCCTTGATGATGGCGCCGCACCAGGCGCAGATGAGCTTCACGCTTCCGCGCACTGTGTCTGGCCGGGAGGAACTGCCGTCGGCGGTTGCGGACTCGGTCACGGTTCCCCTCCAAACATGACTTCCGGATGGATAGTCGCGGCCGCCAACGAAACGACAGAGGACCGAACGGGCCTGTTTGGGCCGGTCAAACGTCCCATTTGTTGAGCATTCACTAAGGTGTGATGTAGAGCCGCTGCGATCAACTGCTGGCGGCCCTGATCCGGCAGGAGACGCGCGAACCGGCATCCGGCCAGCCGTCTTCGGGGTTTGCAGACTGTAGACTTGGCCCACTTGCTAATCGGGAGAGGAACTGATGCCTGACCTTTATATCGGCAAGGTGTTCAATCCGGCCGACAAGTCCTTCGGCGACCCGTTCATGCTCGATTCTGGGGATCTCACCACCCACGGCATCATCATCGGCATGACCGGCTCCGGGAAGACCGGACTTTCGGTGGACATCATCGAGGAGCTTCTGAAGTCGCGCGTCCCGGTCATTGTGATTGACCCCAAAGGCGATATGGGGAACCTGGCGCTCGCCTTCGACCGGCTGGCCCCCGAGCAGTTCGAGCCGTGGGTGGACCGGGACGAAGCCGCCCGGGAGGGCAAGACCACGGCCGAAGTCGCGGAGGCAGCAGCAGGAACGTGGAGGAAGGGCCTTCACGAGCACGGCATTGAACCCGCAGACGTGGCCGCCTACGCAAAGGGCCACAGGATCCGGATGTTCACGCCGGGGGCATCGGCGGGCATCCCGATCAACCTCATCGACTCCATCGCGGCTCCGGGCATCGATTTCGAGGCGAACGAGGAGGCTCTCCGGGACGAGATAGACGCCATCGTGACCGCCCTGCTGGGCTTCGTGAAGATCGAGGCTGACCCGGTCAGCAGCAGGGAGTACATCCTCCTCTTCAGCCTTATCGAGAATGCCTGGCGCCAGGGCCGGGATCTGAGCCTCGAAAGCCTGATAGCGGAGGTTGCGAACCCGCCTATCGAACGCATCGGGGCTCTTGCCACGGAGGCGTTCTACCCGCAGAAGGATCGCAGCGGGCTGGTGTTCGCGCTGAACAACCTCGTCGCCTCTCCGCCATTCGAGATCTGGCGGCAGGGCGAGCCGATAGACATCGAGCGCTGGGTGCGAACCCCGGACGGCGTTCCCCAGCTCTCAATCATCTACACCGCGCACCTCGACGACGATCAGCGGATCTTCGTGACGGCGCTTGTGCTCAACAAACTCAAGACATGGATGCGCAAGCAGCCGGGCACGAGCGAGCTCCGCCTGCTCTTCTACATGGACGAGATCTTCGGGTACTTCCCGCCCACGGCGAATCCGCCGACGAAGAAGCCCCTCCTCACTCTGCTGAAGCAGGCGCGGGCGTACGGGGTGGGCATCCTTCTTTCCACTCAGAACCCCGTCGATCTCGACTACAAGGGGCTGGCCAACATGGGTTTCTGGGCGATCGGGCGGCTCCAGACGGAGCAGGACCAGAACAGGGTGAAACAGGGAATCGAAGCGGCGCTCGCCGCCGCGCCCGGCGAAATTCCCTTCGAGAGGCTCATCGCGAGCGTTCAGAAGCGCGTCTTCCTCGTTCACGACATCCACCGCAGGGCCCCGCAACTGGTGGGGTCGCGGTTTGCCATGTCCTACCTGCGCGGCCCAATTACGCGTGATGAGATCCGGCTCCTTGGCGATGCGATTACAGGCTGGAAACCGGCAGCGGGCGCCGCGGGACCGGGAGCCGCCGCCAGCCCGGCCGCGCCGGCTCCCGCGGCCCCTCCACCGCTGCCCGCCCCCCTGCGAGCGAGGTACCTGAATCTTCGCGGCGGATCGATGGCCGAGCCGTACGTGGTTGTCCGCGCGGCGGTTCGCTACAAAGCGGGCGGGGTATCAACCGATGAGATCCAGCGCACGCTGAGTTTCCGCATGACCCCGGACGTGACAGCCCTGGAGATGCTCGAACAGGAGCCGTCCGAGCTCGACGACGGCCGTCTATCAGACTCCGTGCCCGCAGGAGTGAGCTTCGGGGACCTTCCATCCTTCCTCGGCGGACGCGATGGGGCGAAGGCGCTTGAGCGCGCGCTTCGCGACCGGCTTGACGACCGGCTCCAGGCGGAGCTTGTCTACGACCCAGTCACCAAACGGTTCGCGAACCTTGGCGAAGAGGAGAGCAGCTTCGCCGCCCGCCTTGTCTCCACGCCGGGGGTTTCATCGAAGCGCCAGGCAATCGAGACGAAGATCGCAAAGATCCAGCGAGATATCGCCACAAAGGAGCAGGAGGTGAAAGGCCGCAAGTGGGAGAAGTGGTTCTCCCTCTTCACCGTGCTCTTTCGCAACCTCGGGTCATTGGGCGGAAGCAAGCGTCGCGTCAGCACGACAGGGATGGGCGGGGTGCTGACCAAGAACCGGATGGAGAACACCGCCGAACAGCGAAAGGCGACGCTCGAAGTACAGCTAAAGGATCTGCAACAGCAGCTTGATGACCTTGCCACCCCCGACGCTTCCCGCTTCGAGCGCCGCGTCATCAAGCCGGCGAAAACCGACGTCTCGATAATTCGATACGACATCGCCTGGGTGTACTGAGGCTCGGGCCTATCCGATGCATGCCGCGAGGGAAGTGGTTCCCGATGGCCACCATTGCGGCCGGAGACGACCGGCTCCAGGAGCAGGCCGGCGGCACGATTGACCAGGACACGTGGACACACGGCTCTTCCGAGCAGCGGCAGCGATGGTTCAAGCGCGGGTTCGACTCGGGCGACCCGGACAGCTGCGACACCTTCTCGGGAGGGATCCAAATTCCGCGCCATGCCGCAGTCGCCACACCGCCCGGGCAGCGGAAGGCTGCCTGACCGGCCTGCTCTCAGAATGCGGCGTCCTCTAAACTCAACAGCGTGACGACGGACCTCTTTTCGCTGGAAGGCAAGACCGCGATCCTGACCGGCGCATCGCGCGGTATCGGTTACGCGATTGCGAAGGCGTTCGTGGGCGCGGGGGCGCGCGTCATCCTCACCGCGCGCGGCGAGGAGGCCTTGAGGGCAGCAGCAGCCACGCTTGGCCCGAACGCTCTCGGCATGCCCTGCGACAACGCCGACCCCGCGGACATCGCCCGCCTGATGGACGAGGCCTGGCGGCTGGGGCCCATCGACATCCTTGTGAACAACGCCGGGATAAGCCCCTACTACAAGCGCGCCGAGCACGTATCGGTGGAGGAGTGGGATGAGGTGGTGGATGTGAACCTGCGCGGGCTCTACTTCTCCTGCGTGGAGCTGGCGCGGCGGCTCTTCGAAACCGGGCGCGGGGCCAGCATCGTGAACATCAGCTCGGTGGGCGGGATTGCGCCGCTCGACAGGCTGGGCGTCTATTCGGCCACGAAGGCCGCCGTCCACCAGCTTACGAAGGCGCTGGCGCTGGAGTGGGCGGACCGCGACGTGCGTGTGAACGCGGTCGCGCCGGGGTGGGTGGACACAGACTTCACGAGCGACCTCTTTGCCAGCCGCCATGGCGAGCGGCTGCTTGCGGAGATCCCGATGGGCCGGCTGGCGACCCCTCACGACGTCGTGGGCGCGGCTCTCTACCTGGCGAGCGACGCCAGCGCCTATGCGACGGGGAGCATCGTCGTGGTCGATGGGGGCCGGTCGCTGCGGTAGGCCCCCTCAGGCGGTGGCCAGGTCGACCTCCGCCAGCTCCTCTGCAGAGAGCTTCCACTCGGCCGCGGCGACGTTCTGCTCCACCTGCCCGGGCTTCGTTGCCCCGGCGATTACGCTGGCTACGTGCGGTTGGCTGGCGAGCCAGCCGATGGCCAGTTCGAGCATGGTGCGATCGTGGGAACTGGCAACGGCCTCAAGCCGCTGCAGGGTGCTGTAGTTCTTCTCGTT
>CAYYYI010000013.1:13899-25579 GCA_964475735.1 uncultured Anaerolineaceae bacterium
CAGGGTCTCTTCGATGGGGGTACGCGGGTCGGGGGTGTGGAACTGGTAGAGGTCGATGTAGTCAGTGCCGAGGCGGCGCAGGCTGTCTTCGACGGCGGCCATCACGTGGCGCCTGGAGCCGCCGCTCTCCATCGGCCGGTCACCCATGCGCATGCCGAATTTGGTGGCGATGACCACCTCGTGGCGGCGGCCCGCCAGGGCCCGCCCGAGGAACTCCTCGCTCTGCCCGCCAACGCCATAGACGTTCGCCGTATCGAAGAAGTTGACGCCGAGCTCGATGGCGCAGTCGACAACGGCCTTCGTCTGTTCGGCGTCGCAGCGGCGGCCGAAGTTGTTGCAGCCCAGGCCTACGACCGAGACCTGCAGCCCTGAGCGCCCGAGATGGCGGTATTCCATGTGATCCCCTGTCAGCTTGTTTGGGTGGGGCGAGTATACCCGCGACAGGGTCCGGCCGGAGCTACCCGGGCGCCGCGACGGGGAGACGGACGAGGAACGCGGCGCTACGAGCGCGTCCCCAGCAGCACCGTGACCTCGTCCGCGAGAAGCGCCGGCCCGGCGGCGGTGGGGTAGCAGGGCCCGGACCGGAGAAGGAGAGCAGCACCCCGGCCTCTCCCGAGGAGATCATCCCCGCCAACACGCGGTTCAGGACCTCGATCCTCTTTTTCGTCCCTGGTACTCAACTTCAGTCCGTCTCCCATGGACGGACATAGTCACTGAGCAGTTAACCCGGTCGCATTCTCTGAGCAGTGACACACGGCGGGCGCCGTTCCTTTCGCGTTGGACCCCGTGCCAGTAACTTGCGCGCGTGGGCCCACGAATCATCATCCTCTGCCGCGGTCATGTGGGGACGCACATGTCGAGCCCGGGGATCAGGGCCTCCGCCATGGCAGCCGTGCTCGCGAAGCATGTCCCCGGGGCCCGCGTCACCCTTGCCGGCCCGAACGACGCCGCCGATGAGCTTCCCGCGGGTCTCCCCTACCGCTACGTACATTGGACCCTCACCAACGCCATGAGCCTGGTGAAAGACCACGACATCATCATCTCCTCCGGCATGCCCCCTCACGTGGCGGCCTTCTTCCCCTTCAAGCGGTTCGTGGTGGACCTCTTCACCCAGTACGCGATGGAGTGGATGGAGGTGGGCATGCAGCACTACAAAGGCTCAAAGCGCCGCACCTGGGTGGAACGCACGCGCACCATCCTCGCCATGCAACTCACGCTCGCCGACTTCGTGCTCTGCTGCAACGAACGCCAGCGCGACAGCTACATCGGCATGATGACTTCGCTGGGGCTGATTTCGCCCGCGGCGTATGACAACGATCCCACGTTGCGGCGGTACATAGACGTGGCGCCCCACGGGCTTCGCCCCGAGCCGGCTGTCGCTGACAGACGAGTTCTGCGAGGGGTGCGACCGGGGTTCGAGGAGACGGACAGGATCATCGTCTGGAACGGGGGGATCATCCAGTGGTACGACCCCGCCACGCTTCTCGAGGCGCTACGCATTCTGAATCGCGAGGACGTGAAGCTTCTGTTCCTTGGCGCGGCCTACCCGGGCATTCGCGAACTTGGGACGGGGATCCGGTTCCAGGACGCCAAGGCCATCGCGGAGCGGAACGGCCAACTGGGGAAGACGGTGTTCTTCGAGGAGGGGTGGGTCTCGCACGAGTCGGCGAAGCGGTACGTGCTGGAGGCGGATATCAGCGTGTGCACCTACTTCGACAACCTCGAAACGCGCTACAGCCACCGCACCCGCTTCGTGGACCTCATCTGGGCCGAGCTCCCCTTCATATGCACCCATGGCGACGTGCTGGCGGAGGAAGTGGAGCGTAACGGCTGGGGCGTAGTCGTCCCCGAAGGCGACGCGCAGGCAGTGGCCGCCGCCATCGCCAGGCTGCTCGACGACGGCGAGTTCCACGCGCAGTGCAAGCGCAACCTCGCGGCTTCGAAACCGGAGCTGCAATGGGATGTGACGCTCAAAGGGCTCATTGACTTCTGCAACGACGACCGCCCACCCGTGGCGCCCAAGTGGGAGCGCTTCCCCGGGCTGGTGCAGCGCGTCGCGACCTACGGTGCGCGGCGGACAATGTTCCAGCTGGCGAAGCCTCGTGGCTGAGGGAGGAGTGGCCGCCAGATGAGGAAGGTGCTGGTGCTGTCGCGCGCGGTAGTGGGTCCGAAGATGGCCTCGCCGGGGATTCGGGCCTACCAGCTGGCCGGGGCGCTCGGGCGCGCGCTGCCAGAGGCGGAAATCACGCTCGCGATTCCGGGAGACAAGGGTGAGGTGGAGCTGCCGGCGCCCAATGTGCGGTTGCAGGTGTGGGAGGGCAATTCCAGCGCTGCCGCACTGGCGCGGGCACACGACATCGCCATTTCGCGGAACTTCCCGCCGCACTTTACGCGGCTGCTTGGGGAAACCCGGCTTGCCCTGGATGCGTTCACGCCCCTGTACACCGAGTGGATGGAGATTTCGAAGCGGGACAGTTCGCGCCCGTTGGGGCGGCGGGCATGGATGGCGGGGAACCGCTGGTACCTGAACCTGCAGCTCACCCTGGCGGACTTCATCTTCTGTGCGGACGAGCGGCAGCGGGACATGTGGATTGGCATGTTGATGGCGCTCGCGCTGGTTCCGCCCGATGTGTACGAGCGCGACCCTTCGTTGCGGCAACTGATCGACCTGGTGCCGTACGGGGTGCCGCAGCACCCCCTCGACGCGCGCGGGCCAGTGCTCAAGGGCGTCGTGCCCAGGATCAAGCCGGACGACCGGGTGCTGCTGTGGAATGGCGGTGTGACGGAGTGGAACGACCCGTTCACCCTCCTGCGGGCGATGGATGAGATCGCAACGCGGAGGGCGGACGTGCACCTGGTGTTCATGGGACTGAACCACCCGGACTTCGTTTTCGGGCCCAATGCGGGGGTGCTTGGGCGGGCTATCGAGATGGCGAAGGACCTGGGGCTCTACGGGCGCACGGTGCACTTCCTGGAAGGGTGGGTCCCCTACGAGCGGATCGACGACTACCTGGCGGAGGCGGATGCAAGCGTCTGCCTTGGCTACGAGAACGTCGAGAGCCGCTTCGCCTTCCGCACCCGCTATGTGGACCTGTTCCGCGCCCGCGTGCCGCTCCTCTGCACGCGGGGCGACGTGCTGGCCGAACGGGTCGAAGACGAGCAGCTCGGAATCACGGCTCCGGAGGGCGATGCCCAGGCGGTGGTTGCCGGTATCGAACGCCTGGTGGACGACGAGGCCTTTGTGGCCCGTTGCCGGGAGAACATCGCGCGCGTGGCTCCTTCGATGTCGTGGGATATCGCGGTGGAGCCGCTGGTGGAGTTTTGCGCCGGGGATGATTCGTTCGCGATGCCTGCGCGGCGGCGGCTGATGCAGGCCTATGTGCGCTCAGCGATGTACCTGGCCTTGAAGAAGATCTCGCACAGCGCGCCCCTTCAGTAGGAAACGGCGCACTCGCTAGCAGGGTGTTGAAGAAGGGGTCGAATTTCGCCGAACTCGACAATAACACATTACGCCACGTGATCTTTGAAGCTGGCCTTTGCGGGTCGCAGCATGACGGGCTGCATTTTTCAGCACCCTGTTAGAGCCAGCCTCGCCGGCGGAAGTAGTAGGCCATGCTGCCCCCGAGCGCGCCCATGGCGATGATCATTGTGGCGAAGCCCCAGTTGCTGTGCAGGCCGGGCACGTTGTCGAAGTTCGTCCCGAAGATCCCGGCGATCACCACCGCCGGCAACGCCAGCGCCCCAACGATGGAGAGCACCTTCATGACCTCGCTCATGCGGTTGTTGATGGCTGCAAGGTAGGTGCTCAGCGCCACCTCCGCGTCTTCGCGCAGCCCTTCGAGCGCGAGGTCGATTCGTACCAGGTGGTCGTAGATGTCGCGGAAGTAGATACGGTTGCCCTCCGCCACCTGGGGGAACTCGCCGCGACTCAACCGCTGGATCACCGTGAGCTGTGGCAGCAGGAGCCGCCGGATCTGGCCCGCGTGGGCGCGAATCGCCAGGATCGCGGCGTTCGGGTTTTCGCTCAGCTGCCCCCGGACCACCACCTCCTGCAGCCGGTCCAGCTCTTCGCCCAGGCCGTTCACCTGGGGCAGGATGGCGTCGACGGCCCGATCGGCGACCTCGTAGAGCAGCCCATCGGCGCCCGGCCGGACCGTGATCTCCTCCGCCAGGACCTGGGGTACCACCTCCGTAGCCGGGACACGCCTGTCCTGGTAGGTGATGACGAAGTCGTGCCCCAGGAACACGTCGAGCTCCTCCGTTTCCGGGCCTTCCGTTCCCGGCACGAGGGCGTGGAGCACGATGAACAGGTGGTCAGCGAACTCGTCGATCTTCGGCGCATGCACGAGCGGTGAGATGCAGTCCTCGATCGAGAGCGCGTGAAGGCCGAAGCGCTCCTGCAGCGACTCCAATTCCCCGTTCTGTGAGCCGCAGACATCAAACCAGCGCGCCGCCGCAGAGGGAACGTCTCCCCGCTGCCAGCGCCCTTCCACCAGCGACCAGGTCTCCACAGGGCGTAGGTTACAGAGGGCACGCCCGCGGGGCGAGCGCTGTCGACCTTACCTTCGCGTAAAGGTACATTCGACTCTCGTGGGATTGCTGACGAGGAAGTGGTCGACCCCGCAGGTGTTCCGGGCGCTGCGGCACCGTAACTACCGCCTGCTCTGGCTTGGCCAAACGGGGCACTCCGCCTCGCTCTGGATGGACCAGGTGGCGCGGGCGGTGCTCATCCTTGAGCTTACTGACTCGGCGTTGATGCTGTCGCTCGTCATCGCCACCAGGCTGGCGCCGATTCTGGTCTTCGGGCTCATTGCCGGGGCCGTGGCCGACCGCTCGGACCGCAAGCGCGTGCTCTTCATCACCCAGATGGTGACGTTCGGCACCCACCTCTTCCTGGGCGTGATGGTGACCACTGGCCTCATCGAGACATGGCACGTCTTCGCCACCGCGCTTGTGGCGGGCACCGCCATGGCGTTCAACCAGCCCGTGCGCCAATCGCTCATCCCGATGACCGTGCCGCGAGAGGACGTCTCGAACGCGGTGGCGCTCAACTCGCTGGCTCTAAGCGTGATGCGCGTGGGCGGTGGCAGCCTGGCGGGAGCGCTGCTCATCTTCCTCTCCACCGGCGGCGTCTACCTGGTCAACGCGGCCATCTACACGCTTGTCATCCTGAGCACGTCGGCCATGCATCTTCCCGCGCGGGAGGCGCCCGAGGGCAAAAGGCCGGGCCTCTTCGCCGACCTCGCCGAAGGCTTTGCCTACGTGGCGAAGAACCCAAACCTGGGCGTTATCGCGGGTCTTTCGCTCGTGCTCTTTGTGTTCGGGTTCCCCTATCAGCAGGTCTTTGTCCCGCTGCTCGCCACCGATGTGCTCGACCTCGGGAACTCGGGCGTCGGCTTCCTGGCGGGCGCCACCGGCGTGGGCGCCGTGGCGGGCACCCTCTTCGTCGCTTCACGGTCAAACATCGCGCGGCCGGGGATGCAGCTCTTTATCAACCTCTTCGTGTTCGGCACGGCCCTCGTGGCCATGTCGCTGCAAGCGACGGTACTCGGCACGGCACTGCTCCTGGCGGTGGCGGGCAGCATGACGGTGACCTACATGGCGCTCACCAACACCATCCTGCTCGAAAACAGCACCCCCGAAATGCACGGCCGCGTCATGTCGCTCCTCAGCCTCGACCGGGGGCTCATCCCCCTGGGGGCGATCCTGGCGGGCATGCTTGCTTCCGGGCTGGGCACGCGTCCCGCGGTCTTCACCATGGGCGCGCTTGTGCTGGCCATGGCCGCTCTTGCCTTCGTCCTTGCCGGGGGCCGCGTCCTTCGCATCCGCTCCGAAGCCTCCGTCGCAGAGGCCGCGATGGAGCCTGCCCCGGCGGCTGCCGGCCACGGCCGCTGATCGGAAACCGCGAAAAGGGTAGGATTGGCGCGCAACACTTCGAAAGCAGGAACGCGCAATGCCTATCGACCCGAACGCAGTTGGTGCGGCGATCGCTGGCGGCAGCTTCACCTGGGATCGCGATCGCATCATCCTCTACCACCTGGGCCTCGGCGCCGGGAGCCCCCAGACCGACCCCAACGAACTCGCCTACACCTACGAGAAGAACCTGAAGGTGCTCCCGAGCTGGGGCGTCATCCCCGCCTTCGGCGCAATGGGCAGCCTGGGCGCCCTGCCGGGGATGCAGTTCAACCCCGCGCTGCTCCTTCACGGCGAGCAGGACCTGGAGATCCACAAGGCCATCCCCGTCACGGCGACGGTGAACACCTCGGGGAAGGTGGCCGGCATCTACGACAAAGGCAAGGCGGCGCTCGTCGTCCTCGAAATGGTTTCGAAGGATGAAGCGGGCGATCCGCTCTTCACCAACCGCTTCTCCCTCTTCATCCGCGGCGAAGGCGGCTGGGGCGGCGACAGCGGCCCGAGACCCGGCAACGAGAAGCCCGAACGCGACCCCGACCTCGTCGTCGAGTCGAAGACTCTCCCGCAGCAGGCGCTCCTCTACCGCCTGTCGGGCGACAAGAACCCCCTCCACGCCGATCCGGAGTTCTCGAAACTGGGCGGCTTCGATGTCCCCATCCTCCACGGCCTTTGTTCCTACGGCATCGTCTGCAAGGCCGTGGTCGACAACATGCTCGGCGGCGACACGGGCAAGGTGGCGCGCTACCAGGCTCGCTTCGCCGGCGTGGTCTTTCCCGGCGAGACCATCGTCACTGCCATGTGGAAGAACGGGAACACGATCCTGATCGACGCCAAGGTGAAGGAGCGCGGCCTGAACGTCATCTCGAACGCTGCCATCACCACCCGCTAAGCGCCCCGGGACACCTCGTGCGGCCCCCGGTGGATTTACCGGGGGCCGCGCTGCGTCCGGGCTACCTCCAGCAGTGTCCCCACGCTACCGTGGCGAGGGGCTATGACGCCTCTCTGGTATACTCCCGCCGACATGCCTCTTCGCCCCTTCGATCCCACTACCGTCTCTCTCCCGCTCGATCTGCCCGCCACGCCGTTCCCCGTCAACGAAGCCACCGGCGAACGGTGGGCAAAGGGCCTCGGCGGCCGCTGCCCCGCCGCCCGCGAGCTCCTGGCTCGTGGCATCGCCCCGCCCTTCACGGTGACGGGCTGCACCATCTTCCTCGTCTCCAGCCACTTCGACATCACGGGTGGGGTCTACTGGCGCGAGCAGGTGACCTACCACCGCCCGCCGCGCATCGGCGAAACACTCACCCTCTCTGGCAACATCGAGCAGGTCTACGTCCACGATGGCCGCCGCTACCAGGTGATGACCTCGCGCACCACGGGCGAAGACGGCTCATCCGTGGCCACCTCCCGCAGCACGGGCCTGGGACGGTACCGCCGCGAAGAGGGGATAGAGGAATCGGGTGGCGGAGAGCTTCCCTACGAGGCAGGCCCGGACTTCGCCGCGGCAGCGCGCAACCCGCTCCTCGCCGCGCTGCGCGCGCTCACGCCCGGACAGACGTTCGAAGGCGAGCCCCAGCTCGTGACCCTCCAGATGATGCGCGACCTCAGCGCCGGGGATGAGCGAAATCCAATCCACACCGACCCCGAGGTTGCGCGCCAGGCGGGCCTCGCCGCCCCCATTGCCGGCGGGCCACACGTCCTGTCTTTCCTGCAGGAGATGCTCATGGAGCGGCTCGGCGCCGAGGCCCTCTCGCATGGCTCACACTTCGACGTCCGCTGGGTCTCCCCGGTGGCCGATGGCGGCACGGTCGTCACTCGCGCGGCCGTCACGGAGGTCAGCGATCGGGCGGTGACGCTCGACCTCAAGATCGAGTGCGATGGCCGCACCGCCATGATCGGCGCCGCCACCATTCCGCTCCGGGCCTGATATGAGCTGGCGCGAACGCCTCGCCGCCCGCGTGATCACCGTCGAGCAGGCCGCCGCCCTCGTGAAGGACGGCGACCGGGTAGCCGTGGGGGTGCCTGAGCCTGCGCCCTTCCTTGCCGCGCTCGCGCAGCGCACGGACGTTGCTGGAGTCACGGTGATGTCGGGTGTTGCGACAACGGGGGCGCTGCGCTGCGCGAGCGCGGGGATGCGCGTGCTCACGATGTTCGCCTCGCCGGTGACGCGTGGCGCGATTGCGCGGGGGGAGATGGAGTTCGTCCCCGTTTCCTTCCACGCCGGCGCCGGGTTCGTCCAGCGCCTTGCGCCCACCGTGGCAGCGGTCGTCGTCGCCGAGCCCCAGGCCGACGGCACGGTCCGCCCCGGCGCCGCACTCGGCTTTGATGCCGATGCGGCCCGCGCCGCCCGGGCGAACGGCGGCATCGCGATCGCCGTTGTCGTCGAGACGCAACCGCAGGTCCCCGGCGTGGCGTTCAATGTGGACGACTTCGACTACTTCGTCGCCCTCCCCACGCCCGACGGGGCCGCGCCCGCGATCATGCGCGACACCTCCGTCCACGTCGCGCGCTTCGCCGAGCTTCTGGACGAGTTCATCCCCGACGGGGCGACGCTGCAGGCGGGCGTCGGTGGCATCCCCGACGAAGCGATTGGCCTCCTTACGCATAAGAGCGACCTGGGTGTCCACACGGAGGTTCTTGGCCCCGGGATTTCCGGGCTGGTCGCCGCAGGCGTGGCCAACGGCTCGCGCAAGACGCTTTACCCCGGGCTGGCGGTGTGCACCATAGTGGGGCCGGCGGCAATCGACTTTGCGAACTACAACCCGGCCGTGCTCATGCTCAGCGCAACCGAGTGCCTGGACCCCCGCGTCATCGCCCAGAACCGGCTCATGCGCTGCGTCAACTCCGCCGTCGAAGTTGACCTCGCCGGGCAGGTCAACGCCGAAACGGTGCATGGGGCGCAGTTCTCAGGCGTGGGCGGCCAGCTCGATTTCTTCCGTGCCTGCCGTCTGGCCGAAGACTCCCTCTCCATCCTCGTCATCGAATCAACCGCGGCCGGCGGGAAGGTGTCGCGAATCGTTCCCTGGATTCCCGAACGCCATGTGGTGACCACCTCGCGCTACGACGTCGACCTGGTGGTCACAGAACACGGGGCCACCTGGCTGCGCGACCGCTCCACCCGCGAGCGCGCCCGCGCTCTCATCGAAGTCGCAGCGCCGGAGCACCGGGCACGGCTTGCGGAAGAGGCGGGGAGGCTGGGGCTGCTCTGAGGCGGCACCTCACGCGCTGGCGTGCCCCTTCTCGCGCAGGTAGCGCTCCAGCCCGGCGCGCCAGTGCCGCAGCGCGGGGGCGCGAGTCGTCCCTAGTACGCTGTACATCGGCCGCTCAAGGGGCGCGCCAAATTCCGCTGTGGTCACCGCCTGCAGGTCCGGTTTCAGCCCGCAGATTTCGAAGATGGCGGCCGCAAACGCATGCCAGCTGCAGCTCTCCCCGGCGGCAAGGTGGACCGTACCCATCGTCCCTGCCTTCACCAGCGGCAGCAGGGCCTCTGCGATCTCCGCCGTGTTGGTGGGGGCGGTCACCTGGTCGGCGACCACGCGGATGGGGTTCCCTTCGCGCGCAAGCCGCAGCATGGTCTCGACGAAGTTGCCGCCCTTGCCCGCTGACCCCGCCAGCCCGTACAGCCCCGACACACGCGCAACAAGCGTCCGCGGGTTGGCGATGCGCACCACGTCCTCGGTCGCGATCTTGGCGGCGCCGTAGATGTTCACCGCCCGGCGCGCGTCGTCTTCCAGGTAAGGGGTGCGCTTCGTGCCGTCGAACACATAGTCAGTGCTTATCTGCACCAGCGCCGAGCCCGCCGCCGCGGCCGCGCTGGCCACGCACCAGCCACCAACGACGTTCACGCGGAAGGCGAGCTCGGGGTTCTGCTCGCACTGGGGCAGGTTGTGGAAGGCTGTAGTGTTGATCGTCACGTCCGGCTTCG
The DNA here is from genome assembly GCA_964475735.1 of uncultured Anaerolineaceae bacterium. Lineage (GTDB taxonomy): Bacteria > Chloroflexota > Dehalococcoidia > Tepidiformales > Tepidiformaceae > UCB2. The sequence goes on from CAYYYI010000013.1 coordinate 23,735, forward strand.
CCCGTTCGATGAGGTCCCGCGTGAGCGCCTCGTCGGTGACGTCGGCATCCTGCCGCGTCGCCGCGATGATGGTCACGCCGGGGTCGTTCCACAGCCGGACGATGTCGGAACCAAGCTGCCCATTGGCGCCAAGAAGAAGGATTCTCATGGCCCCGAATGGTACGGGTGGGGCAGGCTAGCAGCGACCGGCCGGGCGCCTCCGTGATTTACATAGCTTTAACACTACGCGCCCCGGGATGTGGTACAAAGTAGCTGCCGAATCCGCGCGGCGCCGCGCGGAGCGGGGGACCCAGTCAATTGGGGCGTATTCCGGCCAACACCGGATAGGTGACTCCCTCACCGAGCCCGTCAGCTAACCCCGTAGGCGCGAAGGGAGAGGCGTGGCAGCCGCTCAGCCTGCCGCACAAAGCCTCTCAGGAAGATGGTTGCCCTGCAGTGGCGCGACAACGCGCCGGTGGCCGGGCCGCCCCACTGCAGGAGGCGACGATGCTTCGATCTGACCGTGTTCACTGGTGGCGGCGGCTCTTTGCCGATGCCCGCATGCCCGCGCTCGTCCCCATCCGCCCGGACGCCGAGCGGCGCTGCCCGCAGTGCGCCACGCACTACGAGGCCAGCGACCGTTACTGTCCGGCCTGTCATGTTGCGGTTCCGGAGTGGCAATTCGGTTAGCCAGGCTCCGTTCCGTTCTCCCTCCTCTTTGGTGTGCTGCCCCCGCAGCGCACCCCCGAAAGGCCATCCCGGTTGCCGGGGTGGCCTTTCAGGTTCCGGCCTGGCGTTCCTCCGCCAGTCCCCGCATTCGAATCCAGTCAACGGAAATGAACACCGCGCCGGCCTCGGCGCAGAGCGTGTCGCCGTCGCGCAGCGTTCCCGTTGTGAAGATCTTCCGCCCCTCGATGCGATCGACGCGCCCTTCGAAGTGAACCTCGCGGTGCAGCGGCGTCGGCCGCCGGTAACGGATGGTGAGCCCGCCGGTCATCCCCGGCTGTCCGGTGAGCGTCTGCGTCATTCCCAAGACTTCATCGAAGGCCGCTGCCACGAAGCCGCCGTGGAGGTGCCCCGGCGGCCCTTCGTATGCCGTCCCGAAGACGGCTGTTCCGCGCACCACGCCGTCGTCATCGACGGTGAGCGTGAGCGGCGGCGCGATCGGGTTCGCCATGCCAATTAGTGGGCTGTTGTCGAACATCGCGCGGGGGTTGCCCGCGTTGGAGCTCTCAGCGAAGCCCCACAGTTGGCGCCCCTGTGGCGCGGCGCCCAACCGCTCTGCGAACGCTTCCGCTGCCTCCGCAGCGGCCAGCAATTCGGCCTCCGGCGCGTCGGTGTCGGCCATCAGGTGGATTGTCCGCCGGATTGCTGCCGCCAGCCGCAACAGCGCCGCCCACTGCCCCTCGGGCGGGCGATCCTCCGGGATCCAGCGCATCGAGAACGTCTTGAAGTCGGGTTTCGGCTCGTCCATGTGCAAAGCCTAGCCGCGGAGCGCCCCTCCGTCAGCACCTTGCCTGCTCCCGCCCGGATGGCTGGCCTTCCTATATATCGGTATCCCTACTATGATTCGCCCAAATCCGCCGGGAGCCCGCCATGGCAGACCTGAACGACCCCGGGTATTGGGACACGGCCATCCTCCGCGCCGCGGGGAGGCTCCTCATGCTCGCCGCCTTCGACGAGCGCCCCGGGCACGGCTACGACATCGGCCGCCGCCTCTCCGCGCTCTGCGGCGATTGGTGCTCCCCATCGCCTGCGATGATCTACCCTGCCATTCACGAACTTGAGGCCTCCGGCCTCATCGTTTGCGAAGCCGACCAGTCGAGCGGCCGCCGCCGGCGGGTCTGCCACCTCACCGGCGATGGC
>CAYYYI010000013.1:25679-29829 GCA_964475735.1 uncultured Anaerolineaceae bacterium
GGCGGCGAAGCCCGCTTCAACCGGTGGAGAATCCCCGGGCGCCCCACCGGGCTGCTGCGGGGGCGACGGTTGAGAGCCCGCGGCCACGGCATCGCGGCCGCCTGGGCGAAGTGGTGGAAGGTTGTCCTCCTTGGCCTCCTCACCGTCGGGGCCTATGGCCTCGTCGTCTATAGCTTCAGCGTCTTCATCGGGCCCATCCACGAAGATACGGGATGGTCTGTGGGCGCTCTTTCGGGAGCCTTCACGGTCAGTTCGCTGGCCGGGGGCATTGGGGCAGTCGGGACCGGCTGGCTCCTTGATCGTGTGGGGGGACGGGCCGTGCTGCTCGGCTCCCTGGCCGGGGGGAGCGCCTTCCTTCTCCTCGCTGCCAGTGCCCCGAACGCGACCTTCTTCGTGCTCGCCTGGGGCGCCGGGGGCGGCATCGTCACCGCCGGGCTCTTCTACAACGTCACGATGGCGCTCACCACGCGCCTCTTCCCCCAGGACCGCGTGCGCGCCTTCTCCATCCTCACTTTCGTGGGCGGGTTCGCGGCGGTCCTCTACTTCCCGCTCGCGGGCCTGCTCGTCGACGTCATGGCCTGGCGTGTGGCCCTTCGCATCCTGGTGGCGCTCCTCGTGCTGCACGTTCTGCCTGCGGCCCTGCTCATTTCGGGCGGCGAAGCCCCGCGAGAGGCCACGGCAGCCCAGCCTGTCGCCCACGGCAGCTATGGCGGCGTGATGCAGGCGTTCCGCTCCCGCCAGGTGCTGGCCATGATCGCCATGTTCTCCGTCGCGGCGATGGCCTTCGCTGGCATCCAGGTCCTCCATGTGCCAGCGATGACCGCGGCCGGGGCCTCCCTCGGCGCTGCCACGACTGTGGCCTCCGTTCGCGGGCTCCTGTCCCTCCCCGGCCGCGCGCTGATGGGCCCCGTCGTTGGACGGCTCGGCGTGCCGGGCGCCACGGGTCTCACCTACGCCATGATGGCGGCCGGCATCGTGCCGCTCGCGATCGGGGGCCAGCTCCCCTGGCTGGTCCTCTTCATGGTGGTCACCGGGCTTGCCTTCGGCGCCATCTCCCCGCTCCATGGCCTGTTTGCCGCCGAAGTCTATGGCGAACGGCGCATCGGCACCCTGATGGGCGTCCAGTCGCTCATTGTTAGCCTCGTGTCGGCGACCGGGCCCGTGCTCCTTGGTCTAACCGTCGATGCCACAGGCTCGTATCGAGTCGCCGTGCTGGCCATGTCGGCCCTCTTCGCCGTCGCGTTGGCTCTGCTCTTCATGCGCCCGCGGTCCCCGTCACCGTCGAATATCGCGGAGCCACGAGCGTGAGCGAGTGGAGAGGCCGGACCCACACCCATCGCCGCTCTCGGCCACAGTCGCTCAAGCGGAACCATCGCGCGCGAAGGGACTCCGCCGCTCACTCACGTTCGCTGCTCGGCGCCAGGGGTTCCCCTACTGGAACAGCGCCCCCACGCTCTGCCCCGAATGGATGCGCCCGATCGCGTCTCCCAGCAGGGGCGCGATGGGGATGACCGTCATGTTCGGCAGGGTCTTGGCCTCGGGAATGGGCGCCGTGTCCGTCACCACGATCTCGCGCACAGCGGCCTCGCGCAGCCGCTCCACAGCAGGGCCGCTGAGGATTGCGTGGTACCCGCAAACAATCACTTCGCGGCAGCCGTTGCTCCGCAGCACGCGGATCGCCTCCGTCATCGTCCCGGCCGTATCGATTTCGTCATCGAGGATGAGCACTGACCTGTCCTCTACCTCGCCGATAACTTTCATCGCCTCGGTGCGCCCCGTGTTGCCGATGCGCCGCTTTTCGATGATGGCGAGCGGCATATCCAACTTCGCCGCCATGTCGCGCGCGCGCTTCTCATCGCCCACGTCGGTGGCCACCACGGTGTAGTGTTCCAGCTTCTCCGCTCGCAGGTGCGCGCTCACCGGGTAGAGGGCGTTCAGCTCGTCGACAGGGACGTTGAAGAACCCCTGGATCTGCCCGGCGTGGAGGTTCACGGTGAGCACCCGGTCCGCTCCCGCCGTCTCCAGCATGTTCGCAATGAGGCGCGCCGTGATGGGCACGCGCGGCTGGTCCTTCTTGTCGCTCCGACCGTAGGCGTAGTAGGGGATGACCGCCGTCACGCGCCCCGCCGAAGCCCGCTTCGCGGCGTCGATCATGATCAGCAGTTCGAGGATCGAGGTGTTCACCGGGCTTACGAAGGGCTGCACCAGGTAGACATCGCGCATGCGGATGTTCTCCTGGTACTGGACAAAGATGTTCTCGTTCGAGAATTCGAAGACGTCGATCTTCCCGAGCGGTCTGCCCAGGCGGGCCGCGATGGCATGGGCCAGTTCCTGGTGGGCACGGCCGCTGAAGATGGCAAGGTCGCTAAACACGAAGGCTCTTTCCCCCCGGCCGGGCTGGCGCCGCACGAAGCGCGCCTTGATGGTGGTGGCTCCCGGAATGTAGCACGGCGCCGCCTCTGCCGCACCGCGAAGGGGGCTGCCGCTGCTCTTAGCTCCCCGCCGCTCCTGGCTGCGCCTGGGGCAGCAATTCCCCGCGGCGGCGTCGCGCGACGGCCTCGTCTTCGCCCATCATGGACTCTGCCTTCGCCGCTTCTTCCTGCTCGTACGTCATCCGGTAGAGGTTCGCGTAGACGCCACCCTTCGTGAGCAGTTCGTCGTGCGTCCCTATCTCCACAATCCGGCCCTTGTCCAGCACAACGATGCGGCTCGCCTCGCGGATGGTTGAAAGCCGGTGGGCAATTACGAAGGATGTCCGGTCCTTCAGCAGTTCCCGGAGAGCCTTCTGGATGATGACCTCGGTCTGCGTGTCCACGTAGGCCGTCGCTTCATCCAGCACCAGGATGCGCGGCGACGCCAGGATCGCCCGCGCAAAGCTGATTAGCTGCCGCTGCCCCACCGAGAGGTTCTGCCCACGCTGCTGGAGAACCGTGTCGTACCCGTCCCGCAGCCGCGAGATGAACTCGTGCGCGCCCACAGCCTTTGCCGCGGCCTCTATCTCCTCCTGCGTGGCATCTGGCCGCCCGTAGCAGATGTTCTCGCGCACCGTGCCGCTGAAGAGGTAGGGATTCTGCAGCACCACGCCCATGTGCCGCGTCAGCGAGCGCCGCTTCACGTCGCGGATGTCGTGCCCGTCGATGCGGATCGCCCCTGACGTCACCTCGTAGCCGCGGCTGACGAGCGACGTGATCGTCGTCTTCCCTGCGCCTGTGTGGCCAACGAAAGCGATCGTCTCGCCCGGCTCGACGTGCAGGTCGATGTCTTCGAGCACCGGCACGCCCTCGACGTAGTGGAAGTGGACATGGTCGAAGTCCACCCGGCCTTCCACGGTCTCAAGCTCAAGCGCATCGGGCTTGTCCTGGATGCGTGGCGGCGTGTCCAGCACCTCGAAGATCCGTTCGCCGCCGGCCATGGCGCGCTGCAGCATCGTGTACTGGAGCACCAGGTCCCGGATCGGGTCAAAGAACCGGCTCACGTAGATGGTGAACGACGTGAGCACGAGGAAGAGGGTCGGGATATCCACCGAGCTCGCGTTCAGAGCGCGGTAGCCACCCACGATGATGACCGAGGCCGTCGCGATGGCCACGGCCATTTCGATCACGGGCATAATCGCCGCGCTCAGCATCCCCGCCCAAATGTTCGCATTGCGGTTGTCGCGATTGAGCGCGTCGAACCGGCGCGCGTTCTCGTCTTCGCGCGACATCGATTGCACGGCCCTTACGCCTGATATGTTCTCGGCCAGAGTGCCGTAAAGCACGCTGATCTTGATGCGCACGTTGACGAACGCCCGCTTGGCGTGCCGGGCCCAGATGGCCATGACGAGCACGAGCGGCGGCACGATCCCGAAGGTCACGAGGGCAAGTTGCCAGTCCATCACAAGCAGCACCGTCACCACCACAGCCAGGCCCACAAAGTCCGCCGCGAAGGTCAACGAGCCGCTCGTCAGCAACTCCTGCATGACGGTCACGTCGCTCGTGAGCCGGCTGATCATCCGCCCAACTTCCATCTCGTCGTAGAAGCTGAGCGAAAGGCTCTGCATGTGGTCGTACATCTCGGTGCGCAGCTGAAGGAGGAGCCGGTTCCCCATCCATGCAGTGGTTACCTGCTGCAGGAAGGCCGTCAGCCATCCAACGACCGCCATGCTCACCAT
>CAYYYI010000013.1:29929-33392 GCA_964475735.1 uncultured Anaerolineaceae bacterium
CCCTGGCTCCAGCCACCCGCGCCTGCGCCTCCCCAAAATGCCATTACGAAAGCCCCCCTTCCGATGGGCGCACCTGCGGTGGCGCCAGCGGCCGCGAAGGCGGCATCGCCTTCGGGCCCTCGGTCTCAACCGGCTGCCCACCAGCGCCATCGGGGCTTCTCACGCCCCGGCCCAGCGCCTCCTCCTGGTCTTTCAGTTCCAGGTCATAGATGCGGCGGTAGAGGCCTTCCTGCTGCAGCAGCTCGGCGTGCTTGCCGTGCTGCACCACTCGGCCGCGGTCGAGCACGATGATCTGGTCCGCCCGCATGATCGTTCGCAGGCGTTGTGCGATCACGAACGTCGTGCGGCCCTCCATCAGTTCGTGAAGGGCCTGCTGGATGAGGAACTCCGTCTGCGCGTCCACGCTCGATGTCGAGTCGTCGAAGATGAGGATCTTCGGGTCCAGGAGCAGCGTCCGAGCGATGGCGATGCGCTGCTTCTGCCCGCCCGAAAGCGTCACGCCGCGCTCCCCCACCCACTCGTCGTACCCGTAGGGCAGGCTCATGATGAAGTCGTGGATGCGGGCTGCCTTTGCCGCGCGCTCGATCTCTTCCTGCGTCGCGCCGGGCTTCCCGTAGGAGATGTTGTCGCGGATGGTGCCAATGAACAGGAACACGTCCTGCTGCACGATGCCGATGTTCCGCCGCAACGAATCGAGCGTCACGTCGCGCACGTCGTGGCCATCAATGAGCACGCGGCCATCACTCACGTCGTAGAAACGCGGGATGAGGTTCACGATGGTCGACTTCCCGCTTCCCGTCGGCCCAAGCAGAGCGATCACCTCGCCGGGCTTCGCGTCGATGCTCACCTCGCTCAGCACAGGGCTGGCGCTCTCATAGCCAAACGACACGTGGTCGAAGACGACGTGTCCCTTTGCGGACGGCAGAGCCTCAGCGCCCGGCTTCTCCTGGACCGCCGACTGCGCGTCAATGAGTTCGAACACCCTCTCGGCGGAACTGATGCAGCGCGCGACGATGTTGATGACGAAGCCAAGCGTCCGGACGGGAAGCTGCAGCAGGTTCAACCACAGGGTGAAGGTCAGGAGGTCGGCCGGGGCAAGGCTTCCCTTCGAGATGAGGATGGCGCCGACACCCACCGTGAGCCCGATCTGAGCCGCCGAAACGCCCTGCATCAGGGGCTGGTGCCGCGCCATCTGCGTGGCCTGCCAGTAGCTCAGGTCGGCCTGCTTCTGGGCCTTCTCGCGGAACTTCTCACTCTCAAACGGTTCCCGGCTGAACGCCTTCACCACGCGGATACCCGTGAGCCCCTCTTCGGCGACCTGCGTCACCTCCGCCTGGTTCTGCTGGATCTGCATCCAGATCGGGCGCATGCGCGTGCTCACCAGGATGGAGCGCCAGGCCAGGATCGGCAGGCTGATGAAGCTGACAAGCGCCAGCTGCCAGTTGATGACGAGCATGCCCCCCATGGCGATGAGCAGGATGAGGACCACGTAACCCAGCCGCAACGCTCCCATGTTCACGAACATGCGGATGGCCTCCACGTCCTGCGTGGAGCGCGACATCACCTGCCCCGATTCCACCTTGTCGTGGTAGGCGTAGCTGAGCCGCTGGAGGTTGTTGTAGATGTCGTTGCGGATGTCATACGCCACCCGCTGCCCGGTTGATTCGCCCAGGAACTGCTGCCCGAAAGTCGCAATCCCGCGCCCGACGGCAAAGAGGATGATGCCCAGGCCTGCGTAGATGAGCAGCTTCTCGTTGCCATCGAGCCCGATCAGCCGGTAGCGCGTCTCACCGCCGGAAGTCTGGTACGCCTCCTCCACCGGCTTCAGGCCCAGGTCGATCGCGTAGCGGATGGCCAGCGGGCTGACCATCACGAATGCCCCGGCCAGCAGCACACACACCCATGCGAGCATGAGCTGCCACTTGTAGGGCTTGAGGTAGTGAATAAGCCTCAGTAGATACTTCAAAGCGCGTCGCTCCCGAGAATCCGAGCCTAGCACACCTTAACGTTTAGGTGAAGTTTGCGCGACGCAAAGGATCCACCCCCTGCCGCCCTCGCGGAGGCGGCCCCGCCAACCCCGCCGGCCTGCCCTCAGAGGCGCGCGATGAGCGGCCTGACCACTTCTTCGCCGGCCTTCAATTCCTGCCGCATGGCGTAGTTCTCGGTTTTGCCGGCTTCCATGCGCAGGTTCCCGAGAAACCTTTCCAGGATCTCCTTGAGAAGGGCCGCCTCAGATGCTTCCAGCTTCAGTTCCATCTTGCAGGGCTCCTTTCCCGGGGTTGCTACCGGCCCGGGGCCGGGTCAGCTTTCCGTGAGCGAATTGAGGGCCTTCACGAGGAGCGCCTTCGCTTCTCGCGCCACCTCGGCCACGGCCGCGTTCTGCACGATTCCCATCGCCGCCTCCGGGTCCATCGCCTCGACGATCGTCCCGCCCTCCCCTTCGCGAACCACCACGTTGCAGGGCAGCAGCAGGCCCACTTCCGGCTCCGCCTCAAGCGCCCGGTGCGAAAGCCGCGGGTTGCACGCGCCGAGGATGATGTACGGTTCCACGTCCACATCGATCTTGCTCTTCAGCACCGACTTCACGTCGATCTCCGTGAGCACTCCGAAGCCCACCTCCTTCAGAGCTTCCCTCGTGCGGTGGATCGCCTGGTCGTAGGGCATGTCCAGCCGCCTGCGGATGCCGTAGGTGCGGTGTTCAATTGCCGTCGTCGCCATTGTCTGACCTCCCCGGCCGTACCGGCCTGCACCAATGAGGTTAGCCTGCGCCGTCAAGCATGGACAGGCCCCGCGGCCGCTTTGTGCGGGACCTTCGGACCGTCTCTGGGCCGCTGTGGCCAGCCTTTGCAGGTTCCTTCGAACAGGGCTAACGTTTCCGCGTATCCAATCGCGCTCGGAGGCTCTGCCATGGACTTTCGCGACAACCCCCAGGAGGCCGCCTTCCGCAGGGTCGTTTCTGACTTCCTCGATGCCGAATTCCCGAAGGAACTGGGGAACCGGCCTGAGGAATGGGGCCTCTTCAACGCCGGGGGCCGCATGAACGCCGAGTACCGCGACTGGATGAGGGGCTGGAACCAGAAGCTCAACGCCCGCGGCTGGGCTGCTCCCGCGTGGCCGAAGGAGTACGGGGGTGGGGGCCTCTCCGTGAAGGAGCAGTTCATCCTCAGCGAGGAGTTCGCATGGCGGCGGGCGCCCCGCCCGGGCGGCATCGGCCGCGGCTGGACGGGGCCCACGATCATGATGTACGGGACCCCGGAACAGAAGGCCGAATACCTGCCGAAGATCCTCAGCGGCGAGCACTTCTGGTGCCAGCTCTTCAGCGAGCCCGGCGCCGGCTCCGACCTGGCGAGCCTGCAGACGCGCGCTGTGCGCGACGGCGACGACTACGTGATCAACGGTCAGAAGATCTGGACCTCTGGCGGGCATGCCGCGGACATGGGAATCCTGCTCGCACGCACCAACC
>CAYYYI010000014.1:0-3568 GCA_964475735.1 uncultured Anaerolineaceae bacterium
AACTGATATTGACATCAGTGTCAGAATCCGTACCATGCGCACGTCTGGCCTGTCAAGCAGAGGCAGCGCCCGGTAGGCGAGCCGTGCGTGCCCTGGGACGGGGGCCCGGCAAGGCGCAATCAGAACTCAGGAGGGAAAGAAGAAGGACATGGGACGCATGCAGTGGTTACTGGCGCTACTGGCGATGTTGGTGATTCTGCCACTGACCGCCATAGCCTGTGGCGACGACGACGATGACGACGGCGACGAGACTCCCCAAGCGACCGCGACCACCGGCGGCAGCACTGCTTCGCCGACAAGTGAAGCTTCGAAGAGCCCGGCGGACGTGCTTGCCGGCATCAAGGGCGACGCCACGGGTGTCACCGACACCGAAATCAAGATCGGTTCGTACTACGCCAAGACAGGTCCAGCCGCGGTCTACTACGACGTTGCGGTTGCATGGCTGGCATACTTCGATGATGTCAACAAGAGGGGCGGCATCAACGGGCGAAAGGTCAAGTTCCTCGTTGAGGATGACGGTTACAACCCGACGAACACGGTCACGGTCGTCAAGAAGCTGGTGGAGCAGGACCAGGTGTTCATGCTGTTTGCAGGCCTGGGGACTCCAACGAGCGAGGCCATCTCGGAATACGTGAAGTCCCAGGGAATCCCGAGTTACTTCGTCCTCTCGGGGAGTCCCAAGTGGGCAACGTTCGGTCCCGGCTACAGCTCAATGAACCCCGACTATATCGTCGAGGGGCGCGCGCTTGGCACCTTCATAGCGACCGAACACAAGGGCAAGAAGCTAGGCATTCTCTACCAGAACGATGACTTCGGGAAGACAGGCCGCGAGGGGGTCAAGCAAACGCTTGGCAGCTCGGTCACGATCGTCGGCGAAGAGACCTACGAGGCCAACGCAGCAGACATCAGCAGCCAGGCCTTCAAGCTTCTCTCAGCCGGTGCGGATGTGATCGTTGTTTATGCCACGCCGGCGCAGTTCGCCGGCGCGCTGAAGAATGTCAAGGCCCAGGGAAAGACCGTAACGTGGGTTTCGACAGGTGTCACCGCCACGAGCACTACGGCGAAGCTCGCAGAAGGAGCAATGGACGGCGTCTTCACAGTCGGCTATGCTCCCGATCCATCGGAGGCGACGACCAATCCGGATGTGAAGAAGGTGTTCGACTTCTTGAAGGCCAGCGGGGTGGCAAATCCGAACTACTTCCACTTCACGGGATACTCGATGGCCCAGCACCTGGAGCGGTTGCTTGTCTCGACCGGCAAGAACCTTAACCGCTCATCGATTGTCTATGCGTTCGAGAACATAGCGTTCCAGGGCGACTGGAAGTGCACGCTCTGCTACTTCCCGAGCATCACAAGCAAGGATGACCACCGCCCAATCGAGGCCATGTTCATGCAGAAGTGGGACGAAGCTCAGAAGAAGTTCGTCCGCATTGGTGAGACGATGAACCTGGAGACAACGAAGAAGTAAGAGACCTTAGGACGGGGGCGCGCAAGGGTGCGCGCCCCCGTCGGAGATGTAGAGTTGGCCGGGAGGCGGCGCCAGGACGGGAAAAGCGAGGTGGCCGCCCGAGCCGCGCCGCAGGCTTGGGCCTCATTCCCGGCGACCTCCGCCAGCGAGCGGCAAGAACCGGAGGAACAAGAGAATTGGCTGTAACCAGACAACGTGTGAGGGCAGCAGGCAAGGGTACCAGGGAGCGTAGCGGACCGCCGGACAGGGGCTCACGGGGGACCGTAGCGGCGATGGATACGCGCCAGCGGATTCTCGATGCGGCTCGCCAGGTGTTCGCCCGGTTTGGCTACGTTGACGCCTCGATCGAACATATCGTGACGCTATGCCACGTTTCGCGGGGGACGTTCTACTACTACTTCAAGAACAAGGAGGACATCTTCGAGCAGTTGGTGCTCGCCCTGAGCCAGGCATGGGAGCGGGTGAGAGCATCTTCGGACGCCACGGACCCCTACCTGCGAATTGAAGCAGCCAACAGGGCCTACCTCCAGATGTGGGCTGCCCACCGCGACATCATGGCGAATCTATTCCAGATCTCGGCCATTGAGCCGCGCTTCGAGGAGCTTCACCGGGGAATCAGAGGGCGATTCGTCGAGCGGATCCGCCGCAATCTCGAACGTGAGCTGGCGTCGAGGAAGTGCCGGGATCTTGACCCTGTCGTCGCCTCTCACGCGCTTGGCGAAATGGTTGACTCATTCGCCTACAGGTGGTTGGGAGAAAGGTCCGTTGAGATTGGCTACGAGGACATAGAGCACGTCGTCGCAGAACTCTCGGAGCTCTGGTACCACGCCCTCTACGGAGGTCGTCCTCACGAGGGCGGAACAGACGGCGCCGCCCGGTAGCGCCCGGCATGCGCAGCAATCCCACTACGACTTCCAAGGTTAGAAGCATGGATTTCCGATTCGCGCCCGAAGAATCTGCCTTTCGCGCCGAGGTGCGCGAGTTCCTCGCCGCTGAGCTGCCGCCCGGATGGGAGGGCTGGGAGGCGCTCGAAACCCCTCCCTCTGAACACGAGGGATTCGCGCGCCAGTTCCGAAAGAAGCTCGTGGAGAAGGGCTGGTTCGGGATGGCATGGCCGCGCAAGTTCGGCGGACAGGACGCCTCCGTCATGCGACAGGTGGTCTTCAACGAAGAGATGGCATACCACCGCGCGCCCACCGGTTTCAGCATGGGGCTCGCATGGGTTGGCCCGGCGATGATGCTCTTCGGCACGCCCGGGCAGCAGCAGCGCTACCTGCCACCGATCGTCCGGGACGAAGAGGAGTGGTGCACGCTCTACTCCGAGCCCGGAGCCGGTTCCGACCTGGCAGCGCTGCAAACGCGGGCCGAGCGCGACGGCGACGAGTACATCATCAACGGTCAGAAGATCTGGACCTCGGGCGGGCACCGGGCAAAGCTGGGCTGGCTCGCAGCTCGCACCGACCCCGCAGCCCCCAAGCACAAGGGCATCAGTATGTTCGTAGTGGAAATGGACCGGCCGGGCGTCACCATCCGCCCACTGGTGAACATGGCCAGGATGCACGAATTCAACGAGATCTTCTTCGACAACGTGCGCATTCCGGCGGCGAACCTGGTGGGGGAAGAGAACCGCGGCTGGTACCAGCTGGCCGTGGCGCTCGACTTCGAGCGCACATCGGTGGCGGACACGGCGGGATACCGGCGCCTCATCCATGACCTGGCGGGCTACGCGCGGGAACACCGCACAGGCGTCTCTCCTTCGAAGCGGCTGCAACTCGTAGAGCGCCTGCTGGAGGTCGAGGTGGCGACGGCGCTTGCCTACCGGGTCGGGTGGCTGCAGTCCCAGGGCAAAGTGCCTAACTACGAAGCCTCTTTGGTGAAGACCTTCGGCGCCGAGCTCGGCCAGCGGGTGACCCTCACCGGGGTGAACGTTCTTGGACTCGGAGGCCAACTTGAGCGCGGCGACCGGTGGGCCGCGCTCCACGGCCGCGTCGCTCGGCTCTATGCGTTCTTTGTCTCCTCAACCATCGCCGGCGGAACAAGTGAAGTGAACCGTTCGGTTATCGCCACGCGCGGCCTGGGCCTCCCACGGGAGTAGCGCCC
>CAYYYI010000014.1:3668-25466 GCA_964475735.1 uncultured Anaerolineaceae bacterium
GAGGTTTGCGCCCATGCGACGCACTCGCGTCGGCAACGTCGATGTCTTCGCCCTCGTGGATACGGTCCAGGCCTACCCGGCCGCCGGCGTCTACCCAAAGGCGGGCGACGCAATCAAGGCCTACTCACGGTATCTCGACAGCGAAGGCCGCGTGGCCCTGAACTTCGGATGTTTCGCGCTGAGGGATGGCACGACGACCGTCCTCGTCGACACCGGGCTCGGCCCGGAATCGAACGGTCAGCTGCTGGCCGAGCTTGATGCCGCGGGCGTTCGGCGCGAGGCGATAAGCGCCGTCATCTTCACTCACCTTCACGGCGATCACACGGGCTGGAACCTCGACCGCGCCACAGGCAAACCCAACTTCCCCAATGCGCGCTACCTGGTACCGCGGGGCGACTGGGACCACTACAGCAGCGAGAAGGCTCCGTCGTTCGTGCGCGACGTGGCTCCGCTCGAAGCGCTCGGGCGGCTTGACCTCATTGACGGCGAGCGCGTGCTGACGCAGGCGTGCGTGGCGCTGCCGACGCCCGGGCACACTCCCGGCCACACGAGCGTGGTCATCAGTTCGGGCAGCGAGCGGGGCTTCATCTTGGGGGACGTCGTGCTGTCTCCCATCGACGCGGAAGAGCCTTCGCTGGAGAACAGCTTCGACTGGGATAGCGCGATGGCCGGGGAGACCCGGAAGCGGATCCTCGAACGGCTTTCGGGGGACGGCTCGCTGGTGGGCGGCAGCCATCTACCGGCGCCGGGCCTGGGCCACTTCACGCGAGCGAACGGGAAGACCGCCTGGCAGCCGCTCTGAGGGCGGCTGACGCGGTCAGGCGATTGCTTTCGCTTCGCGCAGGCTGGCGATCTCGGCGCTGCTGAAACCCCAGCCCGAGAGAACCGCATCCGTGTCCTGACCGGGATACGAAGGAGCCTTGATCACTTCCGGCGCGGTCCGGCTGAATCGAGGCGCCGGGGCCGGCTGCAGTTTGCCATCCACTTCAATGAAGGCGTTGCGAGCCTTGTTGTGAGGGTGCTCGTACGCCTCGCCAATGCTGAGGACCGGCGCAAAGCAGACATCGGTCCCCTCCATGATCGCGCACCACTCGTCCCGCGTCTTCGTCTTGAAGATCCCGGCCATGCGGGTCTCCATCTCGGGCCACTTCGACATGTCGTTCTGGTGGGGCAGCTCCTGCCCTTCAAGCCCCGTCAGGCGCAGCAGTTCGGCGTAGAACTGCGGCTCGATGGAGCCGATGCAGATGTGCTTGCCGTCGGCCGTCTCGTAGGTGTTGTAGAAGTGGGAGCCCGTGTCGAGCACGTTTGTCCCACGCTCGTCGCGGAAGACACCGGCATGGCGCATACCATGGAAGATCGCCATGAGCGCACTGGCGCCATCGACCATCGCGGCGTCGACCACCTGGCCCCTTCCCGAAGTCTGCCGCTCTACCAGCCCGCAGACAATGCCAAAGGCGAGCATCAGGCCGCCGCCGCCGAAGTCGCCGACAAGGTTCAGCGGAGGCACCGGACGTTCCCCCCTTCGGCCGATGGAGTGGAGGGCGCCGGTGAGAGCGATGTAGTTGATATCGTGTCCTGCCGCGTGGGCGATCGGGCCTTCCTGGCCCCAGCCAGTCATGCGCCCGAAGACCAGCCCCGGGTTGCGCCCAAGGCACACATCGGGGCCAAGCCCAAGCCGTTCCATTACGCCCGGACGGAAGCCTTCAATGAGCGCGTCAGCCTTCTCGATGAGCTTGAGCGCCGTCTCCACTCCCGCGGGATTCTTCAGATCAATGCCAACGCTGCGCCGGTTTCGGGCCATGAGATCGGTGGAGGAGTTGCCAAACACGGCCGGCATGACCCTCTCGGCGCGATCGACGCGAATGACTTCGGCGCCCATGTCGGAGAGCATCATGGCGCAGAACGGCCCGGGGCCGATCCCCACCATTTCGACTATCTTGATTCCCTTCAGCGGTCCCATGCTGTCCCCTCCTGAGTTGAGTTCAAAGCCGGGCTCCTATTCGCTCCGGCCGAGTGCGATTTCGAGAGCCCGGTACACCTTCTCCCGCGTTTCGGCGGGGTCAATCACGTCATCGATGTAGGCCATGCCGGCGGCCTCCCAGGGCGCGCCTGACTCATCCCACTGCCGGACAAGTTCGGCGTGGCGAGCCGCAAGGGCCTCGGCATCAGCGCCGGGCTCGGCGAGCTCGTGGCCGAACGCTATCCGGACACCCGCCTCCGGCGCCATGAAGCCGATGCGCGCCGAGGGCCAGGCGAACGTGAAGGTGTTCGGCCCCCACGAACCCGACATGGCCGCAAAGGCCAGCCCGTAGCTCTTGCGAACGATAACCGCCACACGCGGTACGCGGCAGTTTCCCAGCACGGTCATCACCTCCATCATGCGGCGGATGATGCCCTGGTGCTCCGGGTCCTTTCCAATGAGCACGCCCGGGACATCGTGCAGGAAGACGAGCGGAATGCTAAAGGTGTCGCACATGGAAAGAAAACGGGACATCTTCTGGGCCGCGGCGACGTCAATCGAACCGGCCTTGAACATGGAATTGTTCCCCACCAGCCCCACGGGAATGCCGCCGATGCCGCCAAGTGCCGTCACGATGGAACGGCCGTACTCGGCCTGGAATTCCAGGATGCGGCCTTCATCGACAATGGCGCGGATGACGCGCTTCATGTCGAAGGCGCGGTTGCTCTTTTCGGGAACGATGAGCCGGAGCTCCTCGGACCGGCGGTCGACGGGGTCTGCCGTT
Source organism: uncultured Anaerolineaceae bacterium (assembly GCA_964475735.1). Taxonomy (GTDB): domain Bacteria; phylum Chloroflexota; class Dehalococcoidia; order Tepidiformales; family Tepidiformaceae; genus UCB2. The sequence goes on from CAYYYI010000014.1 coordinate 6,413, forward strand.
TCCAGGAGCGGCAGGGGCTTCACTGCCGATAGCGGCATATAGCCGATGAATTCGCGCACCGCGGCCAGCGCCTCGGCCTCGGTCTCGCAAACCGAATCGACAAGCCCGGTCACGCGGGCATGGACTTCGGGGCCTCCGAGCTCCTCGCCGGTGACCTGTCCCCCCGTGGCCGCCTCCACAAGCGCCGGGCTCGAAATGGAGAAGGAGCTGCCGCGGGTCATGACCGCGAAGTCGGCGATCCCGGCGTTGAGCGCCCCGCTGCCGTAGCTCTGACCCAACACGGCAATCGCCATTGGCACGCGCCGGGCGGGGTTGTTTGAATGCCCCCGAATGGATCGCATCCCGCCCGTCTTCGCCATGATCCAGCCCATCATGTCGCCCACGCGACCACCACCGCCCTCGGAGAGATAGACCAGCGGGTAGCCCTTCTCCTCGGCGAAATCGCGGACGCGGTCGCCCTTGCGGACGGCGGCTTCCATACCGTTGGACCCACCGAGGACGGTGGCGTCGTTGGCCTCGATGGCCACCATGCGCCCGCCGATGCGGCCAATGCCGGTGATGATGCCGTCGCCGGGCGAGCGGCCGGCGCGCTCGGGGTCGTCGGCATGGGCCAGGGCGCCGAATTCGACGAAGGTTCCCTCATCGACGAGTGCGAGCGCCCGCTCGCGCGCAGTCATGCGGCCGCGGGCATGCTGGCGAGCGACCTTTTCCGGCCCGCCAAGGCCGGCAGCCCACTCGCGCTTCTCGGCGAGCATCGCCAGCTCGGCTTCGCGTTGGGGGCGGCCGGCCGACGGCTCGGGCGCGCTCATGCGGCCACCGCCGTTGGGACTGCGCTTGAAGGAGCCGCGAGAAGTGCTGTCACGATGTCAAGGGTCATGCAGAAGAGGGCTCCGTTTGGCTTCGGCTCCGGGCCGTGGCGCAATCGTGCCGTTCGGCAGCTTCGCTGACAACCCGGGCAGGGATTCAATTCCCCCGGGCGAGTGGGGGAGCTCGCCCGGGGGCCACAGGGAGGGAAACCTGGCGGTTGAAGCCGGCTGTGTGCCGGCCGGGCTGCCCGGGTTCCGCCTAGATGATGCCGGCAGCCGTCTTCGCCTCGCGCTTCGCCGCCTCCATATCGAAGCTGCGCATGACCACGATGCGCTGGGCAGCGATGCCGCCACCGGCCTGGACAGTCGTAACCAGCTCCCACCCGCCATAGGAGTCGGCCGTGCAATCACGCACGAGGTTGTAAAGCCTCATGCGGTCCTCGACCCTCACCCCGGGGCGGGTATGGAGATACTTCTCCAGGTAGGGCTGCAACTCCGGGTTCCTGTAGTCGGCCTCCTTTGGCAGGGTGATGACAAGCCCTCCGGCGATGTCGTGCAGCACGCGAACCATGTTGTTGAAGGTGCTGGCGGCGTAGTACTTGCCGACGTTGATGGCCACGGGGTCGGGATAGACCATACCTGTGTCGCTCACGCGGTAGTTATGGCGAGCGTTCTCGATGCTCATGCGCAGGATTTCGGCGTTGAAGACGAGCTCGGCGATCTTCTCCTGGATGTGGGAAGCGCCGGCGATGCCGTTCCATTCGGCGATGAGAGCGGCCATGCCCACCATGCGCCGCGCGCGAGCAGCGAATTCGATGAGGCTGCCAACACGCTCCCACAGGCCGAGCGAGTTGGCGTAGACGCCGGCCAACTGGGTTTCCCCGGCCAGCAAGACCCGGTCCCACGGCACGAAGACGTCATCAAAGATAACGAATCCCTCAGGGACGTTCTGGTGAACGCTCATCGGATAGTCGAAGCTGCCATGGTCTGGCTCCGCCCAGGAGCGGTTGATGATCTTCACGCCCTTTGTGTTCACGGGCACCGAGAAGGAAACCGCATAGTCCTCCTCGCCAGCGCTCATGGACTTGGTGGGCATCACCACGAGCTCGTGAACCAGGCTCGCTGCCGAGATGTGCAGCTTCGCCCCCCGAACGACGATGCCATCCTTGTTGCGATCGATGATTCGCAGGTAGAGGTCGGGGTCGTCCTGGTCGGCGGGTCGCCGGGAGCGGTCCCCCTTGGCGTCGGTGATCACTTCCGCGGCGCGAAGGTCATTGTCGCGGCAGTAGCGGTAGAGCCGCTCGATATTTTCAGCGTACTGGGGGTTGACGGCTGCAACAGCGCCTTTGACGTTCGAGAGAGCCATGAGCACCTGAGTGACGAGGGTGCTCGGTCCGCTGATCTCGGGCAGTTCCATCCATGCCTCGAGGTCTTTTTCGGTACGGGGAACCTGGAAGATGCGGTGAGCGGGTGTGCCATCTTCTGTTTCGAAGACCCGAATGTGGCGAGTAGCAGGGTCGTCATAGACGTAGTCAGCGGCGCAGACTTCGATGGGCTGCTGGAACCATGGATGTTGTGTTACGTCTGGAACACGCTCACCGTTGATGTAAGTTTCGCGGCCATCGCGCAGGCTTTCGCGATACAAAGCCGGGTTCTTAAGTGCCATGCCGAATCTCCTGGAATCAATGTGCAACTGACACTGATGTCAGCGTCGAACCATCGCCGGATTCTGGCGAGGAATAAGGCGCCGTGTCAAGCGCGATGCGTGTTCACGCGGGGCGATCGGCGCCGAATCGTAAAGGAATCGAAACACCGGGCAGGGCCCCGAAGCGTAGACTTCCGCCATCCGGCGAGCAGGGAAGCAAGTGGATTGCCCGGCAGGCGCCCGCGTCCTACGCTCCCGCAACAAAGGCACAGGTACCAACGAATGAGCTGTTGCGATGTCTGTTGACGAGTACTCCGAGTCATCCCCCTGGAAGCGGCGCGCAGCAGCGCTCATGGCCCTCCTGGCCGTTCTCGGCGCGGGCTATGGCATCTACTGGTTCTTCTCCGGGAGCGAGGACGGACCCACCGCGGAGCCGCTTCAGACAACAGCCGTGCGCAAGGGCGAGCTCGTCAGCTCCCTGACCACGACGGGAACGGCCGCGTCGAGCCTGAGTAGCAGGCTCACCTTCCAGAGCTCCGGCCAGGTGAAAGAGATAAACGTCACGGTGGGGCAACAGGTCACGGCCGGGCAGGAACTCGGGCGGCTGGATGACCGGGACGCGAAACGGAAGCTCGAGACGGCAGCTTCGAATCTGAACATCTCACGTCTGAAGCTCCAGCAGATGCTGGAGCCGCCAAAGCCCCAGGACGTGGCGGCAGCGGAGCAGTCGGTCGCCTCGGCACAGGCGCAGGTGGCGAGCGCCCGGGCCGCCCTGGACAAAGCCCTCAACCCGCCTGCTGCCGATGTCGCCGCCGTTGAGGGGTCCGTCGCCCAGGCTGAGACTGCGCTCCAGAACGCGAAGAACAACATCAACAATGCCTGGCTCTCGCTGGTGAACGCCCAGAAGAACTACTGCCAGGCGCCGGGGATAGTGATCTCGCCGTGCCACGAGTGGCACCTGCCTCTCAGCGACCAGCACATCGCCGAGCTCACCGAATGGGTGCGCGCTCCCGGTGGGCCTGCGGCGCAGGTGGGCACGGCCACGGCCGCGGCGAACTCGCTGCTCCAGGCCAACTCCAGCTACCTGGCCGCCAGGGGCGCCGTCGAGCCAGCGGAGCGGTCGCTCGAATCGGCGCTGGCGAAGCGGACCGCCCTGCTGGGCCCGCCCGACGCGAACCAACTTGCCCAACTCAATGCTGCCGTCGCTGCGGCTGAGGCGGGGCTGGCAGCCGCCCAGGGGCGCCTTGAGTCACTCCTGAAAGGGCCGACCGCGATTGAGTTCAGCCTGCAGCGCGAGAGCCTTCGCCTGGCCGAAATCTCCCACGAGCAGGCCCAGGACGGGGTGGACAACCTGGTGCTCAAGGCGCCCTTCGCCGGTTCAATCGGGGCTATCAGCGTCAACGTCGGCGATATGGTCGGGGTGTCGACGGCAGCGATCACTCTCACCAACACCGCCGAGGTACGGATCGACGTGACCGTATCGGAGGCCGACGTCGGTGGGATCAAGCAGGGGCAGTTCGGGATCGCCATCTTCGACGCGATGCCGGGACAGGTGTACCTCATCAAGATTGCCGGCGTCAGCACCGCCCCGACGGTCACCCAGGGCGTTGTGACCTACCCCGCGCAGGCGGCCATTCTCAGAGGGCAGACGCTTGCCCAGAACGCGGATGAGCTGCGAAAGATGTCCTCCGCACTGCAATCGCTCTCGGGAACGAGCGCAACGGCAGGACGTGCGCTCGGCCAGGGGACTCCCACCGCCAGCCGGACGCCGGGCGCCGGGGGCACGCCACCAGCAGGGGCCTCACCACGAACTGGCGGCGGCCTCAGCCAGGAGTCACTTGCGCGCCTTCTGAATCCCCCTCTCCCTGCGGCGGGAATGAACGCGACCATCATCCTCGTGCTCGAAGTGAAGCCGGAGTCCCTGCTGGTGCCATCGACGGCGGTCCGGCGGCAGGGGCGCCAGTCCTTCGTGACAATCGTGACGCCCGACGGCGCGCAAGAGCAGCGGTTGGTGACCGTCGCCGGTACGGACGGAACCAGCTCGGCTATCTCGTCCGGCGTTTCGGAGGGCGAGCTGGTGGCCGTGACCGGCGTCGCGCCGACGGTCATCGGGGCCGCCACGCCGACGCCCCGGCCGCCGACACCACCCGGCGGGGTAAGATGATCCGCCTGACCGGGGTGTCGCGCGTCTACCACGCCGGGGGGTCCATCCGAGCCCTCGACGACGTCGACATCTCAATCGAGCGGGGCGAGTTCGTCGCGATCATGGGCCAATCGGGTTCGGGGAAGAGCACGCTGATGAATATCATCGGGTGCCTCGACCGGCCCACGAGCGGGCACTACCTGCTCGAGGGGCGCGATGTCGGGCGGCTTTCGGACGACACGCTGGCGCGCTTGCGCAGCCGGGAGTTCGGGTTCGTGTTCCAACAGTTCAACCTGCTCCCGCGGATGAGCGCGGTGGAGCAGGTCGAGTTGCCGCTGGTCTACCAGCAGGTGCGAGGCCGCCGGAAGCTGGCGCGCGAAGCCCTCGCCCGCGTGGGACTGGCCGACCGCATGGGCCATACGCCCACGCAGCTTTCCGGGGGGCAGCAGCAGCGAGTGGCCCTTGCCCGGGCGCTGGTGGTCAACCCGCGCGTGGTGCTGGCCGACGAACCCACGGGCGCACTCGACACCCGCACGGGCGAGGAGGTCATGCACCTGCTGCAGGCGCTGGTCCGCGAGCACCGGATAACCGTCATCCTGGTCACGCACGAGGCAGATGTTGCCGCCTATGCCGACCGCCAAGTGCGTATGCGCGACGGCAAGATCGTGGAAGATGTCCGCAAGGAGGCCATCCATGAGCCCGTTTGACGCCCTCCGCGTCGCCACCCGGGCAATCGCTGCAAATGGCCTGCGCAGTTCGCTGACGACTCTGGGGATGGTCATCGGCGTGGGCGCAGTGATCGTCCTCATCGCTGTTGGGCAGGGAGCACAGAAGGGGGTCCAGGAACAGATACGGGGACTGGGCCAGAACCTGATTTTCGTCAAGCCCGGAGCAGAGCCTGCTGGATCTACGGGAGCACGAGGTTCATCCGGTTCGGCGCGGACGCTGGTTAAGAGCGACTCCGACGCGGTGGTTGAGGCGAACATCCCGGGGATCGCCGGGGTAGCTCCGCAGATAGCCGTCGATGGCGTTCAGGCAATCGCGGGCAGCAACAATCTGAATTTGACGCTCATAGGCACCACGCCCGAATACCCCCTGGTGAGGAGTGTCAGAGTCGCGCAGGGTGAATTCATCAGCGAGTTGGACGTCGAACGGAAGGCGCTGAACGTGGTGCTCGGTCCGCAGGTTGCCGCCGAGCTCTTCCCGGACGGCGAGCCAATAGGCCAGATCGTTCGCCTGGCCTTTGCCGGGGGGAGGGTCGGCTTCAACTTCCGGGTGGTCGGCGTGATGGAGACCAAAGGCGGCTCGGGGACGGGCCAACAGGACGGGCAAGTCTATATCCCCGTTTCCACACTCCAGAGCCGGATCGCCTCGATCCGCAATCCGCGGGGCGAGATCAACATCCACCAGATCAGCATTCAGACCACGCCCGGCGCGGACCAGGACGCCATCAAGGCCGAGGTATCGGACATCATCAGCCAGCGCCACACGAGCGCGACACCCGATTTCATCATCCAGAGCCAGGACGACCTCGTCGGCGCGGCGAGCGAAGTCAGCCGGACTCTCTCCATCTTGCTCGGAAGCATCGCCGGGATCTCGCTCGTTGTCGGTGGAATTGGCGTGATGAACATCATGCTCGTGAGCGTGACCGAGCGGACGCGCGAGATCGGCATCCGCCGCGCCGTGGGCGCGCGGCGGCGCGACATCGTGCTCCAGTTCGTCACAGAGGCGCTGGCGCTCTGCATCGGCGGAGGCCTGCTGGGGACGACCGTGGGCATCGGCATCGCCATCGGCGTCGATGGCCGCGAAATCGCGGGACAACAGATGGCTACGGTCGTGCAAGTTTGGAGCGTTGCCATCGCATTCGCCGTGGCAGCGGGAATCGGCGCCCTGAGCGGCATCTACCCGGCCGTTCGCGCCAGCCGGCTTGACCCGATAACCGCCCTCCGTAACGAGTAGCCGGGCCAGATCACATGGTCACGACAGCTGCGCCCCTCACCTCGCCCCGGGCGAGCCGGGCAAGGGCGGCGTTCACTTCGTCCAGGGGCCATGCCTCGACCTCAGTTCGGACCGGGATCTCCGCCGCGAGCGCCAGGAACTCGGCCGCGTCGCTGCGAGTGAAGTTGGCGACGCTGCGCAACTGGCGCTCCCACCAGAGGTGCTCGTAGGCGAACTCGGGCACGCGATCGAGGTGGATAGCGTTGATTGCGACGGTGCCTCCGCGGCCGAGCGCCCTGAGCGCCGCCACGACGACATCGCCGCTGGGCGCGAAGGTGATGGCGGCGTCGAGCGGCGAGGGCGGCTGGTCGTTGTAGCCCCCGGCCCAGCTTGCGCCAAGGGTGAGGGTTCGCGACTGCTCCTCCTTCGAGCGTGTGCAGACGAACACCTCACACCCCCAATGAACGGCCACCTGGATGGCAAGCAGGGCCGATGCTCCGAAGCCGTACAGCCCAAGCCTGCCGCCCGGCTCAATGCCCGAAACCTTGAGCGAGCGGTAGCCGATAACGCCCCCACAAAGAAGCGGCGCCGCGGCGAGGTCATCAAAACCCGCGGGCAGGCGCAGGGCGAAGTCCGCTCTCACGGCGATCGCCCCGGCGAAGCCGCCGTCGCGGTCCCAGCCGGTGAAGCGTGCATCGGCGCAGAGGTTCTCTTTGCCCGCCTGGCAGTGGGCGCAGTCCCCGCAAACGCCGCCGAGCCACGCTACCCCGGCCCGTTCGCCAATATGCCACCCCTCAACGCCATCGCCAATCGCGGAAACGCGTCCGACCGCCTGGTGACCGGGGATGATGGGCAAGCGCCGCGGGGCAAGGTCGCCCTCGGAGAGCTGGAGGTCGGTGCGGCAGACTCCGCAGGCGGACAGCTGGAGGACGATCTCGCCCGGACCCGGCACAGGCTCGGGCACATCTTTGAGAACAAGGGGCGCACCGGCGATGGGGCCGGGTTTGCCGAGGACTGCGGCGCGCATTGCGTGATTGTAGCTCCCCGGCGGAGTCCCAAAGCCGGGCAGTCAATGAACGGCCGCCATACCGTCGAGGGCTGCCGCCAGCTTCCGCAGCCAGTCGAGGCGTTCGCGGTGCCAACGGCTGGCGAGCCCGCTCGAACTTGGGATAACCCACGGGACCGTCACACCGATCCGCTCGGGCTGCGGTCCGTAGAGACGAGCGGCGAGCTCGCGGGCTGGCGCCCCCAGCGCATGGCGCCCGAAGTGCTGGTAGATTCCCCGGCCGCTGAACACGGCCACAGCGGGCTGGTACTCGGCCAATTCGGCGTGCAGGCGGCGAGCTCCCGCGATGATCTCTTCGCGCGTAAGCTCCTCGGCGCGGACCGTCGGACGGCAACAAAGGTCCACGAAACCGATGCCCGCCTCGTCCATGAGCATAGCATCGTCGCCCGGCCCTACGTCGCGCGCGACGAGTCCGCTCGCACTGAGCTGCCGCCAGAAGACGTTTCCCGGGCGGGCGTAGTAGTGCCCCGCCTGCGCGGAGTAGATGGCAGGGTTGTAGCCGACGAATACCAGCCGCAGGCCCGGCCGCAGGTAGTGGGGGAGACTGTCGTGCCCACCCACGCCGATCACTCCTCCAGATCGAACCGCACACGCGGGGAGGAGAGATGCAGCGCCTTCGGGTCACCCGCGCGCCCGGGGGGCAGGACAAACACGAGCGCGATCTCGCGGCGCACGCCGAGCTCAAAGCTGAGCGCGGTCGCGGGGTCGTCTGCGGAAGGCGGTTGCGCCTCAAGCCAGTCGCCCCCGGTGGAAAGCTCAAGCGAGAAGTCGGACGCCTCCGGGCGCCAGGTCTTGTTGGTGCGGGCTTGCAGTGTGACCCTCACTTCGCTGCCGCTGTGCTGGACAGCGGCGACGCGAATCTCCTTCGCATCGCCACTGTAGCTCTCGCCCGGGCCAACTTTCGCTTCGCCGTAGATTGAGCGAAGGATGGGCGGCAGCCCATAGAACGCGAACATCGCGCCAATGACGATGCCCAGCACCGCGCCAACGCCGATGCACCCCCAGCGGCCGCGTGTGTCTTCGGGGGCGTAAGTCTCAAGGCGGCGGCGCGGCGGCGAAGTCATCCTTCAAAGGCTACATGCACCGGCGTCAGGCGGCCGGAGGAATGACCGTCGCCTCGCCGTCAACGACGAGCTTGCCATCCTGGTTGGTGACGGTGGTCTTGAACTTCGCCCACTTGCGCTGCTCCATCTTCTCGGTGCACTCGACGCGCGCGGTGACGGTGTCGCCGATGAACACAGGCCCGCGGAACTGCAGGTTCTGGCCAACGTATATCGTGCCGGGGCCGGGCAGGTGCATGGCGAGGACGGTTGAGATGAACGAGGCGCTCAGCATCCCATGAGCGATGCGCTGCTTGAACATCCCCTGCGCGGCAGAGACGGCGTCAACGTGGGCGGGATTGAGGTCGCCCGTGATGCCCGCGAAGAGGTAGATGTCCGTCTCGCTGAGGGTCTTGGTGAAGGATGCGGAGTCGCCGATCTGGAGCTGGTCGTAGGTAGCCATGCCCGAAGGATGGCAGACGGCCGGGGAAGGCGAAAGGGCACTTCCAGGCCCCGGGCCAGAAGTGTCCTACGCGGGCTTGCGAGCGAAGACCGTGACGCCGCGCGTCTCAAACTCCTTCGCGTCGGATTCGTGCTTGCTGCCCGAGAAAACGTCTACTTCGTTGGACATCACGGTGTCAACAAACCCAACGAGACCGAGAATCTGCCGCCACTCTGCTTCCAGCAGAGCACCGGCAATTCAGCCGCTCCAGAGCTCGATGTCGTCCTTCGCCTCCTGGGGGACCTCCTTGTGGACGAGGATGTCACCCACCTGGATGCGCCCGCCGGGCTTGAGCACCCGGAACATCTCGCGAAAGACGGCCTGCTTGTCGGGACAGAGGTTCACCACGCCGTTGCTGATGAGGACATCCGCCATGCCATCGCCGACGGGCAGGCTTTCGGCGAACCCCTCCAGGACCTCGACGTTGCTGAGCCCCATTGCCGCCACACTGGCAGCCGCCTTCGCGCGCATCTCGGGAGTCATGTCGACGGAGAGGACGCGCCCGGAGGCCCCCACCTGCCTGGCCGCGATCAGGGTGTCGAACCCTGCCCCACAACCCACGTCCACAACGACCTCGCCCGGGATGAGGTCACCGAAGAGATAGGGGTTGCCCGTCCCGGCGAAGGAGTCGACGGCGCCCTGAGGCAGTGAGGCGACGACTTCGGCGGCGTATCCGAGCATCCGGGCGAGCGGTGCGCCGGTGTGGAAGTGGAACCCGAGCTCCGGGTTGACGGCGACGTCGCGGTACTTCTCTGCGACGCGCGCGCGCAACTCGTCACGATCGACGTTGGCAATTCCAGGCAGCGCAGTCATCGATGACCCTCCTCGGCCCGGCAGCAGGACGGGGGACTTGGCGGGGAGCCTATGCGGTCGCAGAAGTTGCTGTCAAGCGAGTGGGGGGCTGGCGAGTTCCGCCGGCTCACGCAGCCGGATTGCGGGCTTCCTGCGGGAGCGCAGCGGCCTCACCGGCATCCGGTTCGGCCGTCCGTCCGAGGATTTGCTCGGCGTGGCGGCGTTCGGTGCTGCTGGTCCGCCGCGCGGCGCGGACCGAGGGCAGCAGCCAGGTCTCGGCCACATCTCGCTGCCCGAAGACCCTGATTCCCTCGCGGATTCCCGAGAAGCGGAGGACCCGGCCCAGGAAGCGCGTCTGCGATTCGTGGGCCACGAAGGCAAGCCTCAACCGGGGCTGAAAGCGCACGGCCAGCGCGGCCGCCACTACCATTGAGCCTGCAGGACCCCGGTGGAGGTTCCGAACATCGCAGATGGCGGTGGTGAGCGAGCCCGCCTCGGCGATGGCGAACGCCTGCGACATCGCGCGCAGCGCCTCCGATGTTACAAGCCGGCCCGAAAGCTCTATCCGGAGCAGGCCATGTGATGTGTCAACCCGGATCGTGTACATCGAACTACCCCACCTGGCGGTACGGCAGTGCCGCACCAGCGCACGGCCCAGTTTGCCCGCTGCAAGCCACCGTTGCACTCAGTAAACGTCCCTAGGCATCTACCCTGCGATTGCGAAGCCTGTTCGGATCCGCAGGATGTTCCAGGAAGGAAGCCGGGGACAGGCTCAGCGAATGCGCACCGCCACTACGTGGTGCATGCCGGGACCGAACGAGGGGAGCAGGCGGTCATCGGTGGCCAGCCGCCTGAGGAAGGAGTCGAGCGCGGGCCCGCCACCGCTGGAGTTCACGAGAAGCGTGCCGCCAGTACGAAGGAGCCGCAGGATGTCCTCGAAGGAGCGTTCGTCGCCCGCGGGGCCGGCATGGAGCACGAGCATGTCGTAGGGCCCGTTGAGTCCGGCGAGGACATCCGCTTCGCGCCCACAATGAACGCGGACGCGGTCTGCGAGGCCGTAGCGGCGGAAGTTCTCTTCGGCCAGTTGTGCATGCACCTGGTCGCGTTCGATCGTGTCCAGCCGGCCAGTGCGCCCGAAGCCGTCCACGGCGTGGAGCCCGCAATAGCCGAGACCCGTTCCAACCTCTAGCACGTAGCTTGCCCGCGTGGCACGCACGAGCACACCGATCTCGCGGGCAGGCAGGACCGGGGCGGAGCCGAGGTCGCAGCCGTGCTCACGTCCGTGCGCGTCCGTGGCGGGAAGCAGATCGGCAAAGCGGTCGGGCTTGAGACCGGTCAATGCCTCAGCGGTGATCTCAGGCTCGGACATGCAAGCGTCCGGAAATTGCACTGGTAGCTATCATGCCGTGGCCTCAGGCGCTGCGTTCTCTCTGCGGCGCGCGCCAAGCCGCCGCAGAAGGTCTTCGTAGACGAGGTAATCCTGCGCGCCGGTCACCACCACGCGATCGTCGAAGATCATGGTGGGGGTGCTGGTGACGCCCTTCTGCCGCGCAATGGCGGTTGTCCTGTCGATCAGCTCGGCGTAGCGGCCAAGGCCGGCTTCGGCCCTGAACTCCATGTGGTCGAGCCCGCATTCGCCAGCGATCTCGCAAAGCACCTCCAGGTCGCCGATGTCGCGCTTCTGCTCGAAGTAGGCCTTGAAGAGCGCGTCATGGGCCTCATGGAACCTGCCGCGGTCGCGGGCGAACTCGGCGAACTCGAGGGACCGGTGGGAGTTGGCGAGCCACCGGTTCGAGGCGAGCGTGATGCCCGCCTCTGCCGCGTAGGCGCGGAGGTGGTCGCTGTAGGCGCGGCCGCGGCCGGTACGGCGCAACAGCTCCTCTACGTCGCGGCCCTCCGGCGGCGTCTCGGGGTGAAGCTCGAACGGCCACCATGTCACGGCAACTTCGAATTCCCGCTGAAACTGCGCTACCCGACGGGCAGCGATATAGCACCACGGTCAGACGTAGTCGGAGATGACGGTGACCTTCATGGGTCCGGTGGTCATGGAGCCATTGTAGCCGAGGGGCAGGCGCACACGTTCAGGGCGAGCAGGCGATGCCGGCCGCGCGCAGGGCTTCGACAATCCGCTCGCCCACGGCCGGCGGCGGGTCCATCTCGGTGGTCATGATGGCGACGCCGTCCACAAGCCGGCTGGACACGAGGGACGTGAGCGTCTCGCCGAAAAGGTCCCAGCCAGCTTCCGAGCCCGCGGCGAGCCCCGCGGCCATCGCGGCGGGAAGGCGGAAACCGAGCCGCCGCTGGATGCCCTCCACGGCCGCGGGGGAGAGCAGAGGGACAACCATCGCAACAAACCTTGCCGCCGGGAACTCCGCCCGGACCGCGTCCACAAACGGCTCGACAGAGGCGACCTCGAACACGGGCTGGGTCTGGACGAACTCTGCCCCGGCACGAAGCTTTGGAAGGAGGTTACGAACAACTGCTCCTCGATCGGGCACGTACTGGTTGAGGGTAACGCCGATGCAGGCGCCGGCCACTGTCTCGCGGGTCATGGCAACCACGTGCTTGATGGAGGGCGTCGCAACGGCATCGGCGGCGGCGTGGTCGCCTCGAATCACAAGCAGTTGGTGGATGCCCGCATCGCGCGCCGTCTGAAGGTCGCGGGTAACGGCTTCGCGAGTCGCACCGCGGGTGACGATGTGCCAGACCGGCTCGATGCCTGCATGGAGAAGTTGGACGGAAGCATCCAGGCTCGACTGGCGTCCCGGGCGCTGAATGACATTGACGGCATCGGCGCAGGCGCCTATGGCGCGCGCGCGGCGCAGCAGGACGCTTCGCAGCGGACGCTGCGGAGGGGTGATCTCGAGCGTGACGGCGAACTGTCCAGAGCGCAAACGTTCAGCGAAGCGCATCGATTCAGACTGCCGGGCGCCCGGCGTTAGGTCCAGCTATCCGAAGTTGCCGCGCGCGCCGCGCAGGCGCGGGTCGAGCATGTCGCGGAGCGCGTCACCAAGCATGTTGAAGCTGAACACGGCCAGCGGCTTCCAGATACTGCGACGACCGCACGCCGATGACAGCCGCTCGGATTACGCGTACGGCCATTCCACGGATCTTTGACCGGGGTGGCCGGTGCGTCAATTCGGCCACGTTGAATTAGCGCTTTACGACGGTTTCGCCGAGCAGCCGTTCGCGGGCCTCCGCGGCCACGTAAAGGGAGCCCGCGATGCAGACCAGATCCTCGGCGCCGGCGTGGGCGAGGGCCGTGTCTATCGCCGACGCGACAGACGGTTCGGCGACGGCCGGCGGCCCCAGGAAGCCAATCTCCTGGATCATCTCGAAGGGGTCCTTCGAACGCGGGTTCTGGAAGGAGCAGCAGACGATCATCTCGGCAAGGTTCGCCAATTCGAAGCCGATGGCGCGCAGATCCTTGTCGCGCGTTACACCGAGGACAAGGAAGCAGCGCTTCCATTCGAAGTACTCGCGCAGTGCGGTAGCGAGCGCGGCGGCGCTCTCGCCATTGTGGGCGCCGTCTGCGACGATCAGGGGCCCCTGGCCCATCACCTCGAGACGGCCCGGCACCTTGGTTCGGGCCAGCCCGTCGGTGATGGCGCGTTCGCCGATGTCGTGGCCGGCGGCACGAAGCGCTTCGACGGCGGCAACGGCCGTGAGGGCGTTGTCGACCTGGTGGCGGCCCAACATCTGGAGCCGCAGCGTGCGGACCCCCCGTGGGCCTCTCAACCGGAACGCCTGGCCGTACACGTGCTTCTCCGTGACGTCCGCGCGGTAGTCCGCGGCAACATCGATGAGCTTCGCGCCTACCTCTTCGCAACGCGCACGGACGACCTCGGCCACCTCCGGCGACTTCTGCGGGGCGAGGACGCAGATGGTGCCAGGCTTCACGATGCCGGCCTTGTCGTGAGCGATAGCCTCCACGGTGTCGCCAAGAATTGCAGTGTGTTCGAGCGAAATAGGGGTGATCACCGCCACGTCGACCGTTTCGAACACGTTGGTGGCGTCGAAGCTCCCGCCCAGGCCGACCTCCACCACCTGCCAGTCCACCCGCTTCGCCTGGGCGCGGGCAAGCCAGAAGAAGAGGGCCGTCAGCACGCCAAAGGTGCTGACGTCGCCGTGAACGCTCGCCTGCTCGGCCTCGACAGCAGGGCGGATGGCCGTCAACCCGGCGGCGAATTCTTCGGGCGATACGGGTGAACCGTCCAACCTGATGCGCTCGGTGAAGGAGTGAAGGTGAGGACTCGAAAAGAGGGCCGTGTGCGCGCCTGAGTGCCCGAGGATGCTGGCGATCATGGCGGCGGTGCTGCCCTTGCCCTTGGAGCCCGTTATGTGGACTGTCTTGCGGCCAGAGTGGGGATCGTTCAGCCGGGAAAGGAGCGCCCGGACAGAGGCCACGCTCATTGCCGGGCTCGCCGACTTCTGGACTCCCCGTTCCATATCGGTGAAGGAGAGCAGGAACTCGATGGCCTCCGTGTAATTCACGGTGCCATTGTAGGGCGGTCGAAGGCCGGCGAGGCTACTCGCTGCGCCTACTGGCCGCCTTCGAAGTCGGCAACATGGCGCCCGCCCTCTATGCCCTTCATGAGCACGATCCGGCGTGGCGTGATGCAGTAGAGGTCGCCGCGCCCGGTGAAGTAGGCCGAAAGCGGGTCCTTGGCGCCGAGCTCGCGAAGATACGGCTCGTAGCGCATGTCGTCCTGTGGAATCTCAGTGGCGCGGCCTTCGATGACGAGCCGGTCGAAGGCCGTCCAGTCGCTGCGAATCACCTCGCGGTTGTCCACGAGGAAGGAGACCTCAGGGGTCGCCGCGAGATTGCGAGAGTGCTGCGAGCGGCTGGCGCTGGCGAACAGCACCGTGCCATCGTCGCGCAGGTGGAAGAGCACGAAGGTGACGTACGGCGTCCCGTCCTCGGCGTGCATGGTGGCGAGGGCGCCGCCGTGCTGCGTCTGCGCAAGCTCAACGGCAGCGGCGAGGATCCCTTCGCGCGAAAGCGGCTCAGCCACAGTTGGCAACCGCCGCCTGTGGCGGTGCGCTGGAACGAATCACGGGCTCACCCCGTAGAGCGCGGCGCACTCTTTCCGGAGCTCCGCGCGGAAGTCGGGGTGCGCGACCGAGATCAGCTCTGCCATGCGGTCGCGGATCGACTTGCCGCGCAGGGAGGCGATGCCCTGTTCGGTCACCACGTGATCCACGAACCCACGGTGGGTCGTGATCGTGCTCGCCAGGGGATGTCCGGCAAGGATGCGGCTGTGCCTGGTTTCGCCAACGAGCTGGGAAGAGGGGAGCACGATGACCGAGCCGCCGCTTCCTGTCGAAGAGGCGATCGCGAACACGGGCTGGCCACCCGGACCGCTGAACACAAGCGGCCCCTGGGCCTCGGCGGCCACGTTGCCCGTCACATCGACAGCAAGCGCGTTATTGATGGCTACGAAGTTTTCGAACTGCAACAGGTTCCGCAAATCGTCGGTGTAGGTGAAGTCGTACAGCTCGAACATCTCGTTGCCGTCAATGAAGGCAAGTTCGTCGACCGGCATCTGGACGAGCGCGCTGGCGACGATTTTGCCGGGGTTCAGCGGCTTGTACTTGCCCGTGACGACCCCCTGCTTCACAAGGTCGACGATGCCGCCGGGAAGGATCTCGGTGTGCACGCCGAGGTCGTGCTTTTCGCCCAGGAAGACCGGCATGGCGGCGGAGACGTCGCCCACTCCGAACTGTAGCGTAGAGCCGTCCTTGACCAGTTCGGAAGCGACGAGCGTGCAGATGACATTGGCGGCCAGTTCGGTCTCCTCCGACCGGGGCGCGATGGGAGGCGGAGGCGGCGCCGCCGACACCTCGGCTATGGCGCTGAAGCGGGAGATGTGGATGCGGTTCTCGCCACCGGTCCGGATGAACTCGGGGTGGACTTCGCCGATCATGTTCTTTGCGTGCGGTACGAGGGTGGGGCCGAACCATACGCCCCCACCAAACGAACACCAGCCGTCCTCATCTGGCGGAGAAATGGGAACGAGCATGTGGTCGAACTCGACATCGAGGCCGGGAGGTGGTTTGCCCGCGCGCCATTGCGTGGCGGGGTAGCATTCGATGTTGCCCGCGCGAATGCCCGCGCGCTCGTAGGGCCCGGCGTAGAGGGAGCGGGTCGAGAACACGCCCCGGCACTCGGGGAGGTCCCAGTTGACCGGGGTCAAGAAGGTGTAGACGGCGACGTCGCGAAGTTCCGCGTGCCGGGCCTGCAGCGCAAGACAGAGCTGCGCGGGCACGGAGGTCCAGCCGCCAGCGTAGATCACATCGCCGCTGCGGACGACGCTCACAGCCTCTGCCATCGTGCAGAGCTTGCCGGTATGGCGCTCTCGCCAGTTAGGATCGGTTGCTTTCACGGGGGCCTCCTCGGGATATGGAGTGTGGAACGCGAGACAGAACGATTGGAGCGCCGCGCCTGGCTCAGATGCCGATACGGAGCGGCATTCCGAGGTTCGCCGGCGCCGGCTCTTCGGGCAGCGTCACATCTTCACCTTTGACGTAGGCAGCGATTTCCTCAAGGCGCGAGCCAGGAGGGAAAATGCGCTCAACGCCGAGCGCCTGGAGTTGCCTGCTCTTCGCAGGCGGCACGATCCCGCCCACCACCACGCGCACGTGTTCCATGCCGCTCGAACGCAACAGGTCCATCAATGGAGCCACCACGGACACGGGCTCGCGGTCCATGATGCGATAGCCGATGAAGTCGGCGTCTTCCTGCGTCGCGACCTCGACGATGCCTGCAGCGGGCAGGAAGCCGCCAAGCACAACCTCGACGCCGGCATCGCGGAGCGCGCGGGAGACGGCGTAGTAGCCAGTGGTGTGCCCGCGAGAATCCGAAACCATCAGAAAGCGCACGCGGCCCATACAGGTTCCCTCCTAGTAGAACTGGTTGATGTAGAAACAGTGGCGGCGCTCGATCTCCTCCCAGCCTGCGACGGAGGCAAGCAGGGACGTGATTTCGCCGATGCTGAGGTAGGCCTTCACGGCCTCAACCACGGGCTCGACCAGGTTCTCCCGGTCGCGATAGGCCCGGGTGAGGCGCGCCCCGGCGGCTTCGACGGCGGCGGGGTCGCGCTCTTCTTTGACCTTCGCCAGCCGGGCCATCTGCTTTTGGCGCCAGGCGGGGTCATACTCGAAGATCTCGTTTGCGGACAGGCCAATCTCCTCCTCCGCCTCTTCATCGAGCACGTGCTCATTCACTCCCACCATGGCGCGCTGGCCACGGTCGATCTGGAGCTGGCGCCGGTAGCCTGCAAGGTCCGCGTCGGCGGACATCGATTCGAACGCCTGCCGGTCCGGGTACGACTCCAGGCGCGCAATCTCCTTGAGGACTTCGTCCTCAATCTGCTGCGTCAGCGCCTCGATCGCGTAGGAGCCGCCCAGGGGGTCGTTGACTGCAGTGACATCGGTCTCATCGGCAATGATCTGCTGAGTCCGGAGCGAGAGCGTGGCAGCCGCCTCGGTGGGGATGGCGAGCACCTCGTCGTAGGAGTTCACCGAAAGCGACTGGGCGCCGCCGAGAGCCGCCGCCAGCGCATGGACGGTGGCCCGGATTATGTTGTTCAGAGGCTGCTGCATGGTGAGGCTCAGCGCCGACGTTTGAACATGGAAGCGCATGACCTGCGCCCGCGGGTTGGTGGCGCCAAGGTCGCGCATAGCACGGGCCCAAACGCGCCGGGCTGCGCGGAACTTCGCCACCTCTTCGAGAAACTCGTTTTCGGCGCTGAAGAAGAAGGAGATGCGCGGGGCCACGGCGTCGATATCGAGACCGCGGCTGAGCGCGGCCCTTGCCGTGTAGCGCCCCATGAACACACCAAAGGCGACCTCCTGGACCGACGAGACGCCCTGGTCGCGGATGTTGCGGGCGGAGATGCTGGTGTGGTTCCACCGCGGCATCTCGCGAGTGCAGAACTCGATCACGTCGATGGTGTGGTTGCCACGCCGGGCGGGACCGTCGCCGCCCGGGGCGACAACATTCTGGATGGTGCCGCTGAGCTGGGCCCGGGGAATCCCCCGGCGGTCAGCCTCGGCCAGGATCATGGCGAAGACCGGGAGCGATGCCCCGATCTGGTTGATGGTCACGCCCGCCATGTCGATTCCGGCGAGCAGCGTCTCCATGTCGGCCAGGGTGTCGAGCCAGACTCCGCCGCGCCCCAAAACGCCCTCCGCGCGCGGATCGCTGGACTCGTAGGGCGCATAGCCCATACCACAGACGCTGAACCCGGTCTGGCCCTGGTCAAACAGGTAACGCAGGCGTTCGTTCGTCTCTTCGGCGGTGCCCACACCGATTACCTGGCGCCGGGTCCACCCTTTTCCCCGGTAACCGGTAGGCGTCGCGCCGCGGGTGAATGGGAAGCCCCCGGGAAATCCGAGGTCCGAGAGGTAGTCCAGGCCCGCTGTGTCGAGGGGCGTGTAAAGCGGCTTGAGAGGCGCGCCGTAGGTGGTCAGTCGCGGTTCGCTCTCGTTGCCGCCGAGAAGCGCCTCGTACTCCCGCTGGGCGCGGGCGAGATCGTCGAGAGGGGTCGTGGCTTGCATGGGAGTCTCGCAGAGTTAGATGGAGGACCGGAGCGCACGAGTCACCGGCGGAGATGGTGAATCCTCAGGAGCGGCGGCGACGGCGCGGTATGACAGTCATCATACGCGCCTTGTCTGGCCGGGGGCGGGGCTCACCCGGCCGCGGAGGCAACCGGCTCGTAGCCAGGCACGAACTTGCGCCATTCGCTCTGGCTGCCCAGGTACTGGAAGAAGACGTGGTAGATGGAGACACGGGGTGGGGCCGGCTCATTCCGCAACGACATGCGGGCCTCGGCGGGAGTGCGCCCGGCTTTGCGGTGATTGCACGCCTTGCACGCGCTCACGAGGTTCTCCCATGTGTGGGGGCCGCCCCGGTGGCGCGGAATCACATGGTCGAGCGTGAGGTCGCGCGTCTCGCGGCCGCAGTACACGCACCGCCAGCCGTCACGGGAGAAGACCTCTTTGCGCGTGAGGCGCACCTTCGGACGGGGTCGGCGGATCATGTTTACGAGGCGGATGACGGAGGGGAGGGGGAAGGTGGTGCGGGCCGTGTGGAGCACTTCGCGGGCGTTTTCGAGCAC
>CAYYYI010000014.1:25566-27746 GCA_964475735.1 uncultured Anaerolineaceae bacterium
AAGAGCGACCTGCCCGTGCTGGTCGATTTCTGGGCGCCGTGGTGCGGCCCCTGCCGCATGGTCGCCCCCATCGTCGAGGAGCTGAGCGATGAATATGCCGGCAAGGTGAGCTTCTTCAAGATGAACACCGACGAGAACCCGGCCGTGCCCAGCAAGTTCGGCATCCGCAGCATCCCGACCCTGCTCATTTTCAAGGGCGGTGAGCTGAAGGGGTCGATCGTTGGATTCCGGCCGAAGAGCGAACTGAAGAAGCGGCTCGAAGAGGCCCTGGTCTAACGGGGCCGCCCGGCGAAGGCCCGGCGCCAGACATGCGAAGCGTGAGGCGGCCCCTGTGGCCGCCTTTCGCGTCCGCCGGGGAAGGCAGCACAGGGAGGACATCACCCCATGCAGGATCTCGACGTCGCGATCGTGGGCGCGGGCGGAGCGGGCTTGACGGCCGCCATCTACACGGCGCGCGCCCGAAGGCGAACGGCTGTGTTCGAGCGGCTTGTGACCGGCGGGCAGATAGCGACGACTGACATCGTCGAGAACTACCCCGGGTTCCCGCAGGGCGCGAACGGCTTCGACCTCGCCCAATTGATGCTCCAGCAGGCGGAGAAGTTTGGCGCGCAGGTCAACTACGAGGGGGTGGAGTCTCTCGCCCGCGAAAACGATGATCAGTTCATCCTCAGCACCGGGGCCGAGCAGTACCGGGCCCGGGCCGTCATCGTCACGGCGGGCGCAGACTACGCGAAGCTCGGCGTTCCGGGCGAAGCGGAGCTGACCGGCCGGGGCGTTAGCTACTGCGGGACATGCGATGCGGCCTTCTTCCAGGGCCAGGAGGTGGCTGTCATCGGCGGCGGCGACTCGGCGCTCGACGAAGGCCTGTTCGTCACGCGCTTCGCGAGCAAGGTCCACATCATCCATCGGCGCGACCAGTTGCGGGCGAGCGCCGTGCTCCAGGAGCGCGCCTTCGCCAACCCCCGCATCGATTTCACCTGGAACACGGTCGTCGAGCGAATCGAGGGCGACGGCCAGGTGGAGAGCATCCAACTGCGCAACACGGTGACCGGCGAGACGTGGCCGATGGCGGTCTCAGGGGTGTTCATCTTCGTCGGGCAGATCCCGAACAGCCATCTCCTCAAGGGTCTGGTGGAGCTTGATGCCGGGGGACACGCCATTGTCGACCTGGGCATGAGGACCGCTCTGCCCGGCCTGTTCGTGGCGGGAGACGTGCGCACAGGCGCTGCGCGGCAACTGGTGAGCGCCTGCGGCGACGGCGCCACCGCGGCGATCTCGGCCGAGCACTATCTCGCCGAGCGATGGCCTGCCGGGGAATAGTTCCAGTTCTGACTGGTTATGCTACCCTATCGCCATGCCACTCTATGAGTTCATGTGCCCCACATGCGGAGCTCGCGAAGAGGTCTTCACGCGCTCTGTCGCCGAAAGCGTAGCGCCGCCCGCGTGCCCCGGCGGGATCTCTCGAACGGGCCATGAAATGAAGCGCGTAGTCAGCGCCTTCGCCCGCCACATGACGACGGCCGATCAGATCGCCGAAGCGGAGGCAAAGTTCGGGAAACAGGTGGACGCAGCGATGGGTAAGGATCCGGACGTGGGCCGTTTTGCGCGCCGCTACGACGAACTTGCCAAAGGACTCCCGGCCGCCCGCGACTCCTGAGCGGTGCTCCCGGGCTCCCCGGCGGTGTGTGAAGCACGCAGCGTCCCTTCGCGGGCGGCGAGGCAGAGCGCCGCCATTCCCGCCACCACCAGGCCCGTCTGGTAGGTGCTGTGCAGGCCAATGCCCCCCGTGATGAGCAGAACGAACCCGGCAAGTGCGACCATCCGGCGCTGGCCAAGCAGGCCGAGGGCGGTGGCCAGCAGCGTCGCAGCCCCCACGGCGTAGGCGATGGCGGGCAGAGTGCCGGCCAGCCCTTCGTTCCAGAGCAGAAGGATCTTCGTGGTGGAGCCGTTGCCGAGCAGGGCGCCGAACATCACCAGTCCGGCCACCGCGGAAGGGGCCGCTGCGAGGCGCGACGGGCGCGCGGCGAAGCCGAACGGGGCGGCAATCGCAAAGGCGAGGGCCATCCACTCGGCGCCCCAGAGCAGCCAGCGCGTTTCGTAGGAGCCGTATCCCTGGGAAGCGGCGTCCTGCAGCATGGCGCTGGTTCCCTGGAGCGCGAAGGCGGCCGCGAACCCGCCGA
>CAYYYI010000014.1:27846-30339 GCA_964475735.1 uncultured Anaerolineaceae bacterium
GTGAAGGTGCGGAGGATGAGAAGCTCAATCGCGGAAGCAATGGCAAGCCCGGCGAGCACAAGCTCGAGGCGGAGGGGCGGCGCCGCCGCCCCCGGACCCGCTGACCGGGCTTCTCGCGCCATCACGCAGACTGCTTCCCTTCATGGAGGCCGTACAGGCCGAGAGCAATGCCGCCGCCGCCAATCACAAGGAGTGCGCCCGCGGCGAGGGCAAGCACCAGCCAGTGGCTGCCTTCGGCCTCCGGAATGGCGGCGCCCGAGATGCTGAGCGTCATGAACTGGGAGACAGACTTGCGGCCGTTGCGGTCGCCTTCGCTCCCGTTCCATACGGCCAGGGCGATGTCGGTGTTTGTCCCGGCTGCGAACGACGCCTGGTCGTCGGCGGCGCCGGCGAACGGGCGAGCGAAAACGACCGACCAGCGGCCGTCCTTGTACTCGCCTTTGCCCAGCACGTCCTGGGTCTCAGCCGGGCTGAGCGTGCCGAAGGCTACGGCGACAAGGTTCTGGACCGGCCCCTGCTTCGGATTGGCGTAAGGGTTGCCAGCGGCGCGGGCGGTGTAGAAGAGGTCGTCCTTCGTTGGGTACATGTCGACCAGGGTGTTGGCATAGAGCTCGTTCGGATCGCCGAGCGAATCGGAGCGCCATTGCCAGATGTTGACTCCCATGTCGGCCTGGCCCATGCAGACCGACGGCACGGACGTGGCCGATTTTGCGGGGAACTCGAGCGCAGCCGCGTCGGCGAACTGCTCCACCTTGAAGGCCGAGTCGTCCTGCGTCGAGTCTTCCCACTCAAGGCGAACGTAGAGGGTGTTGTTGAAGTGAAGCGCCCTCGCCCAGACCACCGGGACGCTGCCGCCACCGGCGGCGTAGGAGCCTGCCTGCGCGGTGAGCGGGGCCTGGATGAACTGGGCACGCCCCCAGATCTCGTTGGCGGGATCGAGGCCGGGGTCTGCGTCGGCCTGCCAGGCCGTGAGCGTGAGCGTCTGTGACGCCGCCGGGTTGGCCCCGGCAAGCTGCAGCAGGCCCGCCGTCAGAAGCACCGCCGCAAGCCCGGCAAACGTAATCACGCGCCTGGGAAGGTAGTGGAAGAACCTCATGTTTCTAACCTCGTTCCACCGGGATTTCGTCGAACCTGATGACCGGGCAGCCGGCCTCGCCGCCGCAGCTCCCGTCATCCATTTCGGGCCACGCCAGCAGCGGCTCGTCTATCACCCTGATCGGCTCCACTCCCAGCCGCTCGCAGTCATCCATCAGCCAGGCGGCCAGCGCCTTACCAGCCGAGGCGAAGAACGTATCGCTTTCGGCCTGGGCTTCGATCCGCCGACCCAGCGCGGGCCCCCAGCACCCAAGGTGCTCCTTAAGAAACAACGCCTGCGCCTCGCGAGCCATCTCCACATTCTCGGAGCCAAGCTTCTCCAGGGCATATGCTTCCTTGAGCGCGAGAAAGCCCATGAACTCCAGTTCGGTCGTGATGTGGTCGGGCCTCTCATACTGGCGCCCTCCCACGTTGAGCCCGTGTGCCCGGTAGAAACCGGCAACGTCGGCCATAGCGTGAGCTTGCTGGAACACATCGCGGCAATTGTAGGCAGTCTCGTAGTCAGGACAGTCGGCCGAGACTGTCATTGTGAAGATTGCCGCATGAGCCTCGCGCATCTCGTCCAACGGGCGGTCCACAAGCCTCAGTGCTTCGCGGAGACCACTGGGGACCCCTTCATCACCATCCAGCCCCCCAAGTGCTGGCGCAATCTGCTCACGCATTACGGTCTGGTGCTCCGGGCTCGGATAGGCGACCGCGCGACTCAGGAACGAGTAAATGAGGCTGCGCGACACCGCAGTCTGCCACTGCGGAGATTTCGTGACCGGCTTCATAGCCTTCATCCCGGCTCTCCTAGATCGAATTCAACTGTCCGGGGCGCTCGGCCGTGGGCTCGTCGACCGTGACCCGCACGACTTCCTTGCCCTTGCTGTCGTACCCGATGATGGTGTCGTTGTAGATTTCGCGCTTCTGCCCGCCAACCGTAAGCTCAGCGGTCTTTGGGCCCGCTTCCACCTTGTAGCTGAAGACGATGCGCTGGCTCGCCCGGAAGAGTTGCAGCACTGCGAGGGTTTCGCGAGTGGGATTGGCGTAGGCCGCAATGGCATCATCGACACCGGGGCCAAACATCTGACGCAGGTATGGCCGGGGCACCCAGCGAGGGGGAATGTAATAGACGTTTGGCTGCGTGCCGAACTGCGGATAGATGGGCAGCGCGATCTTCGCCACGTGCACCAGGTAGTACAACGGATTCTGCCTATCCTCCTCCCATTCGCCCCGCTCATCGACGTTCACCAGCCCCTGGAGCCGGATCTTCCCCACGCATGCTGCCATGCAGCGCGTTTCCATCGGCAGGCCTTCCGTGAGAGGGTCCGTTCCCTCCACGCGGGGGTAGCAGGCGATGCACTTCTCGGAAGTGCGCGTGCTCGGACGGTACATCGACTTCTTGTAGGGGCAGCC